>CAJNCB010000001.1:305833-611667 GCA_905221155.1 bacterium | reverse complement strand
CAAATAAGGGAAAAAATAAAAAGCTCCTTTCGATTTTGATACAATAGTTTCAAAATTTGAGAGGAGTTTTTATATGAATCGCTATGCCGTACAGTTGATTAGTCGTGGAGCTGTTAACAAGATAGGGAATATGCTCTATGATTATGGAAATAGTGTCTGGTTGGCTTCCATGGGGGCTATCGGCCAGACTGTTTTAGGAATGTATCAGATTTCTGAACTCGTCACATCTATTCTCGTAAATCCCTTTGGCGGAGTCATTTCAGACCGTTTTTCTCGTCGTAGGATTTTAATGGCGACGGACCTTGTTTGTGGGATTCTTTGTCTGTCTATTTCTTTTATAAGGAATGACAGCTGGATGATTGGAGCTTTGATTCTTGCCAATATTGTTCAGGCTATTGCTTTTGCCTTTTCTAGACCTGCAAATAAGGCCATTATCACAGAATTGGTAGAGAAGGATGAACTGGTCCTCTACAATTCTCGTTTGGAGTTGGTCTTGCAGGTTGTCAGTGTGAGTTCTCCTGTACTTTCTTTTCTGGTCTTACAATTTGCAAGTCTTCGCATTACCTTGGTATTAGATGCCCTTAGTTTTTTTCTTGCTTTTGGTTTGGTAGCCCTGCTTCCAAAGAAAGAAGAGAAAACTTTGGGGGAGAAGAAACTTACATTCAAAGTTATTTGTGCTGATATCAAGGAGGGAGTTCACTATATTGTGAAGCAAAGGGAAATCTTCTTTTTACTAGTCATGACTTCAAGTGTCAATTTTTTCTTTGCAGCTTTTAATTACCTCCTTCCCTTTTCAAATCAGCTTTATGGAGTTCAAGGTGCCTATGCCACTATTTTAACTATGGGTGCTATTGGGTCTATTGTTGGGGCGCTGTTAGCTAGTAAGATTAAAGCTAGTATGGAAATGCTTTTATTTTTATTGGCACTGACTGGACTTGGAGTGATGATAATGGGATTTACCCTCCCCTCCTATCTTGCTTTTTCAGGAAATTTCATTTGTGAACTATTTATGACGATGTTCAATATTCACTTTTTTACTCAGGTACAAACCAAGGTTGAAGATGAATACCTAGGAAGAGTTCTCAGTTCGATTTATACCTTAGCTATACTATTTATGCCAATTGCAACAGGTTTAATGACATTTCTTCCAAGTGTCCATCTTTATTCTTTCTTGATTATTGGGCTAGGAGTTGTCATCTTGTCCTTCTTAGCTCTAGGCTATGTACGAATTCGTTTTGAAAAAGAGACATAAGTCTGTTTGAGTTTTAAAAATAATTCCAATCTAAGTGTTTTTTCCGCCCTTCTCGTTTGTGAGGAGGGCTTAGTTTATGGTAAAATGGTTTTATGAATAAAAGAATGAATGAGTTAGTCGCCTTGCTCAATCGCTATGCGACTGAGTACTATACCAGCGATAATCCCTCGGTTTCAGACAGTGAGTATGACCGCCTTTACCGTGAGTTGGTCGAGTTGGAGTCTGCCTATCCAGATCAAGTGTTAGCAGATAGTCCGACCCATCGTGTTGGTGGCAAGGTTTTAGATGGTTTTGAAAAATACAGTCATCAGTATCCTCTTTATAGTTTGCAGGATGCTTTTTCACGTGAGGAGCTTGAAGCTTTTGATGCGCGTGTTCGTAAGGAAGTGGCTCATCCAACCTATATTTGTGAGCTGAAAATCGATGGCTTATCTATCTCGCTTACTTATGAAAAGGGGATTTTAGTTGCTGGTGCAACACGTGGAGATGGTTCTGTTGGTGAAAATATAACAGAAAATCTTAAGCGTGTTAAGGACATTCCATTGACCTTGCCAGAAGAACTTGATATTACAGTTCGTGGGGAATGTTACATGCCACGCGCTTCTTTTGACCAGGTCAACCAAGCACGACAAGAAAATGGAGAGCCTGAATTTGCTAATCCTCGCAATGCTGCAGCAGGCACACTGCGTCAGCTGGATACAGCAGTAGTAGCCAAGCGCAATCTTGCAACGTTTCTCTATCAAGAAGCCAGCCCTTCAACTCGTGATAGCCAAGAAAAGGTTTTGAAGCACCTAGAACAACTAGGTTTTGTGGTCAATCCTAAGCGAATTCTGGCTAAAAGCATGGATGAAATCTGGAATTTTATCCAAGAAGTAGGAGAGGAACGAGACAGTCTTCCCTATGATATCGATGGGGTGGTAATCAAGGTCAACGACCTAGCAGGTCAAGAAGATCTTGGTTTTACCGTTAAGGCTCCAAAGTGGGCAGTAGCTTACAAGTTTCCTGCTGAAGAAAAAGAAGCTCAACTCTTATCAGTTGATTGGACAGTTGGCCGTACGGGTGTTGTGACTCCAACTGCAAATCTGACTCCTGTTCAGCTTGCTGGCACAACTGTTAGCCGTGCGACTCTACACAATGTGGATTATATTGCTGAAAAAGATATCCGCAAAGACGATACGGTTATCGTCTATAAGGCTGGAGATATCATCCCTGCTGTTTTACGTGTGGTAGAGTCCAAACGGATTTCTGAAGAAAAACTAGATATCCCTACAAACTGTCCAAGTTGTAACTCTGACTTGTTGCACTTTGAAGATGAAGTAGCTCTCCGTTGTATCAATCCGCGTTGTCCTGCCCAAATCATGGAAGGTTTGATTCATTTTGCTTCTCGTGATGCTATGAATATTACAGGCCTTGGTCCATCTATTGTTGAGAAGCTCTTTGCTGCTAATTTAGTCAAGGATGTAGCAGATATTTATCGTTTGAAAGAAGAAGATTTCCTCCTTTTAGAGGGGGTTAAGGAAAAGTCTGCTGGTAAACTTTATCAGGCTATCCAAGCTTCAAAGGAAAATTCTGCTGAGAAGCTCTTGTTTGGACTAGGGATTCGCCATGTCGGAAGCAAGGCCAGTCAGTTGTTACTTCAACATTTCCATTCAATTGAAAATCTGGCCCAAGCAAATCCAGAGGAAGTGGCTAGTATTGAGAGTTTGGGTGGTGTGATTGCCAAGAGTCTCCAGACTTATTTTGCGACAGAAGGCTCTGAAATTCTCCTCAGAGAATTGAGAGAAGCTGAGGTCAATCTGGACTATAAAGGACAGACGGTAGTAGCGGATGCAGCCTTGTCAGGTTTGACCGTGGTATTGACTGGAAAATTAGAACGTCTCAAGCGCTCAGAAGCTAAAAGTAAACTCGAAAGTCTTGGTGCCAAAGTTACAGGTAGTGTTTCTAAAAAGACAGACCTCGTCGTTGCAGGAGCAGATGCTGGAAGCAAACTTCAAAAAGCACAAGAACTTGGTATCGAGGTTCGAGATGAAGCTTGGCTAGAAAGTCTGTAATGATCGTTTAAAACCAGAGTTTAGACAGTATAACTAGTTTGTTAATCGGAACAAAATCGGTCAAGCAATTATTAGTCAAATAGAAACAAATTAAGAAGTAAAAAGGAAAATTAAAAAATGTATAACTACCCTATGCGTATTCATTACCATCGTAAGAATGGAGAATACGACACTTGCTCTTTTGTAAAAAGTCAGGATCAGCGAATTGATTTGCTGACCTATAAAGAAGATTATTTTGGTGCCTTATTTAGTTTTGAACACCCAAGTTCCCACGCCTTAGAAAGCTTGAATTTTGTGGTTCATACAGGCCAAACCAGTAAAGAATATGCTATCCGTTTTAATCACTATCCTCTTTTAACAGAGGTCTGGATTTTGGAAGGGGATGACAGGATTTATTACTCTGAAAATCCTGCTATTGCCAGTCCTTTCTATAAAAATCAAAATCCTTTTGCCTTTGATAAGGCTATTAACAGTGCCAGTTTTGACCATCATTGGGGTTACCAAGGGGAATTGGGGTGCCGTGTAGAGGATAATCAAGCTCATTTTGCTCTCTGGGCTCCAACAGCGACAGAAGTACAAGTGGTAGTGTATGAATCTGCATCGAATGATGCAGCTGTTTGGAAAACATTTGATATGGAGAGAGGCAATAGCTACTCCTATAATCATAAGGACAATACTATTGGTGTCTGGAGTTTGGATGTTGAGGAAGATTTGACTGGTAAGGCTTATCAGTATCAAGTCCAATTCCCTCATCATCAAAGTCTTACTCGCGACCCATACACTATCGCAACCAGTCCTGATGGCAAACGTTCAGCTATCCTGAGTCATGAAGAAAAGCAAGTTGAAAACTTTGAGGTTAAGCACGGTTCTGATGCTACTTGGCGCTTGGCAAATCCATGTAAGGCAGTTATCTGTGAAATGCACATTCGTGATTTGACCAAATCACCGACCTCAGGTGTGGATGAACATCTTCGAGGAACTTTCTTAGGTGCTGCTCAGACTGGAACAGTTAACCAGTATGGTCAGTCAACTGCTTTTGATTACATCAAGAAGCTGGGATATAATTATGTTCAGTTGCAACCAATTGCAGACCGTCACAAAGAATATGATGCGGATGGGAATGTAACCTACAACTGGGGTTATGACCCACAAAACTATAATGCACCAGAAACGAGCCTTTCAACCAATCCAGATGATCCAGCTCAGGTTATTCGTGATTTGAAGACCATGGTTCAAGCCTATCATGATGCGGGTATTGGTGTCATTATGGATGTGGTCTATAACCATACCTTCTCAGTTGTTGATGCACCTTTCCAAACAACTGTCCCTGATTACTATTATCGTATGAATCCAGACGGTACCTTCCAGAATGGAACGGGTGTTGGAAATGAAACAGCCAGTGAACACGAAATGTTCCGCAAGTATATGATTGATTCTCTTCTATACTGGGTGCAGGAATACAATATTGACGGCTTCCGTTTTGACTTGATGGGGATTCATGATGTCAAGACCATGCAGATGATTCGTCAGAGCTTGGATGAAATTGACCCTAACATTATCCTTTATGGAGAAGGTTGGGATATGGGAACAGGTCTTGCACCTTATGATAAGGCCAAGAAAGACAATGCATACCAGATGCCAAATATTGGTTTCTTTAATGACAATCAGCGTGATGCTGTCAAAGGTGGAGAAGTTTATGGTGCTATCAAGTCAGGTTTTGTCAGCGGTGCTGCGACAGAGCCAATTCTAGCCAAAGCAATCCTAGGCAGTCGTGAATTAGGAACCTATACACATCCAAATCAAGTGCTTAACTATGTGGAAGCACATGACAATTACAATCTTCACGATTTGTTGGCAACCCTTCATCCAGATCAAAATTCCGAGCAAATCATGCGCAAGGTCGAAACTGCCACAGCCATGAATCTACTCATGCAGGGGATGGCCTTTATGGAAATCGGTCAAGAATTTGGTCGTACTAAACTGGTTGCGACTGGTGAAAATGGTGAGCTGACACATGATGATAGAGAGCGTGCTATGAATAGCTATAATGCTCCTGACAGTGTGAACCAAGTGAACTGGGATTTGATTAATGAGCGTCAAGATAGTATTGCGTTTATCCGTCAGATGATTCGATTGAAGACAGAAAGCAGTGCCTTTTCTTACCCAACTTATGATGAGATTTACCATCATGTTTTTGTTCATTCAGCCAATGAACATAGTGGTTGGATTGTCTATGAGATTCAAGGGGAAGAACATTTACTGGTTGTATTTAATGCTAAAGGGAAAGACTTCCAGTTTGAAAATGCTGGAAATCTAGAACTGTTGGTGACCAATAGCCATTTAAGTGATAAAGACATAGTTGGTGGCGTTAGTGCCAGCGTATTTAAAGTTTTGTAGAATAGATTTACAATTTAAATTCATTTGTGGTGCTTTATCTGTTAATAAAATCAGGAGATTCGTTTCCTGATTTATTTTTTTACTTAAAATTATATTTTTGTTAGCTAAATAACGAACTTTATGATAGTATTATAAAAAAACAATTCGTTTTCAAAGCGTTTCTGAAAATTTCTTGATTTACAAGTGAACACATCAGTGAATTTGTTGAAGACTTTCAAAAGATTTTTTTGCAAATTCCGTAATTTACTTGAATCTTCCCTAAAAAGGTAGTATAATAAATCTATAGAAAACGCTTACAGAATTAGGAGGGTGTATGGATAAGAAAAAAGCTTTAGAAACCTTTGTGACAGGTGAAAATTTTCACCTCCAGCACTATCTGGGAGCACATAGGGAAGAAAAAAATGGAGAGTATGGCTATACTTTTCGTGTGTGGGCGCCTAATGCTCAGGCTGTTCACTTGGTAGGGGATTTCACCAATTGGGTTGAAAATCAAATTTTGATGGAACGGAATGAATTTGGAGTCTGGGAAGTCTTTACCAGTCTTGCTCAAGAAGGCCAAATTTATAAGTATCATATCACACGTGAAAATGGTCATCAGCTGATGAAGATTGACCCTTTGGCTGTACGGTATGAGGCACGACCTGGGACTGGTGCTATTTTAACAGATATTCCAGAAAAGAAATGGAAGGATGGTCTCTGGCTAGCCCGTAGAAAACGCTTGAGTTTTGAAGAGCGTCCCGTTAATATTTACGAGGTTCATGCTGGCTCTTGGAAGAGAAATCCTGATGGCAGCCCCTATAGTTTTGCTCAATTGAAAGATGAACTCATTCCTTACTTGGTTGAGATGAATTATACTCACATTGAGTTTATGCCCCTGATGTCTCACCCACTAGGTTTGAGTTGGGGCTATCAGCTTATGGGTTACTTTGCTCTAGAGCATGCCTATGGTCGCCCTGAAGAGTTTCAAGATTTTGTTGAGGAATGCCATTTAAACAATATAGGCGTTATTGTGGACTGGGTGCCTGGTCACTTCACCATTAATGATGATGCCTTAGCTTATTATGACGGGACACCGACTTTTGAATATCAAGACCATAATAAGGCCCATAACTATGGTTGGGGAGCACTCAATTTTGACCTTGGAAAGAATGAAGTCCAGTCCTTCTTGATTTCTAGTATTAAGTTTTGGATTGACTTTTACCATTTGGATGGTATTCGCGTGGATGCGGTTAGCAACATGCTTTATCTTGACTACGATGATGCTCCATGGACTCCTAATAAAGATGGTGGCAATCTCAACTATGAAGGTTATTATTTCCTTCAACGCTTGAATGATGTCATTAAACTAGTTCATCCTGATGTGATGATGATAGCTGAGGAAAGTTCTTCAGCTACTCAGATTACTGACACCAAGGATTCAGATGGTCTAGGATTTGACTACAAATGGAATATGGGTTGGATGAATGATATCCTCCGATTCTTCGAAGAAGATCCGATTTATCGTAAATACGACTTTAACCTGGTGACTTTTAGCTTTATGTATGTCTTCAAGGAGAATTATCTCCTACCATTCTCACACGATGAAGTGGTTCATGGCAAGAAGAGTATGATGCACAAGATGTGGGGAGATCGCTATAATCAATTCGCAGGCTTGCGCAATCTCTACACTTACCAAATTTGTCACCCAGGTAAAAAATTGCTCTTCATGGGTAGTGAATATGGGCAATTCCTAGAATGGAAATCTGAAGAACAGTTAGAATGGTCTAATCTAGAAGATCCAATGAATGCTAAGATGAAGTATTTCACTTCTCAGCTAAACCAGTTTTACAAAGACCACCGCTGTCTGTGGGAAATTGATACCAGCTATGATGGTATTGAAATCATCGATGCGGATAATCGAGACCAGAGTGTTCTTTCCTTCATCCGTAAGGGTAAGAAGGATGATATGTTAGTCTGTATCTTTAACATGGCACCTGTTGAACGAAAAGATTTTACAATCGGACTACCCGTTGCAGGAATTTACGAAGAAGTCTGGAATACTGAGTTAGAAGAGTGGGGAGGCGTTTGGAAAGAACATAATCAAACTGTTCAAACACAAGAAGGACTTTGGAAAGATTATGAGCAGACTTTAACATTTACCCTACCGGCTATGGGAGCAAGTATTTGGAAAATCAAACGTCGCTTGAAACCTACTAAAACAGTCACAACTAAAAACCAAAAAGGAGTAGAAAATGAAGAATGAAATGTTAGCTTTGATTCTTGCTGGTGGGCAAGGAACTCGTCTCGGTAAACTCACTCAAAGCATTGCAAAACCAGCTGTGCAATTTGGTGGGCGCTACCGTATCATTGACTTTGCTCTTTCAAACTGTGCCAACTCAGGCATCAACAATGTTGGAGTCATTACACAGTACCAACCACTTGCTCTCAACAACCATATTGGGAACGGTTCAAGCTGGGGACTAGATGGTATCAATTCTGGTGTCTCTATTCTTCAACCTTATTCTGCAAGTGAAGGAAATCGTTGGTTTGAGGGGACTAGCCACGCTATTTACCAAAATATTGATTATATCGACAGTGTCAATCCTGAGTATGTTTTGATTCTATCTGGGGACCATATCTATAAAATGGACTATGATGATATGCTCCAGTCTCACAAGGATAATAATGCCAGTTTGACAGTAGCAGTTCTTGATGTTCCTCTTAAGGAAGCTAGCCGTTTTGGTATCATGAATACAGATGCAAACAATCGTATTGTTGAATTTGAAGAAAAACCAGCTCAACCTAAATCTACCAAAGCTTCTATGGGGATTTATATCTTTGATTGGCAACGCCTTCGCAATATGCTTGTTGCTGCTGAAAAGAGCAATGTCGATATGTCAGACTTCGGTAAGAATGTCATTCCAAATTACCTTGAGTCAGGTGAAAGTGTCTATGCCTATGAATTTAATGGTTACTGGAAAGATGTTGGTACGATTGAATCGCTTTGGGAAGCTAACATGGAATATATTTCACCAGAAAATGCCTTGGATAGCCGCAACCGTCAATGGAAGATTTACTCAAGAAACTTAATTTCACCACCAAACTTCCTTGGGAAAAATGCTCATGTTGAAGATTCCTTGGTCGTCGATGGCTGTTTCGTAGATGGAACTGTTAAACATTCTATCCTCTCAACAGGTGCGCAAGTTCGCGAAGGGGCAGAAGTTCTTGATTCAGTTATCATGAGTGGAGCTATTATTGGACACGGGGCTAAAATCAAACGTGCCATTATTGGTGAAGGTGCAGTTATTTCTGATGGTGTCGAAATTGATGGAACAGAAGAAGTACAGGTTGTAGGATATGATGAAGTAGTGGGGGTAGCAACAGATGAAGATTGATAAATATTCTGCCATTTTAGGAAACACAGTTGGTTTTCATGATATGTCAACATTGACCGACCATCGTCCAGTAGCTAGTTTGCCATTTGGTGGTAAATATCGTCTGATCGACTTCCCGCTCTCAAGTCTTGCTAATGCTGGTGTGCGTAGTATTTTTGGTATTTTCCAACAAGACAATATCAGTTCAGTCTTTGACCATATCCGTTCTGGTCGTGAGTGGGGCTTGTCAACTCTTCTTAGCCACTACTATCTAGGTATTTACAATACCCGTGTGGAAAGTAGTACAGTTGGAAAAGAATACTACCAACAGCTTCTTACTTATTTGAAACGTTCCGGCTCAAACCAAACAGTGTCACTCAACTGTGATGTTCTGATTAATATTGATCTGAACCAAGTATTCCACCTACATACTACAACAAAAGGTCCAATCACTGTAGTTTATAAAAAACTACCTAAAAAAGATATTTCAGAAGTAAATGCAATCTTAGAAGTGGATGAAACAGACCATGTCCGTTCTCATAAACTCTTTGATAACAAGTCAACAGATGAAGTTTACAATATGTCCACAGATATCTTTGTCGTCGATACTCCTTGGTTGATTGAACGCTTAGAAGAAGAAGCTAAGAAAGAACATCCAGAGAAATTGCGTTATGTTTTACGGGATTTAGCTGCAAAAGAAGGGGCTTTTGCCTACGAGTACACAGGTTATCTAGCAAATATTCATTCTGTAGAGTCTTATTACCAAGCTAATAAAGATATGCTTGAATCTCAAAAATTCTACTCTCTCTTTACTCCAAACCAAAAGATTTATACAAAGGTTAAGAATGAAGAACCGACCTACTATGCTAACACATCGAAGGTAAGCACGTCTCAGTTTGCTTCTGGTAGTATCATTGAGGGGGAAGTGGCTAATTCTGTTCTATCACGTAATATTCATGTTTACAAGGATAGTTTGGTTAAAGATAGCATCTTATTCCCTCGTGTTGTTATTGGAGAAGGAGCTCAGGTAGAATATGCTATCTTGGACAAGGGTGTTGAAGTTGAGCCTGGTGTTGTGATTCGAGGCACTGCAGAACATCCAGTTGTCGTTAAGAAAGGTGCTAAAGTAACAGAGGATATTCATTCATGAAAATTTTATTTGTAGCAGCAGAGGGTGCTCCCTTTTCAAAAACAGGTGGTTTGGGGGATGTCATTGGCGCTCTTCCCAAATCACTGGTAAAAGCTGGGCATGAAGTTGCGGTTATTCTCCCCTACTATGATATGGTAGAGGCTAAATTTGGAAATCAGATTGAAGATGTTCTTCAATTTGAGGTGAGTGTTGGTTGGCGCAGACAGTATTGTGGAATTAAGAAAACAGTATTAAATGGTGTAACCTTCTACTTTATTGACAATCAATATTATTTCTTCCGTGGTCATGTTTACGGTGATTTTGATGACGGAGAACGCTTTGCTTTCTTCCAACTTGCTGCTATTGAGGCTATGGAAAGGATTGACTTTATTCCTGATCTTCTCCATGTTCATGACTACCATACAGCTATGATTCCTTTCTTGTTGAAGGAAAAATACCGTTGGATTCAAGCCTATCAAGGTATTAAAACTGTTTTAACCATTCATAATTTGGAATTCCAAGGACAATTTTCAGAAGGAATGTTATGGGATTTGTTTGGAGTTGGCTTTGAGCGTTATGCTGATGGTACCCTTCGCTGGAATAACTGTTTAAACTGGATGAAGGCAGGTATTCTCTATGCGGATCGTGTTTCAACAGTTTCACCTAGCTATGCTCATGAAATTATGACCAGTCAGTTCGGATGTAACTTGGATCAGATTCTTCGTATGGAATCAGGTAAAGTATCTGGTATCGTGAATGGAATTGATACGGATATTTATAATCCGGAGACTGATGCTCTATTGGACTATCATTTTAACAAAGAAGACATATCTGGAAAATCTCAAAACAAGGCAAAACTGCAAGAAAGAGTTGGATTACCAGTTAGATCTGACGTTCCTCTGGTGGGAATTGTTTCTCGTTTGACACGTCAAAAAGGGTTTGATGTGGTGGTCGAAAGTCTTCACCATATCTTGCAAAATGATGTTCAGATTGTTCTTTTAGGAACTGGTGATCCAGACTTTGAAGGAGCTTTCTCATGGTTTGCTCAAATCTACCCACACAAGCTATCAGCAAATATCACTTTTGATGTCAAACTAGCTCAAGAAATCTACGCCGCTTGTGACCTCTTCCTTATGCCAAGTCGTTTTGAACCGTGTGGTTTGTCTCAAATGATGGCTATGCGTTATGGAACCTTGCCATTAGTCCATGAAGTTGGTGGCCTGCGAGATACCGTTCAAGCCTTTAATCCAATCGAAGGAAGTGGTACTGGCTTTAGCTTTGACAATCTATCTCCTTACTGGTTGAATTGGACTTTCCAAACAGCTTTGGACTTGTATAGAAATCATCCTGACGTTTGGAGAAACTTACAAAAACAAGCTATGGAGTGTGATTTCTCATGGGATACAGCCTGCAAGTCATACTTAGACTTGTACCATAGTTTAGTTAATTAATAGATAAAATCGTATGATGACTTCATACGATTTTTGGGCTGTTTAGAGAGGAGAACTGATGTATCAAGTAAAAGGCTTGTGTGTTATGGATGTTGATGGAACCGTAATCCTAGAAGAAGTGATTGATCTTTTGGGTAGAGAGGCAGGTCGTGAGGAAGAAATTGCGCAGCTTACAAGTCGGGCAATGATAGGAGAGTTGAACTTTGAAAGTAGTTTAAGAAAAAGAGTTTCCTTCTTGGAAGGCCTTCCTGTCTCTGTATTTGATAAAGCTTTCGACTCTATTCATTTATCGCCAAATGTTCAAGAATTCATCTCTATTCTCCAAAAGAATGGCATCCTAGTTGGTCTGGTGTCTGGTGGTTTTACACCAATAGTTGAGAGATTAGCAAAATCTCTTGGCATTGCCTATTTTTCTGCCAACCAACTTGAAGTCCAAGGTGGCTTTCTAACAGGGAAATTAGTTGGACAAATTATCAGTCCCCAGGTCAAAAAAGAGACTCTGGAAAAATGGAGAGAGAAACTAAAACTTCCTAAAGAAAGAACGATTGCAATCGGTGACGGAGCCAATGATCTATTAATGTTGAAGTCAGTAGGAATGGGAATTGCTTTTTGTGCCAAAGAGGTACTCAAAAAAGAAATACCACATCATGTTGACAAGAGGGATTTTTTAGAAGTTCTTCCTTTGATTGACTATTTAGAATGAGGGAAAATATGAAGATTGTAATTGCACCAGATTCATTTAAGGAAAGCTTGACTGCTGAAGAGGTGGCTGAAGCTATTAAAAGAGGCTTCCAACAATCGATAGCGGATGTAGAATGTCTCCTCTACCCTGTTGGTGATGGGGGAGAAGGTACTGTAGATTCTATTCGACATTCTCTTGCCCTAGAAGAAAAATGGATCCAAGTGACAGGACCTTTTGGAGAAAAAGAAGCAATGCGCTATTTTCAAAAAGGGAAATTAGTCCTATTTGAAGTAGCTGACTTAGTCGGCCTTGGAAAAATTCCGCTAGAGAAACGAAATCCACTTCAAATCCAAACTTGTGGTATTGGAGAGTTGATTCGTCATCTCATTGTTCAAGGGATTAAAGAAATCTTTATCGGCGTTGGTGGCACGGCCAGTAATGACGGTGGAATTGGGATCGCTGCTGGTTTAGGTTATCGATTTTATGATAGGGATGGAAATGTCTTGCCCGCTTGCGGTCAGTCCTTATTAAACTTAGCTTCTATGTCAACAGAAAATCGCTATGAAATTCCTGAAGGTGTTCAAATCCGTATTTTAGCAGATGTCGCGAGTCCCTTATGTGGTTATCAAGGTGCGACTTACACTTTTGGTAAACAAAAAGGTTTACATCCTACTATGTTTGCAGTCGTAGATCAGGCAATCCAAGATTTTTATGAAAAAGTCTCGCCTGCAACATTAGAAATTAAAGGTGCAGGAGCTGGTGGAGGAATTGCTGGCGGTTTGTGTGCCTTTGCTAAAGCAAGTATCGTATCTGGAATTGACACTTGTTTAGATTTGATTGACTTTGATAAGAAAGTTTCAGATGCTGATTTGGTTATTGTTGGAGAAGGTAGACTGGACAGTCAAAGCTTTGCTGGGAAAGCGCCGATAGGCGTAGCAAAAAGAACCCCTGTCGGAGTTCCTGTCATTGCTATTTGTGGTAGTCTTGCTGAAGATTTACCTTCCCTACCATTTGAAAATATCCAAGCTGCCTTTTCTATTTTAGATAAAAGCGAACCTTTAGAAGAGAGTTTGAAAAATGCCAGCCTCTATTTGGAGCGCACGGCAGCCAATATCGGGCACTTATTAACTATGCGCAAGATTTAGCCAAACCATTTTTTCCATAAGGATGTTTTGGATTGTTCTTCCTTTTTAACTTCCCAAAGTTTTGCAAAAGCAAGTCGAAGGTTCTTTTCTTCTACTTGAACTGGTGCATTGCTATGGATAATCAGGCCAAAAGGAGAAGAAGAATGCTCTTCAGATACAATGGTAGCTTGACTATCAGTTTCTTTTGCTTCTTTTAAGTAGAAAACTTGTTTGTCAAATTCGATAGTTGGTGAAATCTTCACAAATAGTGGCTCTGCTTTTTCCTGAAGATTTTCTAAAATAGATAAAAAACCTTTTTCTAACTGAGGGCTATTTGCTGTTTCAATGTCTGCATATCCAAGAACTCTTTCCTCAAAGGTACCAAGATAGCGTCTTTGCTCATCCGGATTTAATTTTGGCCCACCATGAGCTTTTTCAAGTAATTGTTTTGATAAATCTGTCATGAAAACAGTATATCATAAAAGTTAGAATAAAACAGACAAAAGAAAGCGATTACTTTATAAAGTTAAGGAAAATTTGCACAAAGATAACGTTTTTTCTTGAAAAAGGAGGGGTTTTAAGGTATTATAGAGGTGTAAAAAATTTAACTCATAAGGAGAGTAAAAAATGTCAATTATTACTGATGTTTACGCTCGCGAAGTCCTAGACTCACGCGGTAACCCAACACTTGAAGTAGAAGTTTACACTGAATCAGGTGCTTTCGGACGTGGTATGGTTCCATCAGGAGCTTCTACTGGTGAACACGAAGCAGTTGAACTTCGCGACGGTGACAAATCTCGTTACGGTGGTCTTGGTACACAAAAAGCTGTTGACAACGTAAACAACATCATTGCTGAAGCTATCATTGGCTACGATGTACGTGATCAACAAGCTATCGACCGTGCTATGATCGCTCTTGACGGTACTCCTAACAAAGGTAAATTGGGTGCAAACGCAATCCTTGGTGTGTCTATCGCTGTAGCTCGTGCTGCTGCTGACTACCTTGAAATCCCACTTTACAGCTACCTTGGTGGATTCAACACTAAAGTTCTTCCAACTCCAATGATGAATATCATCAACGGTGGTTCTCACTCTGACGCTCCAATCGCTTTCCAAGAATTCATGATCGTACCTGCTGGTGCGCCATCATTCAAAGAAGCTCTTCGTTGGGGTGCTGAAATCTTCCATGCTCTTAAGAAAATCCTTAAATCTCGTGGTTTGGAAACAGCCGTAGGTGACGAAGGTGGATTTGCTCCTCGTTTTGAAGGAACTGAAGACGGAGTTGAAACTATCCTTGCTGCTATCGAAGCTGCTGGATATGTTCCTGGTAAAGACGTATTTATCGGATTTGACTGTGCTTCATCAGAATTCTACGATAAAGAACGTAAAGTTTACGACTACACTAAATTCGAAGGTGAAGGAGCAGCTGTACGTACTGCTGCAGAACAAATCGACTACCTTGAAGAATTGGTAAACAAATACCCAATCATCACTATCGAAGATGGTATGGATGAAAATGACTGGGACGGTTGGAAAGCTCTTACTGAACGTCTTGGTGGTAAAGTTCAATTGGTTGGTGACGACTTCTTCGTAACAAACACTTCTTACCTTGAAAAAGGTATTGCAGAAGGTGCTGCTAACTCAATCCTTATCAAAGTTAACCAAATCGGTACTCTTACTGAAACATTCGACGCTATCGAAATGGCTAAAGAAGCTGGTTACACTGCAGTTGTATCACACCGTTCAGGTGAAACTGAAGATTCAACAATCGCTGACATCGCAGTTGCAACTAACGCAGGACAAATCAAAACTGGTTCACTTTCACGTACAGACCGTATCGCTAAATACAACCAATTGCTTCGTATCGAAGACCAACTTGGTGAAGTAGCTGAATACCGTGGATTGAAATCATTCTACAACTTGAAAAAATAAAATAGTTCAGTGAACTATTTTATCCCGAACCTTGAAATTCAAAAGTTCGGCCGTTGATTTAACAACGTTTCTAGCCCCTCGGATTTTATCCGAAGGGCTATTTTTGTATTTAGGGGGCAAAAAAGGGGCAAAACTTTTTAAAAAGGTCAGTTAATACAAATACGATTCAGCTAATATAATTGAAAATGATGGAAAAAAGGGTGAATTTATGGTATACTTTAATGTAGGACCTTTTTAGAAATTTTGAAAGAGTATTAAAAATTTAAAATGAGAAAAATTGTTATCAATGGTGGCTTGCCCCTGCAAGGTGAGATTACCATTAGTGGTGCAAAAAATAGTGTTGTAGCTTTGATTCCAGCTATTATCTTGGCAGATGATGTTGTGACTTTGGATTGTGTGCCAGATATTTCGGATGTGGCTAGTCTTGTCGAAATCATGGAGTTAATGGGAGCAACCGTTAAGCGTTATGACGATGTGTTAGAGATTGATCCAAGAGGTGTTCAGAATATTCCAATGCCATATGGAAAAATCAACAGTCTTCGTGCATCTTATTATTTTTATGGAAGTCTTCTAGGTCGCTTTGGTGAAGCCACTGTTGGTTTGCCTGGTGGATGTGATTTAGGACCACGTCCTATTGACTTACACCTTAAGGCTTTTGAAGCAATGGGAGCTACTGTTAGTTACGAGGGAGATAACATGAAGTTATCTGCTAAAGATACAGGACTTCACGGCGCAAGTATTTACATGGATACGGTTAGTGTCGGTGCGACGATTAATACGATGATTGCTGCGGTTAAAGCAAATGGTCGTACTATTATTGAAAATGCAGCCCGTGAACCTGAGATTATTGACGTTGCTACTCTCTTAAATAATATGGGTGCCCATATTCGTGGTGCTGGAACCAATATCATCATTATTGATGGTGTTGAAAGATTACACGGAACGCGTCATCAGGTGATTCCAGACCGTATTGAAGCGGGAACATACATTTCCTTAGCTGCTGCAGTCGGTAAGGGAATTCGTATCAACAACGTATTATACGAACACTTAGAAGGATTCATCGCTAAGTTGGAAGAAATGGGTGTGAGAATGACTGTATCTGAAGACAGTATTTTTGTCGAAGAACAGTCTAATTTGAAAGCAATCAATATTAAGACAGCACCTTATCCTGGTTTTGCTACTGACTTGCAACAACCAATTACTCCTCTCTTGTTAACAGCAGAAGGACGTGGTACTATTATTGATACAATTTATGAAAAACGTGTAAACCATGTTTTTGAACTAGCAAAGATGGACGCGGATATTACGACTACAAACGACCATATTTTATATACTGGTGGACGTGGTTTGCGTGGTGCAAATGTAAAAGCAACTGACCTTAGAGCTGGGGCCGCACTTGTCATTGCTGGTTTAATGGCTGAAGGCAAAACTGAAATTACAAACATTGAGTTCATTTTACGTGGATATTCAGATATTATTGAAAAATTACGTAATCTAGGAGCGGATATTACACTTGTTGAAGAATAAACCGTAGAGGTGTTTATGAATATTTGGACCAAATTAGCAATGTTTTCTTTTTTTGAAACGGATCGCTTGTATTTGCGTCCTTTCTTTTTTAGTGATGGTCAGGACTTCCATGAGATAGCTTCAAATCCAGAAAATTTACAATTCATTTTTCCAAGTCAAGCTAGTCTGGAAGAGAGTCGATATGCATTAGCGAATTACTTTATGAAGTCCCCTTTGGGAGTGTGGGCAATTTGTGACCAGAAAAATCAACAAATGATTGGTTCTATTAAATTTGAGAAGTTAGATGAAATCAAAAAAGAAGCTGAACTTGGCTATTTTTTGAGAAAAGATGCATGGTCGCAAGGATTTATGACAGAGGTTGTTAGAAAAATTTGTCAGCTTTCTTTTGAGGAATTTGGCTTGAAACAATTATCCATCATTACCCACCTTGAAAATGAAGCTAGTCAACGGGTTGCCCTTAAGTGTGGATTTCGATTGTTCCGTCAGTTTAAAGGAAGTGATCGCTACACAAGAAAAATGCGGGATTATCTTGAATTTCGGTATGTAAAAGGAGAATTCAATGAGTAAGCATCAGGAAATTCTAAGCTATTTGGAGGAATTACCTGTCGGTAAAAGGGTCAGTGTTCGTAGCATTTCCAATCATCTGGGAGTCAGTGATGGAACGGCTTATCGGGCTATTAAAGAAGCTGAAAACCGTGGAATTGTGGAGACCCGTCCTAGAAGTGGTACTATCCGTGTTAAATCTCAGAAAGTTGCTATAGAGAGATTAACTTTTGCTGAAATTGCAGAAGTGACTTCTTCTGAGGTTCTGGCTGGTCAAGAAGGTTTAGAGAGAGAATTTAGTAAGTTCTCAATCGGTGCCATGACTGAGCAAAATATTTTGTCTTACCTTCATGATGGGGGACTTTTGATTGTTGGCGACCGGACTCGTATTCAATTATTAGCGCTGGAAAATGAAAATGCAGTTCTGGTTACAGGTGGATTTCAGGTTCATGATGATGTGATTAAACTGGCCAATCAAAAAGGTATTCCAGTTTTGAGAAGTAAGCATGACACATTCACCGTCGCGACCATGATCAATAAAGCCTTGTCAAATGTTCAAATTAAAACAGATATTTTGACAGTTGAGAAACTTTATCGCCCAAGTCATGAGTATGGTTTTTTGAGAGAGACTGACACTGTTAAAGACTATTTGGACTTAGTTCGTAAGAATCGTAGCAGCCGTTTCCCAGTTATCAATCAACACCAGGTCGTTGTTGGAGTTGTAACCATGAGAGATGCGGGAGATAAGTCACCAAGTACCACAATTGATAAAGTCATGTCTCGTAGTCTATTTTTGGTTGGATTATCGACAAATATTGCCAATGTGAGTCAACGGATGATTGCTGAAGACTTTGAAATGGTACCGGTTGTTCGAAATAATCAAACCTTGCTTGGGGTTGTAACAAGACGAGATGTCATGGAGAAGATGAGTCGTTCCCAAGTTTCTGCTCTACCTACTTTTTCTGAACAGATTGGTCAAAAACTTTCTTATCACCATGATGAAGTAGTGATTACAGTGGAACCCTTTATGCTAGAGAAGAACGGTGTTTTGGCTAATGGTGTATTGGCAGAAATTTTGACCCATATGACTCAAGATTTAGTTGTTAATAGTGGCCGTAATCTTATTATTGAGCAGATGCTAATCTATTTTTTGCAGGCTGTTCAGATAGATGATATATTGCGAATTCAAGCACGCATTATCCACCATACTAGACGGTCAGCTATTATTGACTACGATATTTATCATGGTCACCAGATCGTTTCAAAAGCAAATGTAACCGTTAAAATTAATTAGAAACTAGGAGAAAAAATGATAACATTAAAATCAGCTCGTGAAATCGAAGCTATGGACAAGGCTGGTGATTTTCTAGCAAGTATTCATATCGGCTTACGTGATTTGATTAAGCCTGGCGTAGATATGTGGGAAGTTGAAGAGTATGTCCGCCGTCGTTGTAAGGAAGAAAATTTCCTTCCGCTTCAGATTGGAGTCGACGGTGCAATGATGGACTATCCTTATGCTACTTGTTGCTCTCTTAATGATGAAGTGGCTCACGCTTTCCCTCGTCACTATATCTTGAAAGATGGTGATTTGCTCAAGGTCGACATGGTTTTGGGAGGTCCGATTGCCAAATCGGATTTGAATGTCTCAAAGTTAAACTTCAACAATGTTGAGCAAATGAAAAAATACACTCAGAGCTATTCTGGTGGTCTAGCAGACTCATGTTGGGCTTACGCTGTAGGTACACCGTCCGAAGAAGTGAAAAACTTGATGGATGTAACCAAAGAAGCCATGTACAAGGGTATTGAGCAAGCTGTTGTTGGCAATCGTATCGGTGATATCGGTGCAGCCATTCAAGAATACGCTGAAAGCCGTGGTTACGGTGTAGTGCGTGATTTGGTTGGTCATGGTGTTGGTCCAACAATGCACGAAGAACCAATGGTTCCTAACTATGGTATTGCAGGCCGCGGACTCCGTCTCCGTGAAGGCATGGTACTAACCATTGAACCCATGATCAATACAGGAGACTGGGAAATCGACACAGATATGAAGACTGGCTGGGCACATAAAACCATCGACGGTGGATTGTCATGTCAGTATGAACACCAGTTCGTGATTACAAAAGATGGACCTGTTATCTTGACTAGCCAAGGTGAAGAAGGAACTTATTAATAAAAAGTGAAAAGGCTGCTGGAAGTTTATTTTGAAACAATTCAGTAGATCGTTTCATAATTAAATAAACGCATTGTATCAAGTTCTAGGTAGCTTATATGATGCGTTTTTCTGATTTTAAGATTCTTAATTCAATCTCTTGTTCTTTATTAGGATTTCAAAAACAAAATTCTTCTAAACTGCTACACTTTAGATTAAAAAAACGACATTTCAGATTTTCTGGTTCAGAAATAGCTATCACTATGATATAATTATTTTATGATTATTACTATTCCTATAAAAAACCAAAAAGATATTGGCACACCATCTGATTCAGTCGTAGTTCTTGGCTATTTTGATGGTATACATAAGGGACACCAAGAATTGTTTCGTGTTGCCAACAAGGCTGCGAGAAAGGATTTATTGCCTATCGTAGTTATGACTTTTAATGAATCTCCAAAGATTACTTTAGAGCCTTATCATCCTGATTTGTTTTTGCATATTTTGAATCCTGCTGAACGTGAGAGAAAATTAAAGCGCGAAGGTGTAGAAGAATTGTATCTCCTTGATTTTAGTAGTCAATTTGCTAGTCTCACGGCAGAAGAATTTTTTGCAACCTATATCAAGGCTATGAATGCCAAAATTATTGTTGCAGGTTTTGATTATACATTTGGTTCTGACAAAAAAACGGCAGAAGATTTAAAGGATTACTTTGATGGAGAAGTTATCATTGTTCCACCTGTAGAAGATGAGAAAGGAAAGATTAGTTCAACTCGTATCCGTCAAGCTATTTTAGATGGAAATGTGAAAGAAGCAGGAGAACTTTTGGGGGCACCGCTTCCATCCAGAGGGATGGTGGTTCATGGTAACGCTCGTGGTCGTACGATTGGTTATCCAACTGCTAATTTGGTACTTTTAGACCGTACTTATATGCCAGCAGATGGCGTTTATGTTGTTGATGTTGAGATTCAAAGACAGAAGTATCGTGCTATGGCTAGTGTTGGAAAAAATGTGACCTTTGATGGAGAAGAAGCACGTTTTGAAGTCAACATTTTTGATTTTAATCAAGATATTTATGGTGAAACCGTTATGGTTTATTGGCTTGATCGCATTCGAGATATGACCAAATTTGACTCAGTTGACCAATTAGTGGATCAGTTAAAGGCTGATGAAGAACTAGCTCGGAATTGGTCTTAAGAGATTGAGTAAACAAAAAAAGAGGTTGTCTGTAACCCAAAAGATAGATGATTTAGTCTAACTTTTAAGGTCACTACAAGACCTCTTTTTATTCTTTTTCAAAGGTAAATCCTTCTCCAAGGATTTCGTGAGCTTCTGTAATAGTTATAAAGGCTTGAGGATCAATTCGATGAATCATTTCCTTCATTTTCACAATTTCATTTCTACCGACAATACAGTAAATGATTTTCAAATTTTCTTTACTATAGTAGCCTTGACCAGAAATAAAAGTAACGCCTCTTCCTAGGTCATCATTAATCGTCTTAGCAAGTTGGTCAGGACGTTTGGTAATAATCATAAATCCTTTACCTGCGTAGCCACCTTCGCCAATCAAATCAATGACACGAGAAACGATAAAATCAAATAAGAGCGTGTAGGAAACCAATCTCAAATCCTTGAAGATTACGAGAATGAGCATGAGAATACAAAAATCTAAGATAAAGAGCAGTTTTCCCATAGATATATGAGTGTATTTATTGAGAATACGAGCTAGAATATCAGTACCACCAGTTGTACCTCCAGCATTAAAGATAATTCCAAGACCAATTCCCAATAGAATTCCAGCTATAAGGGCAGTGATTAGTAAATCACCTTGAAGATCAATATGAAGGGGAATACGTTCAAAAAAGGCCAACCAGGCTGACAAGGCTAAGGTTCCTAGTAAACTAGAATAGAGGGACTTTGCTCCAAAAATCTTCCAAGCTAGTATGAAAAGGGGAATATTAATCAGCAGGTTCATGAGAGAAACAGGGATTTTAAAAAGATAAAAGGTGATAAGGGTAATACCTGTCGCCCCTCCTTCAAAGAGATGATGAGGAACTACAAAATAAGTTAGACCAAAAGCATAGATAGCAGCACCTAGTAAAATGGTTAAAATAGGATAAATTTTTTTAATCATAGGGACCTCTTTTCTTATAAGTAGATTATATCAAATTTTTAAGGAAAATTTGAATGACTCCATTAGGATTTTTAATCTTTTTTTGATATAATTAAAAGTAAGAAAACCAATCTGAATCCTAAAATAGAAAGATTGAAACTATGAGTAAAATTAAGATTGTAACTGATTCATCTGTTACTATTGAACCAGAACTAGTAAAACAATTAGATATCACGGTAGTTCCTCTATCTGTAATGATTGATAATGTTGTTTATTCTGATGCGGATTTGAAAGAGGAAGGTAAATTTCTTCAGTTGATGCAAGCAAGTAAGAATCTTCCGAAAACAAGTCAGCCACCTGTAGGTGTCTTTGCTGAAATTTTTGAAGACCTATGCAAAGATGGTAGCCAGATTATTTCTATTCATATGTCTCATGCCCTTTCTGGTACTGTAGAAGCGGCACGTCAAGGTGCTAGCTTATCTACTGCCGATGTGACAGTTATTGATAGTTCCTTCACTGACCAAGCCCTGAAATTCCAAGTTGTTGAGGCTGCGAAGTTAGCACAAGAAGGCAAAGAGTTGGAGGAAATCCTATCTCATGTAGAAGAGGTAAGAAATCACACAGAACTCTATATTGGCGTTTCGACTTTGGAAAATCTTGTTAAAGGTGGACGAATAGGGCGTGTAACTGGATTGTTGAGCTCCCTTCTAAATATACGTGTTGTCATGCAGATGAAGGACCATGAATTGCAGCCAATCGTTAAAGGTCGTGGAGCTAAAACTTTTAAAAAATGGTTGGATGAGTTGATAACATCGCTCTCTGAACGTTCTGTAGCAGAGATTGGAATTTCATATTCTGGTAGTGCTGATTGGGCAAAAGAGATGAAAGAAAGCTTGCAAGCTTATGTTGAAAAGCCAATTTCAGTTTTGGAAACGGGCTCTATTATTCAAACTCACACGGGTGAGAATGCTTGGGCTATTTTAGTACGTTACCACTCCTAAAAAAATAAATAAAATGGGAAGAAATAGCGCTTTTAACTTGACCTAAAAGGGATTTTAGGATATGATTATATTTGTTAATTAGAAATTAAATTGGAGGAATCATTAACATGGCAAACAAACAAGATTTGATCGCTAAAGTAGCAGAAGCTACAGAATTGACTAAGAAAGACTCAGCGGCAGCAGTTGAAGCTGTATTCGCAGCAGTAACTGAGTACCTTGCAGCTGGTGAAAAAGTTCAATTGATCGGTTTTGGTAACTTTGAAGTTCGTGAGCGTGCTGCACGTAAAGGTCGCAACCCACAAACTGGTAAAGAAATCAAGATTGCAGCTTCTAAAGTTCCAGCATTCAAAGCTGGTAAAGCTCTTAAAGACGCTGTTAAATAATCAACCTTCAAAAAGCCTATCATATCAAGCATTTGAGCTTGTGTGACAGGCTTTTCTTTTGCTTTTGGGGTATTTTTGAGGCAGAATCTGAATGAACTAGTACCGGAAAATCTTTCAAATACAGACTAATTCAAATTGCGTAGCAGAAATCATACAAATGAAATTGATTATAGTAAAATAGGATTAGAATTATTAAGAAAGTTGGTTCTTTATTGGAAACGATAGTATTTTCAATCTCCGTTTTTTTAGCAGGGATCTTGTCCTTCTTTTCCCCTTGCATTTTTCCTCTGTTACCTGTTTATACTGGAATTTTGCTGGATGATCAAGAAAGCGCAAAAAGCTTTTCTTTATTTGGTAGAAAAGTTGCGTGGTCCGGCTTGATTCGAACTCTTTGCTTTATTGCAGGCATTTCACTCATTTTCTTTATTCTAGGATTTGGTGCTGGTTACTTTGGTAATATTCTCTATGCCAATTGGTTTCGATATATCATGGGAACAATTATTATCATTTTAGGCCTTCACCAGATGGAAATTTTTCATTTTAAGAAATTAGAGGTTCAAAAAAGCTTTACTTTTAAGAAATCAGAAGCCAATCGTTATTGGTCAGCCTTTTTACTCGGTATTACCTTTAGCTTTGGTTGGACGCCTTGTATTGGTCCAGTTTTAAGTTCTGTTTTAGCACTTGCGGCTTCTGGAGGAAATGGTGCTTGGCAAGGAGCAATCTATACCTTGATTTATACTCTGGGGATGGCTATTCCTTTCTTGGTTTTGGCTCTAGCTTCAGGTGTAGTGATGCCTTACTTTAGTAAAATTAAACGTCATATGATGCTACTGAAGAAAATTGGTGGTTTCCTCATTATTTTAATGGGAATTTTATTACTATTAGGACAAGTAAATGTTCTAGCTGGAATTTTTGAATAAAGGAGAAAAAGATGAAAAAAGTAATGTTTGCTGGCTTAAGCCTTTTGTCATTAGTCGTATTGATGGCCTGTGGTGAGGAAGAGACTAAAAAGACTCAAGCTCCACAACAATCTCCAAAACAACAGCAACAAACGACTGTACAACAAATTGCTGTTGGGAAAGAGGCTCCAGACTTCACCTTGCAATCTATGGATGGTAAAGAAGTTAAATTATCTGATTATAAGGGGAAAAAAGTCTACTTGAAGTTTTGGGCTTCATGGTGTGGTCCATGTAAGAAAAGTATGCCTGAGTTGATGGAATTAGCTGCAAAAGAAGATCGTGATTTCGAAATTCTTAGTGTCATTGCACCGGGTATTCAAGGCGAAAAAACTGTTGAGCAATTCCCACAATGGTTCCAAGATCAAGGTTATAAGGATATCCCAGTTCTTTATGATACCAAAGCAACCACCTTCCAAGCTTATCAAATTCGAAGCATTCCTACAGAATACCTGATTGATAGTCAAGGAAAGATTGGAAAGATTCAATTTGGTGTTATCAGCAACGCGGATGCAGAAGCAGCCTTTAAAGAAATGAACTAGAATAGATAAAAATCTGATTACAAGAGAGTAGTCAGATTTTTTCAGAAAAATGTTTTATAAATATTCACAATTCTCCTATATTTATGGTAAAATAGAATCATCATTTTATTTTGGAGAAAAAGATGAATATATTTAGAACAAAAAATGTTAGTTTAGATAAAACGGAGATGCACAGGCATTTGAAATTATGGGATTTGATTTTGCTGGGTATCGGAGCCATGGTAGGAACTGGTGTTTTTACAATCACAGGTACTGCAGCTGCAACTCTAGCGGGTCCAGCCCTAGTGATTTCAATCGTCATTTCTGCCTTGTGTGTGGGATTATCAGCCCTCTTTTTTGCAGAATTTGCTTCGCGAGTACCCGCTACAGGTGGTGCCTACAGTTATCTCTATGCCATCTTAGGAGAATTCCCAGCCTGGTTGGCTGGTTGGTTGACCATGATGGAGTTCATGACAGCCATATCAGGTGTGGCTTCGGGTTGGGCAGCTTATTTTAAAGGGCTTCTCTCTCAATACGGGATAGCCCTTCCTCAGGCTTTAAATGGTACCTTTAATCCTCAAGCAGGGACATTTGTTGATTTATTACCTATTCTTGTCTTGGTCTTGGTGACCTCACTTGTTTTACTCAATGCTAAAGCAGCATTACGTTTTAATTCTATTCTAGTTATTTTGAAATTTTCCGCTTTAGCTCTCTTTATTTTGGTGGGAATTTGGCATATCAAGCTTGATAATTGGAGCAATTTTGCCCCTTATGGTTTTGGCCAAATATATGGTGCTAGTACTGGTATTATGGCTGGTGCATCCTTGATGTTCTTTGGTTTTTTGGGCTTTGAATCCATCTCTATGGCTGTAGATGAGGTCAAGACTCCTCAAAAAAATATTCCTAGAGGGATTGTCTTATCGCTTTCTATCGTAACTATTCTCTATGCCTTGGTGACCCTTGTCTTAACTGGTGTGGTTCACTATAGTCATCTAAATGTCGATGATGCCGTTGCCTTTGCCCTTCGTAGTGTTGGGATTAGTTGGGCAGCCAACTATGTGTCTTTAGTGGCTATCTTGACCTTGATTACAGTTTGTATTTCGATGACCTATGCCCTATCGCGTATGATTTACAGTTTAGCGCGCGATGGCTTAATGCCTGCTGCCTTTAAAGAACTAACGAAGACAAGTAAGGTACCCAAAAATGCGACTATCTTGACAGGTCTAGCTTCAGCAGTAGCTGCAGGAATGTTTCCATTAGCTAGTATTGCAGCCTTCTTAAATATTTGTACCTTAGCCTACTTAGTCATGCTGGCTTATGGTTTGATTCGCTTACGGAGAGAAAAGGGGATGCCCAAAGCAGGAGAATTTAAAACACCATTGGTCCCCTTATTACCGATTTTATCAATCATCATTTGTTTATCCTTTATGTTGCAGTATAATATGGAAACCTGGATTGCTTTCCTAGTTGCATTGTTGATAGGAAGTATCATTTACTTTACTTATGGTTATAAGCATTCTACCATAGAAGAATAATACTCTTCGAAAATCAAATTCAAACCACGTCAGCTTCGCCTTGCCGTACTCAAGTAGAGCCTGCGGCTAGCTTCCTAATTTACTCTTTGATTTTCATTGAGTATATAAAGTGAGAATCTGTTGAGTTGTTAAAACTCAGCAGATTTTTATATGTGAAAGAAATTTTAAATTTTTTCTAAAAATATCTTGACAGATTAAATTTTTAGGAGTAGAATGTTTACCAGTTAATTAAATAGTTAAGGGGTTGTTTATGAAGAAACAAAGTTTATTTTTAGTATTGTTAAGTGTTTTCCTTTTGTGTTTAGCTGCTTGTGGTCAAAAGGAAAGCCATACAGGGAAAGGGATGAAAATTGTGACCAGTTTTTATCCTATCTATG
The DNA here is from genome assembly GCA_905221155.1 of bacterium. Classification (GTDB taxonomy): domain Bacteria; phylum Bacillota; class Bacilli; order Lactobacillales; family Streptococcaceae; genus Streptococcus. The sequence continues at coordinate 585,191 of CAJNCB010000001.1, read as the reverse complement.
CTATGGTCAAGGAAGTTTCTGGTGACTTAAATGATGTTCGGATGATTCAGTCAAGTAGTGGCATTCACTCTTTTGAACCTTCGGCAAATGATATCGCAGCCATTTATGACGCGGATGTCTTTGTTTACCATTCGCATACACTTGAATCTTGGGCAGGAAGTCTGGATCCCAATCTAAAAAAATCCAAAGTGAAGGTTTTAGAGGCTTCAGAGGGAATGACTTTAGACCGAGTCCCAGGGCTAGAAGATGTGGAAGCAGGGGATGGAGTTGATGAAAAAACGCTCTATGACCCTCACACTTGGCTAGATCCTGAAAAAGCTGGTGAAGAAGCTCAGATTATCGCTGATAAACTTTCAGAGGTGGATAGTGAGCATAAAGAAACTTATCAAAAAAATGCGCAAGCCTTTATCAAAAAAGCTCAAGAATTGACTAAGAAATTCCAGCCTAAATTTGAAAAAGCGACTCAGAAAACCTTTGTAACACAACATACAGCCTTTTCTTATCTAGCGAAGCGATTTGGACTCAATCAACTTGGTATTGCAGGTATCTCTCCTGAACAAGAACCAAGTCCAAGACAACTAACAGAAATTCAGGAATTTGTTAAGACCTATAAGGTTAAAACGATTTTTACAGAAAGTAACGCTTCTTCAAAAGTAGCTGAAACTCTTGTCAAATCAACAGGTGTGGGGCTTAAAACTCTGAATCCTTTAGAGGCAGACCCACAAAATGACAAGACTTACCTAGAAAATCTAGAAGATAATATGAGTGTTCTAGCAGAAGAATTGAAATGAGGAGATTATGAAAATCAATAAAAAATATCTAGCAGGTTCAGTGGCAGTGCTTGCACTAAGTGTTTGTTCCTATGAACTTGGTCGTTACCAAGCTGCTCACGTTAAGAAAGATTCTAATCGAGTTGCTTATATAGACGGTGATCAGGCTGGTCAAAAGGCAGAGAACTTGACACCAGATGAAGTTAGTAAGAGAGAGGGAATCAACGCAGAACAGATCGTCATCAAGATTACGGATCAAGGTTATGTGACCTCTCATGGAGACCATTATCACTACTATAATGGGAAGGTTCCTTATGATGCCATCATCAGTGAAGAACTGCTGATGAAAGATCCGAATTATCAGTTGAAGGATTCAGATATTGTTAATGAAATCAAGGGTGGCTATGTGATTAAGGTAGACGGGAAATACTATGTTTACCTTAAAGATGCGGCTCATGCAGACAATATTCGGACAAAAGAAGAGATTAAACGTCAGAAGCAGGAACACAGTAGTAATCACGGAGGTGCCTCTAACGATCAGGCAGTTGTTGCAGCCAGAGCTCAAGGTCGCTATACAACGGATGATGGGTATATCTTTAATGCATCTGATATCATAGAAGACACGGGTGATGCCTATATCGTTCCTCATGGGAATCACTTCCACTATATTCCTAAGAGTGATTTGTCTGCCAGTGAATTAGCTGCAGCCCAGGCCTTCTTATCTGGAAAGGGTGGCCAATTAAGTACGGTTGAATATCGTTCAAGCAGAGCTGAGACAAGATCTAATGTGAGAACAAGTCAATCTGAGACACCTCAAAATCCAGCAACAGATTCTGAAAGTCAAAGTGAGGATTTAGCTAGTCTCCTTCAAGAATTGTACGCCTTGCCACTTAGCCAACGTCATGTGGAGTCTGATGGATTAGTATTTGACCCAGCACAGATTACAAAACGTACAGCCAATGGTGTGGCAGTCCCACACGGAGATCATTTCCATTTCATTCCTTACTCACAAATGTCTGCCTTGGAAGAAAAATTGGCTCGAAATCTACCAATTGGTGGTAAACCAGTTCAAGGTCATGCTGATAATACGAAACCAAGCAGTTCTGAGAAACCAAGTTCAACACCAAGTTCAACCATTAAACCAAACTTTAATCTCAATACGCCGGCATCGAATAGAGGAACTGGAGGCGCTTATACAACGGATGATGGGTATGTCTTTAGTCCGACAGATGTGATTGAAGATACAGGTGACGCTTTTGTTGTACCCCATGGCAATCATTTCCACTATATACCTAAGAGTGATTTGTCAGCAGGAGAATTGGCTGCTGCTCAAGCTTATTGGAATGGTAAACAGGGTTCTCATTCTTCTACAAGCTCAAGTAAACCAAGTAGTGATAATGCTAAACCAGCCCAACCAAGTTTGACAGAGACTCCAAACCTGACTGTCACTCCAACTTATCATCAAGACCAAGGGGATGATATTCCAGCACTTTTACGTGAATTGTATGCCAAACCTTTGTCAGAACGCCATGTGGAATCGGATGGACTAGTCTTTGATCCGGCACAAATCATCAAACGTACAGCTAACGGTGTTGCAGTGCCTCACGGAGACCATTATCACTTTATTCCTTATTCACAAATGTCACCGCTGGAAGAAAAATTGGCTCGTATGATAGCTGTTAAGGGACAAAATGGCAGTGTCTTGCCAAGTGTTACTCCTCTGAAGCCAGCCCCTACTACCAAACCTCTAGCACCAGTGGAAAATAAACCGACAGAATTTGATGTCAACCAGGTTGTTAGAAAAGTTGGTGATGGATATATTATAGAGGATAAGGGCGTTAGTCGTTATGTTCTTGCTAAAGATTTGGTCAAGGATAAGATTGATGCTATTGAAAATCTCTTGTCCAAGAAAACTCAAGAAACACACGATCTAGTTGCGAAGAAAGAAAATGTCGCTCCTCGTGATCAAGAATTTTATGATAAAGCATATAATTTATTGGCCGAGGCTCATAAAGTCTTGTCTGAAAATAAGGGTCGTACTTCTGATTTCCAAGCCTTAGACAAATTAGCAGAACGCTTGAATGATGAATCTTCTAATAAAGGAAAATTAGTAGATGATTTATTGGCATTCCTAGCACCAATTACTCATCCAGAGCGACTTGGCAAACCAAATTCTCAGATTGAGTATACCGAAAACGAAGTCCGTATTGCACAATTAGCTGATAAATATACAACCTCAGATGGCTACATTTTTGACGAACATGATATTATCAGTGATGAGGGGGATGCCTATGTAACGCCTCATATGGGTCATAGTCACTGGATTGGAAAAGACAGTCTTTCTGATAAGGAAAAAGCAGCTGCTCAATCTTATACTAAAGAAAAAGGTATCCTACCTCCGTCTCCAGATGCAGACGCTCAAGCAAATCCAACTGGAGATAGTGCAGCGGCTATTTACAATCGTGTGAAAGGTGAGAAACGAATTCCACTCGTTCGACTTCCATACATGGTTGAGCATACAGTTGAGATTAAAAATGGTAATTTAATCATTCCTCATAAGGATCATTACCATAACATTAAATTTGCTTGGTTTGATGATCATTCATACAAGGCTCCAAATGGTTATACTCTGGAAGACTTATTTGCGACGATTAAGTACTATGTTGAACATCCTGATGAACGTCCACATTCTAATGATGGATGGGGCAATGCCAGCGATCATGTCTTAGGTAAGAAAGACCACAGTGAAGATCCAAATAAGAACTTCAAAACAGAAGAAGAACCAGTAGAGGAAACACCTGCTGAGCCAGAAGTTCCTCAAGTAGAGACTGAAAAAGTAGAAGCTAAGCTCAAAGAAGCAGAAGCTTTACTTGCTAAAGTAACGGATGCTAGTCTGAAAGCCAATGCGACAGAAACCCTAGCTGGTTTACGAAATAACTTGAACCTGCAAACCATGGATAATAATGGCATTATGGCAGAAGCAGAAAAATTGCTTGCTTTGTTAAAAGGTAGTGAGTCAGTTACGACGAAACCAGCAGTATAAACTTTATACTATAAAGCAAAATAATGTAAGAGTCAGTAGCAATACTGGCTTTTATTTTTTAAAATGATATAAAAATCTTGACAGATAAACTTAAAAAAGGTAAACTATTTACTGGTTAATTAATTGGTTAAATAACCGGTTTAGAAAAACTGTTTAACCGAGAAAAAGAAGTTAAGAAAAGCTTCATCATTTATTGAAATGAGGGATTTATGAAATTCAGTAAAAAGTATATTGCAGCTGGATCAGCTGTTATCGTATCCTTGAGTCTTTGCGCCTATGCACTGAATCAGCATCGCTCGCAGGAAAATAAGGACAATAATCGTGTCTCTTATGTGGATGGTAGCCAGTCAAGTCAGAAAACTGAAAACCTGACACCAGATCAGGTCAGTCAAAAAGAAGGAATTCAGGCTGAGCAAATTGTCATCAAAATTACAGATCAGGGCTATGTAACGTCACACGGTGATCACTATCATTACTATAATGGGAAAGTTCCTTATGATGCCCTCTTTAGTGAAGAACTTCTGATGAAGGATGCTAATTATCAACTTAAAGACGCTGATATTGTCAATGAGGTCAAGGGTGGCTATATCATCAAGGTCGATGGAAAATATTATGTCTACCTGAAAGATGCAGCTCATGCTGATAATGTTCGAACCAAGGATGAAATTAATCGTCAAAAACAAGAACATGTCAAAGATAATGAGAAGGTCAGTTCAGATGTTGCTGTAGCAAAATCTCAGGGACGCTATACGACAGATGATGGCTATGTCTTTAATCCAGCTGATATTATCGAAGATACGGGTGATGCTTATATCGTTCCGCACGGAGGACACTATCACTACATTCCAAAAAGTGATTTGTCTGCTAGTGAGTTAGCAGCAGCAAAAGCTCATTTAGCTGGCAAAAATACGCAACCAAGTCAGTTAAGCTATTCTTCAACAGCTAGTGATAATACTAATCAAGCTATAGAGAAAGAATCAACTAGCAAGCCAGAAAGCAAAGTTGAAAATCTCCAAAGTCTATTGAAAGAACTCTACGATTCACCTAGCGACAAACGTTACAGTGAATCAGATGGTCTGGTCTTTGACCCTGCTAAGATTATCAGTCGTACCCCAAATGGAGTTGCGATTCCGCATGGCGACCATTATCATTTTATTCCTTACAGCAAACTCTCTCCTTTAGAAGAAAAGATTGCCAGAATGGTTCCTATCGGTGGAATTGGTTCTACGGTTTCTACAAATGAAAAACCTCATGAAGTAGCGTCTAGTCTAGGAAGTCTTCCAAGTAATCCATCTATATTGAAGAATGCTTCTTCAACGTTAAATAAGGAAATTCCTTCAACATCTGATGGTTATATCTTTAATCCTAAAGATATTGTCGAAGAAACTGCTACAGCTTATATTGTAAGACATGGTGATCATTTCCATTACATTCCTAAGTCGAATCAAATTGGGCAACCGACTCTTCCAAACAATGGTCTAACAACACCTTCGCCATCTCTTCCAGTCAATCCTGGTGTTTCACATGAGGAACATGAAGAAGATGGTCACGGCTTTGATGCTAATCGTATTATTGCTGAAGATGAAGCAGGATTTATCATGAGTCACGGCGACCATAATCATTACTTCTTCAAGAAGGATTTGACTGCTGATCAAATCAAGGCAGCGCAAGACCACTTGAAAGGGGCAAATACAGCAACACCAAATCCAGCTCACGATGACGATCATGATGAAGATCATCATGGACACCATCATGATGAAGACCATGATCACGGTTTTGATGCTAATCGTGTCATCAGTGAGGATGAGCAAGGATTTGTCATGATTCACGGTGACCATAATCATTACTTCTTCAAGAAGGACTTGACAGCGGAGCAAATTAAGGCAGCGCAAGACCACTTGAAAGGGGCAAATACAGCAACACCAAATCCAGCTCACGATGACAATCATGATGAAGATCATCATGGACACCATCATGATGAAGACCATGATCACGGTTTTGATGCTAATCGTGTCATCAGTGAGGATGAGCAAGGATTTGTCATGAGTCACGGTGACCATAATCATTACTTCTTCAAGAAGGACTTGACAGCGGAGCAAATTAAGGCCGCACAGGATCATCTGAAAACACATCATGATGCAGAACCTGTAAAACCTCTTGCTAAAACGGTAGAGTCTTTCTCAAGAGATGCTAGCGATGAAGAAAAGATTGCTTATATCTCTAAAACTTATGGTGTTCCACTTGAAGCGATTAGAATTTCAAACGGATTCTTTGTCTTTGGAAATCCAGACCAAGCCTACGATCCAACTCATATCCACCCATATGCTGTTCGTAAGGAACATGTGCGTCTTCCGATACAAACTGGAAATCCAGAACTTGATTTCCTAAATGAACTCTATACAACTGCTTTGCGAGATGGTGTGTCTCCTTATAGTTTACAGGTAGAAAATGGTAGTTTTGTGATTCCTCATGGCGACCACAATCACTACATCAAGGTTCAAACGAAGGGCTATGAAGTAGCTTTGAAAAACAAGATTCCAGCCCTACAATCCAATTATCAACCTGGAGCTTTTGATGAGAAGGCAGTCTTGGAGAAAGTAGATCAACTTCTATCTGATAGCAGAAGTATCTACAAAGACAAGCCTATCGAACAAAGACAGATTGAGTTAGCCTTAGGTCAGTTTACTGAAAACATGAAGAAACTGGCAACTAACTCTACAGCAGGTTATCTTGCAACACTGGATCTCTTTGATAAGCAATATATCCATATTGATGAGAGTGTCAAACCTGCTGAAACAAGTGTTCTAGATAAGAAATACCAAGCCTTGATTGATAAAATCAATACACTGGATACAGACGCTTATGGACTTCCTAAGAAAGACCTTCTCGTTCGACTCCAAGAGGCTAAGTTGGCTAAAGATGAGGCTGCTTTAGTAGCGGTTGAATCACAACTTCAAGCTCTTCAAGACTTTAATGATCGAACAGGTGTTACAACTGTAGAATACATCAAGTACTTCTACGAACACGTAAATGACGGTCGTTTGAGTGATGAACTTCGAAACAAAGTAGCTCAGTTGACTTGGACCTTGTATCAATCTCAATCCTTCCTTAAGGCAGCAGAATTGAACAAATTATTCCCAAGCATCTATCAGGCAAAACAAGAAGTGGAAGAAGCTTTGAAAGCTCAGCCAACTACTGCGAAATCAAGTCAGACAGTTCTAGATACTGAAAAAGTAGATAACCAAACTGCCAAGACAGCTATTTATGGCTTCTTGAAAGAATTGTACGGAGACTTTATGCCTGAAGAGCACGTCAATCATGTTAGCAAGGAAGAAGTAGAAAGTCTTTTGAGCAAGGCAAATCAACTCTTGGAACAAATCCAAGAAGAAGGAATCAGACAATCCTTGGTAGAAGAAATAGAAAATCTCAAAGTTGCTACAAACAAGGCCGATGCAGACTTGGATGAAGTAAACAGTCAGGTGAAAGATGTTTTGACTCGTATCGCTAGCGCTCTTCAACAAGAGAAGGAAAATGCTGAGCAAGATCCTCAGACACTTGTACTCTATCAAAAACTTTACGATATTCTCATGTCGCTTCACTCTTATTTAGAAAACAATAAGGGTTCTGATGAAGACTTTGATAAAGTAGATGCATTACTAGATCAACTTTCTGCTAAGAGTAAGGATAAAGCCGCTTTACTTGAATTGACAAAAGCTATCCTAGTTTTGAATCAAGAAATCAAGTCAAAATCAAGCGCAAGTGAAGAAGCAACTCCAGCAACAAATGCCGAAGCAAATGGTGATAAGACCAGTGCTGAGAACCAACCAAACGTTGCTGCAGAATCTAACAGTGAAACTGCAAGCGACGAAAACAAACCGAGCAACACAAAAGATTCTAAACCTGCTGAACTAGCTTCAGAAAAGGAAACAACAGAATCTACAATAAGTACTGGAAATCAAGAAAAACCAGCAGAATAAAAAGAAAGGCGAAGTAGCTGAGCTACCTCGTCTTTTTAGTCTTTATAAGCTACGATACCAATGATGGTATCAACTGCACGTTCCATAGTCTGAAGGCTGACGTATTCAAAACGTCCGTGCATATTTTCTCCTCCCGCAAAGATATTAGGAGTTGGGATTCCCATAAAGGAAATCTTAGAGCCGTCTGTCCCACCACGGATTGGTTCAATAATAGGCGTGATACCTAAATCTTCCATAACGGCTTTGGCAATGGTAATTGGAGTCATATCTTTCTCAATGACTTCTTTCATATTGTAGTACTGATCTGTCAAGTTTAGGGTGACACGGTCGCTACCAAGTTCTTGATTCATCTTATCAGCGATAGACTGCATTGCTGCTTTACGAGCTTCAAAGGCATCTTTTTCAAAATCACGAATGATATAGCTTGCACGCGCCTCTTCGACACTACCTGTCACATCCATTAGGTGGTAGAAGCCTTGGTAACCTTCTGTTAACTCAGGTCGGTCATTCTCTGGAAGTTGATTATGAAAATCAATTGCTAACTGAAGGGCGTTGACCATTTGCCCTTTGGCAGTACCAGGGTGGACATTGCGTCCTTGGAAATGCAATTCAGCACCCGCTGCTGAAAAGGTCTCGTACTGAAGTTCACCTAGTGGGCCACCATCAACTGTGTAGGCAAAATCTACATCAAAATCTTCTGCATCAAATTTATTGGCACCAACACCAATTTCTTCATCTGGACCAAAGCCAACACGAATCTCACAGTGCTTGATTTCAGGGTGAGCAGTCAGATATTCAATAGCTGTCATAATCTCAGCAATTCCTGACTTGTCATCAGCTCCTAGCAAGGTTGTTCCATCTGTTGTGATGAGCGTTTGTCCTGGATATTTTTCAAGACTCTTAAAGTCAGCTGGATTGAGTTTGAAACCAGAATTTCCAAGTTTAATCACACCACCATCGTAGTTTTCAATTACCTGTGGATTGACTCCTTCGGCATTAAAGTCAGCAGTATCCATATGGGAGATGAAGCCAATTTTACGTGTTAAAGATGGATCATTGGCTGGCAAAGTTCCAATTGCAAAACCATTTGGTAGATAATAAACATTTTGTAATCCAACACGTTTCATTTCAGGAATAAGAACATTGGTTGCGAAGTCAACCTGACTCTGTGTACTTGGAGTAGTAGTAGAGTGTTCATCAGAGCGCGTGTTGACCTTAACGTAGGTTAGGAATCGGTCCAAGAGATTGGGATAAGTCATAAAAAACTCCTTTTGAATTCATTTTTTCCATTGTATCATAGAAAAGAGAGAAAAACAAAAGACTGAAGTTAGGGAAATTCACTATGTTGGCGTTTACTTATTAACGAATTAATGATAAAATAAACTTGATAAAAATATCACAAGGAAGCGATTATGAAAAAAGCAATTTTAATGATGACTTTCGGTTCGCCAGAAGAGATTACCTTTGAAGGTGTGGCTGATTTTTTCACAAATATTCGTCGTGGAGTGAGACCTCAAGACCACGAGATTCAAACTCTCTATGATAATTATGTACTAATTGGAGGGACGCCTCTGCAAAAAATTACTCGAGAAGAGGTTGCCTTGGTAGAAGGCAGGCTGGGTAATGAATACAGTGTTTATTTTGCTAATAAGTTTTCTAGACCCTTTATCCCAGATGTGATTGGTCAGATGGAAGCAGACGGAATCGAGCAATGTATTTGTTTGATTTTGGAGCCTCATTATTCTTTTTACTCTGTCATGGGTTATGAGAAATTTTTAGAAAGCAAGCAAATTCAATTTTTGGTCATTAAGGACTGGTATCAAGAAGAAGCGCTCTTAAACTATTGGGCAGATGAAATTGCTAAGATTTTAAAAGAAGAAGTAAAGCAGGATAGCTTTAAAGTCATCTTTTCAGCCCACAGTGTCCCAATTTTTGCCTTGGATTTTGGTGATCCTTATATCGATCAAATTTTTGAAAATAGCAAGCTAGTCGCTGAAAAGCTGGGTTTGAGTTCCGAGCAATATACTAACACTTGGCAAAGTGAAAGTGATATTGGGATTCCATGGATTAAGCCAGATGTCTTGGAGTATCTTAGAGAGCAGAAAGAACATCCAGACCATTATATTTTTGTTCCTATCAGCTTCATCAGCGAGCATATTGAAGTCTTGTTTGACAACGATGTGGAATGTTATGACTTGTGTCAGGAATTTGAGGTGAACTATCATCGTCCACCAATGCCAAATACAGATTCTCGTTTGATTGATGCCTTGGTCAATACAGTCAGAGCCAATGAACATCAAGAATTTAAGGAATTTCTCCCAGAAGAAGAAACCTTTGATGAGTTAGTTCCTTCAGATGAGACTAAAAATATTTTGGCCGAATCTGAAGATTTACAAATGCCTGAATTTGTGAAAAAACTGATTGAGAAAAAAGGTCGGGAAAATGTTAAGATGCCTTATCTTATTAAGAAAATGCTTGAAAAAGCAGGCAAGTTACCGAAAGAGTAAAGAAAAAAAGGATTTAGCCTTGCGCTAGATCCTTTTAATTGATTATTTTTTCTCAAGAAGAGCTTTGATTTCTTGAAGTACTTCCAACTCAGTTGGACCAGCTGGAGCTTCTTCAGCTTCTTCTTTCTTAGTAAGACTTTGAGCTTTTTCAATACCTTTGATAACAAAGAAGAGAACAGTACCTATAACTAGGAAGTTGATAACAGCACTCAAGAATTTACCATATGTAACACCATTCCAAGCAAGCTCAGCGATGTTTTGTACTTTCGCAGCTTCCAAGGCTGGATTCAAAATAAGTGGAGTGATGATATCGTTAACAAGTGATGTAACGATTGCACCAAAAGCAGTGGCAATGATCACACCGACAGCAAGGTCAACAACGTTACCACGAAGCAAAAATGCTTTAAGATCTTTTAACATTTTCATAATTTCCTTTCAAAAAATTCTTACACTTAATTATATATTAATTAAGAAGTTCTTGCAAGCTATATGCTTAAATTTTTTCTTATTTTTTAAAAATAAATACCTTACTAAAAATGTAATTGAGGATAATTATTAAGAATTGTGCAATAACTGTTTCAATACTATTTATATTATTAATATTATTATTTACAAATTGCCCGATAATATTAGGAAACTGAGTTACAAAGAGAAAAGTTAAAAACAAGTCTAAAAGAAAAGTAGAAAGACGTGCTATAGTAAATTTGACTAAACGGATTGACCAATTTTCTCTAACTTGCTTAAATACAATCCTATCATTTGTGATAAAGGCAAAGAGGATACCGATAATATTTGCTAGGGCAGTGGCAAGGAGTTCTTGATGAGTTAGTTGATAAATGACTAATCGGGATAGGATCGAAACTAGAGTAGTCGCTATACCAAAAAAGAGATAAGCAAAGAGTTCATTATCCAAGAGACATTGAATACGTTTTTTCATGCTTTTAGTATAGCATAAAGCAGGCTATTGTGCTATACTAGTAAGGTTGATTCAAGCAACCCTTGGTGCTTAGCTTCTTTCACCAAGCATATTACACGCGGACAACCCGCCAAAGGAGAAAAGATGAAAAAATTAACTATTCGTGATGTAGCAGATATTGCAATCGTTGCTGCTATCTATGTCGTTTTGACTGTTACACCGCCTCTAAATGCCATCAGCTATGGTGCTTATCAGTTCCGTATTTCAGAAATGATGAACTTTATGGCTTTTTACAATCCTAAGTATATCATTGGAGTTACCATCGGTTGTATGATTGCTAATTTCTTTAGCTTCGGACTACTAGATGTCTTTGTTGGTGGTGGATCAACCTTGGTATTCCTCAGTCTAGGTGTTTGGCTTTTTGCAAAATACAGCAAAGATTACCTCTTTAATGGATTCATTCGAAAAGATCATTTCTTCTTTTCAATCCTCTTTTCAATTTCCATGTTTACCATCGCTGCAGAGTTGAATATCGTAGCGCAATTACCATTTTTCCTTACTTGGTTTACAACAGGTATTGGTGAATTTGCCTCATTAATTATTGGTGCGATTATCATTGGTAAAATTGGTCGTCGAATTGATTTAAGCAAATAAGAAGATAAGCTAGGTAGCTCTTACCTGGCTTTTTCTTATGGAAAATATCTAAGGAAACTTGACAAGATTTTCTAACTATAGTATACTTTTTAAGTAAGCTGATTTAGCTCAGTTGGCAGAGCGCATCCATGGTAAGGATGAGGTCGCCGGTTCAATCCCGGCAATTAGCATGATATTTACAGAGAAACTCTTGAACACAAGAGTTTTTTTCTTATGCTCGCGAGAAAAAATTTTGACTTTTGTATAATAAAAGTCATCCTGCAAAAATTTCCTATTGACAAAACCACTTATTTCAAGTAATATAATAGACGCGATGAGTCGATAGGTAGTCTTCGGGCTACTATTGAGCATAAGGAGGTCATAACGCAGGAGCGGACCTTGATGAGTTGTGTGAACCTGCTCATCACATGAAGATGCCTCTTAGTCCCTAGTCTAGCGACTGGGGATTTTTATTTTCCAAAAAATGATGAAAAAGCTTTGCAATTCATGGAAAAAGTAGTATAATACATCTATTATAGAAATTTTTAGAAAATTCCGAAAGAGGTTATTTATGGGATATACAGTTGCTGTAGTCGGCGCGACAGGTGCTGTCGGAGCTCAGATGATAAAAATGTTGGAAGAATCAACACTTCCAATCGATAAAATTCGTTTACTTGCTTCTGCACGTTCAGCAGGCAAGACTTTGAAGTTTAAAGATCAAGATATTACGATTGAAGAAACAATTGAAACAGCTTTTGAAGGAGTTGATATTGCTCTTTTTTCAGCAGGTGGTTCTACATCAGCTAAGTATGCACCATACGCAGTGAAAGCTGGAGCGGTAGTAGTAGATAATACATCTTACTTCCGTCAAAATCCAGATGTTCCTTTGGTTGTACCAGAGGTCAATGCTCACGCACTTGATGCCCACAACGGTATCATTGCCTGCCCTAACTGTTCAACAATCCAAATGATGGTGGCTCTTGAGCCGGTACGCCAAAAATGGGGCTTGGACCGTATCATTGTTTCAACTTACCAAGCAGTTTCAGGTGCTGGTATGGGAGCAATTCTTGAGACACAACGTGAACTTCGTGAAGTCTTGAATGATGGTGTGAAACCACGTGATTTGCATGCAGAAATCTTACCTTCAGGTGGTGACAAGAAACATTATCCTATCGCCTTTAACGCTCTTCCACAAATCGATGTCTTCACGGATAATGATTACACTTACGAAGAGATGAAAATGACCAAGGAAACTAAGAAAATCATGGAAGATGATAGCATCGCAGTATCTGCAACATGTGTTCGTATTCCAGTCTTGTCAGCTCACTCTGAGTCAGTTTATATCGAAACAAAAGAAGTGGCTCCAATCGAAGAAGTCAAAGCAGCTATCGCGGCCTTCCCAGGTGCTGTTCTTGAGGATGATGTAGCTCATCAAATCTATCCTCAAGCTATCAACGCTGTTGGGTCACGTGATACCTTTGTTGGTCGTATCCGTAAAGACTTGGATGCTGAAAAAGGAATCCACATGTGGGTTGTTTCAGATAACCTTCTCAAAGGTGCTGCTTGGAATTCAGTTCAGATTGCAGAAACTCTTCACGAACGTGGATTGGTTCGTCCAACAGCTGAATTGAAATTTGAATTAAAATAGTCATATAATTTAGGAGTTCAGATGAACTCCTTCTTTGAAATAGAGAGGTGCTTTCATGTCTTATCAAGATTTAAAAGAGTGTAAAATCATCACGGCCTTCATTACCCCTTTCCACGAGGATGGTTCTATCAACTTTGATGCCATTCCAGCCTTGATTGAGCATTTATTGGCCCATCATACAGATGGCATTCTCCTAGCTGGAACGACTGCTGAGAGTCCAACTTTAACTCACGATGAGGAATTAGAACTCTTTGCAGCTGTACAAAAGATTGTCAATGGACGCGTTCCTTTGATTGCGGGTGTAGGTACCAATGATACGCGAGACTCGATCGAGTTTGTCAAAGAAGTAGCAGAATTTGGCGGCTTTGCTGCTGGGCTTGCTATTGTACCTTACTACAACAAACCTTCTCAAGAAGGAATGTATCAGCACTTTAAAGCTATTGCAGATGCTTCTGACCTACCAATTATTATCTATAACATTCCAGGCCGTGTGGTTGTCGAATTGACTCCAGAAACCATGCTTCGTTTGGCTGACCATCCAAATATCATTGGTGTCAAAGAATGTACGAGCTTGGCAAATATGGCTTACTTGATTGAGCATAAGCCAGAAGAGTTCTTGGTCTATACTGGTGAGGATGGAGATGCTTTCCATGCTATGAATCTTGGTGCAGATGGGGTTATTTCTGTTGCATCCCATACAAATGGGGATGAAATGCACGAGATGTTCACTGCCATTTCAGAAAGCGATATGAAGAAAGCAGCGGCTATTCAACGTAAATTCATTCCTAAAGTCAATGCCCTCTTCTCTTATCCAAGTCCTGCTCCTGTTAAGGCAGTTCTGAACTATATGGGATTTGAAGCTGGACCAACTCGTCTACCTCTTGTTCCAGCACCAGAAGAAGATGCCAAACGCATTATCAAGGTTGTTGTAGATGGCGACTATGAAGCGACTAAAGCAACCGTAACAGGTGTCTTAAGACCAGATTACTAATAATTACAATAAAATCCATGACCGTAAGAAGGATCATGGATTTTTCTTATTTTCCTAAACAGAATTGGCTAAAGAGTTGGGTAATGAGTTCATCTGGAGCAGCATCCCCTGTGATTTCTCCGAGAATTTCCCAAGTACGAGTCAAGTCAACTTGAAGCAAGTCAACTGGCATACCCAGTTCAAGACCTTCATTAACAGCCTGTAGGCTTTCGACGGCCTTTTCAATCAAGGAAATGTGACGGGCATTAGACAAGTAGGTAGCATCTTGCTCAACCAAACCAGCATTTTCAAAGAAGAGGTCATTAATGCGTTCTTCTATCTTATCGATATTTTGGTTTTTAAGGACTGAAATACGGATGACATCTTCAGGAAGTTCCGAAGTTTCAATCGCTTCAGGTAGGTCTGTTTTGTTAAGAAGAATAATACGGTTAGTTTCTTGGCTGATTTCTAAGAGTTGGCGATCTTGGGTGCTCAGTGGTTCACTGGCATTTAACACAAGTAGTACCAAGTCAGCTTCCTTGAGGGCTTTTTTCGAACGTTCAACACCGATTTGTTCTACAATGTCATCTGTTTCCCGAATACCAGCTGTGTCAATCAATTTGAGAGGAACACCATTGATGTTGACGTATTCTTCGATGACATCTCGAGTAGTACCTGCAATGTCTGTAACGATGGCCTTGTCCTCACGTAAGAGGTTGTTGAGGAGGCTGGATTTTCCAACGTTAGGACGGCCGATGATAGCTGTTGAAATTCCCTCACGGAGGATTTTGCCGCGACGGGCTGTCCTAAGGAGATTAGTTAGCAATTGCTCAAACTCCATAGTCTTTTCACGGATAATAGCAGTAGTGGCTTCCTCAACATCGTCATACTCAGGATAATCAATATTGACCTCGACTTGGGCAAGTGTATTGAGGATTTCTTGACGGGTATTATTGATAAGATCAGAAAGGTAACCATCTAATTGTTTGACCGCAATGTTCATGGCCTTGTCTGTCTTGGCGCGGATAATATCCATGACCGCCTCGGCCTGTGTCAAATCTACACGACCGTTTAGAAAGGCACGTTTGGTAAATTCACCAGGTTCAGCCATGCGAGCCCCTTCACGAATCGCTAGTTGTAATATTTCATTAGTGACTGCAATCCCACCGTGGGTGTTGATTTCGATAATATCCTCACGAGTGAAGGTTTTTGGAGATTTCATGGCTCCAACCATGACTTCGTCCATGACTTTACCAGTCAGAGGATCAACAATGTGACCGTAGTTGAGAGTGTGGCTAGCAACCTGATTCAAGTCTTTTCCTTTAAAAATCTTTTGCGCAATTGCAAAACTTTCTGTTCCGCTCAGGCGGACAATACCGATAGCCCCTTCACCTAGTGGAGTAGAGATAGCAGCGATGGTATCAAATTCACGTGTAATCATAATATTTCCTTTAATAAATAGATCTTTTCTTGGAAATTTTTCCAAGTCTCTTTTCAAATTGTAACAAATTTGAACTATTTCTTCAATGGATGCTACTTGGAGATTGAAAAAGCCTAAGCAATTCTGCTTAAGCTAGCTTATTTGGTGCGCATTTCACCTTGAGGGAAGTAAGTTCCTTCTGGCATGTCGTTGATGATGACATGGACAGCAGATTGAGGTGCTCCAGTGTTACGGACAACCGCTTCCGTTACTTCCTTAGCAAGAGCTTTCTTTTGCTCGAGCGTGCGTCCTTCAAATAAATCGATGCGTACAAATGGCATAATAGCTTCCTCCACTAGTTTTTGATTTCTTCTATTTTACCACATTTTGCCGTTTAAAGCTTAAGAAAATTATGATATACTAGAATGTAGCAAAAATATAGAAATGGACGTGAAGCAAGAAACATGGCACAGTTGTATTATCGTTATGGGACCATGAACTCTGGTAAGACAATTGAGATTCTCAAGGTGGCCTATAACTATGAGGAGCAAGGAAAAGGTGTTGTGATTATGACCTCGGCTCTGGATACGCGTGATGGTGTTGGCTATGTGTCGAGTCGTATTGGCATGAAACGCCCTGCCATTGCGATTGAGGAAACAACTGATATCTTCGGCTATATCCGAGACCTATCTGAAAAACCATATTGTGTGTTAGTTGATGAGGCCCAGTTTCTCAAGCGTCACCATGTTTACGACCTAGCTCGTGTTGTTGATGAGTTAGACATACCTGTCATGGCTTTTGGTTTGAAAAATGATTTTCGCAATGAACTGTTCGAAGGTTCCAAGTATCTCTTGCTTTTAGCAGACAAGATTGATGAGATTAAGACCATTTGCCAGTATTGCAAGAAAAAGGCGACTATGGTTTTGCGTACGCAAGATGGACTGCCCGTTTATGATGGTGAGCAGATTCAGATCGGTGGCAATGAAACCTATATCTCGGTTTGCCGTAAACATTATTTTGCCCCTGATATCAATAAGGAGAATGAAGAAAAATGAACATCTATGATCAACTACAAGCTGTAGAAGACCGTTATGAAGAATTAGGAGAGTTGCTCAGTGACCCAGATGTGGTTTCGGACACCAAGCGTTTCATGGAGCTCTCAAAAGAAGAGGCTTCAACTCGTGATACAGTAACAGCCTACCGTGAGTACAAACAAGTCCTTCAAAACATCGTTGACGCTGAAGAAATGATTAAGGAATCAGGTGGAGATGCTGACTTGGAAGAAATGGCCAAGCAAGAGCTCAAAGATGCCAAGGCTGAAAAAGAAGAATACGAAGAAAAACTGAAAATCTTGCTCCTTCCTAAAGATCCAAACGATGACAAGAATATCATCCTTGAAATCCGTGGCGCTGCTGGTGGAGACGAAGCAGCACTTTTCGCTGGAGATTTGCTAACCATGTACCAAAAATATGCTGAAGCTCAAGGATGGCGTTTTGAAGTTATGGAAGCTTCTATGAATGGTGTCGGTGGTTTCAAAGAAGTCGTTGCCATGGTTTCAGGTCAGTCTGTTTACTCTAAGCTTAAGTACGAATCAGGTGCCCACCGTGTACAACGTGTCCCTGTGACAGAGAGCCAAGGCCGTGTTCATACTTCGACAGCGACAGTGCTTGTCATGCCTGAAGTGGAAGAAGTAGAATACGATATTGATCCAAAAGACCTTCGTGTCGATATCTACCACGCCTCTGGTGCTGGTGGACAGAACGTCAATAAGGTTGCGACTGCCGTTCGTATCGTTCACTTGCCAACCAATATCAAGGTTGAGATGCAGGAAGAACGAACTCAGCAGAAGAACCGTGAGAAGGCTATGAAAATCATCCGTGCGCGTGTTGCTGACCATTTTGCCCAGATTGCCCAAGATGAACAAGACGCTGAGCGTAAGTCAACGATTGGTACTGGTGACCGTTCAGAACGAATTCGTACTTATAACTTTCCACAAAACCGTGTCACAGACCACCGTATCGGCTTGACTCTCCAAAAACTAGATACGATTTTATCTGGTAAATTGGACGAAGTTGTGGATGCCTTGGTGCTCTATGACCAAACACAAAAATTAGAAGAATTAAACAAATAAATGAAATTAGCTCAATTATTTTCAGATTTTGAAGAAGAGTTGATAAGACAAGGAGAGGAAGCTGAAAGCCTCTCTTTTGTCTATCGTAGCCTGAAAAATCTCTCTTTTACTGACTTTGTCTTTGCTCTTCAGCAGGAAGTGACGGAAGAGGAAGAAGTATTTGTAAAAGGAATTTTCCAACAGTTAGTAGATCATAAACCAGCACAGTATATCATCGGACAGGCAGATTTTTATGGAATGCAGTTAAAAGTGGATGAGCGGGTTTTGATTCCCCGTCCAGAGACAGAGGAATTGGTTGAGCTTATCCTAGCTGAAAATCCTGAGACGAATCTTTCAGTTTTGGATATAGGTACAGGTAGTGGAGCTATTGCTCTCGCCTTGGCAAAAAACAGACCAAATTGGTCAGTGACAGCAGCAGATATTTCCCAAGATGCTTTAGATGTAGCCGGCGAAAATGCTAAAAATCAAAATCTTCAAATATTTTTAAAAAAATCTGACTGTTTTACAGAAATTTCTGAAAAATATGATATAATTGTTTCCAATCCACCCTATATCTCTCGTGAAGATGCGTCAGAGGTCGGCTTGAATGTTTTGCATTCAGAACCTCATCTAGCTCTCTTTGCAGACGAGGATGGTCTAGCTATTTACCGTAGAATTGTGGAAGATGTAAAAGACTATCTCAAAGATGGTGGTAAGATTTATCTTGAAATTGGATACAAGCAAGGTCAAAGTGTTCCCGAACTTTTTAGGAAACATCTTCCTGAAAAACGAGTACGAACGCTCAAGGACCAGTTTGGTCAAGATAGGATGGTTGTAGTTGATGATGGACAGGATTAGACAAGAGTTGGAAAATAGTGGAGCTGTCGTTCTTCCTACAGAGACAGTTTACGGTCTCTTTGCCAAGGCTCTAGACGAAAAAGCAGTTGACCATGTTTACCAACTTAAACGTCGTCCAAGAGACAAGGCGCTTAACCTCAATATCGCCTCTCTCAAGGACATTTTGCACTTTTCTAAGAATCAGCCAACTTATCTACAAAAACTTGTAGAGACCTTTTTACCAGGTCCCTTAACCATTATTCTCGAAGCTAATGACCGAGTTCCCTATTGGGTCAATTCTGGTCTTGCAACTGTTGGATTTCGGATGCCTAGTCATCCCATTACCCTTGATTTGATTCGAGAGACAGGACCCTTGATTGGGCCGTCTGCCAATATTTCAGGTCAGGAAAGTGGAGTGACCTTTAATCAAATTCTAGAGGATTTTGACCAAGAGGTTTTGGGTTTGGAAGACGATTCCTTTCTAACTGGACAGGATTCAACTATTTTGGATTTGTCTGGAGACAAGGTGAAAATCTTACGCCAAGGGGCGATTAAGCGAGAAGATATTCTTGCTCGGTTGCCAGAGATTTCTTTTGAGGAGGCATGAGATGCTAAGAAATTTAAGAGAAACTGATGTGAAAGCTATATGTGACATTAACCAAGAGGCTTTGGGCTACTCTTTTAGTCCAGAGGAAACGGCTAGCCAACTAGCTAGACTGGCTCAGGATTCCCATCATTTCCTACTTTGCTATGAGGATGAAGCTAGTCATGTCTTGCTTGGATATGTCCATGCTGAAGTTTACGAATCACTCTATTCCAAAGCAGGATTTAATATCTTAGCCTTAGCAGTTTCACCTCAAGCACAAGGTCAAGGTATTGGTAAAAGCTTATTGCAAGGGTTGGAGCAAGAAGCAAAAAGACGCGGCTATGGATTTATCCGCTTAAACTCTGCCGATCATCGTCTGGGTGCTCATGCATTTTATGAAAAAGTTGGCTATACTTGTGATAAAGTGCAGAAACGGTTTATTCGCATCTTTTAGTTTGATTTTCTAATAAGAAAATTAAACTAATGGACTAGTCACACAATAAAAGGAGAAGACCTATGATTTTTGACAAAGATGATTTTAAAGCATATGATGCTGATCTCTGGAATGCTATTGCCAAAGAAGAAGAACGACAACAAAACAACATTGAGTTGATTGCTTCGGAAAACGTAGTTTCCAAGGCTGTTATGGCAGCTCAAGGGTCTATCTTGACGAATAAATACGCCGAAGGCTACCCAGGACGCCGTTATTATGGTGGAACAGATGTGGTAGACGTGGTAGAAAGTCTAGCTATTGAACGTGCAAAAGAAATTTTCGGCGCTAAATTTGCCAATGTCCAACCACACTCAGGAAGCCAAGCCAACTGTGCGGCTTACATGGCCTTGATTGAGCCAGGTGATACCGTTATGGGGATGGATTTGGCAGCAGGTGGACACTTGACCCACGGAGCTCCAGTTAGCTTCTCAGGTCAAACCTACAACTTTGTTTCTTACAGTGTTGACCCTGAAACGGAACTCTTGGATTTTGATGCTATCTTGAAACAAGCCCAAGAAGTAAAACCAAAATTGATCGTAGCAGGTGCTTCAGCCTATTCTCAAATTATCGACTTTTCAAAATTTCGTGAAATTGCGGATGCTGTTGGGGCGAAGCTCATGGTAGATATGGCTCATATTGCCGGTTTGGTTGCTGCTGGTCTTCACCCAAGTCCAGTACCATATGCTCACATCACGACAACAACGACCCACAAAACCCTTCGTGGACCACGTGGTGGCTTGATTTTGACTAATGACGAAGAACTTGCCAAGAAAATTAACTCAGCAATTTTCCCGGGTATTCAGGGTGGTCCTTTGGAGCATGTTGTTGCAGCTAAGGCAGTTTCCTTCAAAGAAGTTTTGGATCCAGCCTTCAAGGAATATGCAGCAAATGTTATCAAGAACAGCAAGGCTATGGCAGAAGTCTTCTTGCAAGATCCTGATTTCCGTATTATCTCAGGAGGGACTGAAAACCATCTCTTCCTAGTGGATGTGACTAAGGTTGTAGAAAACGGAAAAGTTGCTCAAAACTTGCTGGATGAAGTCAATATTACCCTAAATAAAAACTCAATCCCTTACGAAAGCTTGTCACCATTCAAGACAAGTGGTATTCGTATCGGAGCAGCAGCCATTACTGCACGTGGATTTGGTGAAGAAGAAAGTCGAAAAGTGGCTGAACTCATCATTAAAACCCTCAAGAATGCAGAAAATGAGGCTGTCTTAGAAGAAGTGAGAAGTGCAGTCAAAGAATTGACAGATGCCTTCCCATTATACGAGGACTAAAACTTTTATGGACATTTATATTAAGAAAGCTATTATCCATCAGTTTAGCCCGGATGATACCGAGCTGTTTCTAGCGGATAAGTTTCTCAATATTACTCCAAAAATCGAAGAATACCTACGCAAGAAAATTGAACGTGTGTATTCAGATGAAGCCAAGACTGGGATTTTCGAAGAAGAAAATCCCTTCTTCAATCACATCACAGACGATTTGTTGGAGACATCAGTAACGCTGGCTAATCTCTGGAAAGAGGAGTTCAGTATTTCCGAAAATCTCAAGACCAATGACTTGATTTTTGTGCAATTTTCTAAAGAAGGTGTAGAACATTTTGCTTTCTTAAGAATTGCCCTGCGGGAGACCTTGACCCACCTCGGAGGAGAGGTTGATAATCCAATCAAGCTGACTCAGAATAACCTACCTGGATTTGGAACAGGTGCTGACGAGGCCTTGGTGGTCAATCTTCAGAGCCGCAAGTACCATCTGATTGAAAAACGAATCAAGTACAACGGGACTTTTTTGAACTATTTTTCAGATAACCTCTTAGCTGTTTCCCCTAAGATTTCTCCTAAGAAATCCATCAAAGAACTGGAAAAAACAGCCCAGAGAATTGCTGAAACCTTTAATACAGATGATTTTCAATTTCAATCTAAGGTCAAATCAGCGATTTTCAACAACCTAGAAGAAAGTAATGAATTATCGCCTGAGAAATTGGCTAACGACCTTTTTGACAACAATCTGACGGCTCGTTTGAGCTTTATTGATCAAGTCAAGGAAGCTGTCCCAGAGCCTGTTCAATTTGATGAAATTGATGCCAGTCGCCAGCTTAAAAAATTTGAAAACCAAAAACTATCCTTGTCAAATGGAATTGAGCTCATCGTTCCCAATAACGTCTATCAAGACGCTGAGTCTGTTGAGTTTATCCAAAATGATAATGGAACCTACTCTATCTTAATCAAAAATATCGAGGATATCCAAAGTAAATAATGTTTAAAAAAATTCGAAGAGTGCTTGTACTAGCAGTCTTCCTTTTTGCTGGCTATAAAGCTTACCGCGTTCACCAAGATGTCAAGCAAGTCATGACCTATCAACCCATGGTGCGAGAAATTTTGAGTGAAAAAGACACTCCAGCAAACGAAGAGCTTGTGCTCGCTATGATTTATACTGAAACAAAAGGAAAAGAAGGCGATGTTATGCAGTCTAGTGAGTCTGCAAGTGGTTCCACCAACACCATCAATGATAATGCCTCTAGCATTCGCCAAGGCGTTCAAACTCTGACAGACAATCTCTATCTGGCCCAGAAGAAGGGGGTAGATGTCTGGACAGCTGTCCAAGCCTATAATTTTGGACCTGCCTATATCGATTTTATTGCCCAAAATGGCAAGGAAAACACCCTAGCACTGGCTAAACAGTATTCTCGTGAGACTGTTGCTCCCTTGCTTGGCAATACTACTGGAAGGACTTATAGTTATATTCACCCCATTTCCATTTTTCATGGAGCCGAACTCTATGTAAATGGAGGAAACTATTATTATTCTAGACAGGTGCAACTCAACCTTTACATCATCAAATGTTTCACTCTCTTTTCGACATCTGGCTAGTCCAGGTGTTTTTGTTATAAGTTTTCTTTAAGATAGATATATTACTCTAGAAAGGTAAAGGAGGAAAATCCCTATGAGAAAGAAACTCTTTCTGACTAGTGCTACGGTCTTGTGGGCAGTAACAGCTATGAATAGCGCCCATGCAGCAACAGATGTGCAAAAAGTTATCGATGAAACCTATGTCCAACCTGAATATGTCCTAGGTTCATCATTGTCTGAAGATCAAAAAAATCAAACCCTTAAAAAACTAGGCTACAATTCCTCAACAGACACCAAAGAACTCAAGACCATGACACCTGATGTCTATTCTAAGATTATGAATGTTGCCAATGACTCTAGCTTACAATTGTATTCATCAGCCAAGATTCAAAAACTAGGTGACAAATCGCCACTTGAGGTCAAGATTGAAACACCAGAAAACATCACTAAGGTGACGCAGGATATGTACCGCAATGCGGCCGTAACTTTGGGTGTGGAACATGCTAAAATCACTGTAGCAGCTCCTATTCCCGTTACAGGTGAGAGTGCTTTAGCCGGGATTTACTATTCTCTGGAAGCTAATGGAGCTAAGGTGCCACAGGCCAACAAAGACTTGGCTCAAGAAGAGTTGAAGGCTTTATCCGATATCAATGCTGAAAATAAGGACAAAACTGGCTATGATGCTAATAAATTAAACGTCGCCCTAGCCGATATCAAGTCAGGACTCGCCAAAGCTAAAGAAAGCAAGGGAAATCTGACAGAGGAAGATGTCCGTAAAATTGTTGAAGATACCTTAAAAAATTACAAGCTTGATCAGGTTATAACAGGAAACCAAATCAATATCATCATCAATTTTGCTTTGAATCTTTCAAAGAGTGATATACTCAGCAATGCTGACTTCACTAAAACCCTAAATGACCTTAAACAAAGCATCGTATCACAAGCTGGCGACAGTTTTAAAAATATCAACCTCAACTTTGATGCTGATAAGGCGCTAGAGGACGGTGGGAACTTCTTAAGCTCTCTCTGGCAAGCCATTGTCAACTTCTTCAAGAGTTTTGGTTCTTAAGTAAAATCATGGTATAATAGATGGTAACCGTAACGTTGCCGTCTTTTTTGTCGGCCAATAGAAAGAGAAGAGAATGTTAAAGAAAAATGATATTGTAGAAGTTGAAATTGTTGACTTGACCCATGAAGGGGCAGGTGTTGCCAAGGTAGATGGTTTGGTCTTTTTTGTAGAGAATGCTTTACCGAGTGAAAAAATCCTCATGCGTGTCCTCAAGGTTAATAAAAAGATTGGTTTTGGGAAGGTTGAAGAATACCTTGTCCAGTCGCCACACCGTAATCAAGATCTAGATTTGGCTTACCTGCGTTCAGGAATCGCAGATTTAGGTCATCTTGCCTATCCAGAACAACTCAAATTTAAAACTAAGCAAGTCAAGGACAGTCTATACAAGATTGCTGGAATTGCAGATGTAGAGGTTGCTGAAACTTTGGGTATGGAAAATCCAGTCAAGTACCGTAACAAAGCACAGGTCCCTGTCCGTAGAGTGAATGGTATCTTGGAGACAGGATTTTTCCGTAAGAATTCCCATGACCTCATGCCTCTAGAAGATTTCTTTATCCAAGCTCCTGTGATTGATGAGGTAGTAGTAGGACTACGTGACTTGCTCCGTCGTTATGACCTGAAACCTTATGATGAAAAGGAACAAGCTGGCTTGATTCGTAATCTTGTGGTGCGTCGTGGCCACTATTCAGGACAAATCATGGTCATTTTGGTGACAACTCGTCCCAAAGTTTTTCGTGTGGACCAATTGATTGAACAAGTCATCAAGCAGTTCCCAGAAATCGTATCAGTTATGCAAAATATCAATGACCAAAATACTAATGCTATTTTCGGGAAAGAATGGCGTACGCTTTATGGTCAAGATTACATTACGGACCAAATGTTGGGAAATGATTTCCAAATCTCAGGACCAGCTTTTTATCAGGTTAATACTCAAATGGCAGAGAAGCTCTATCAAACAGCCATTGACTTTGCAGAGTTAAAAGCAAATGATGTGGTTATTGATGCCTACTCTGGTATCGGGACGATTGGTCTTTCTGTTGCGAAACATGTCAAGGAGGTCTATGGTGTTGAAGTAATTCCAGAAGCGGTTGAGAATAGCAAGAAGAATGCTGTATTAAACAATATTACAAATGCACACTATGTCTGTGATACGGCTGAAAATGCTATGAAGACTTGGCTTAAAGAAGGAATTCAGCCAAGCCTTATCCTAGTGGATCCACCAAGGAAAGGACTCACAGAAAGCTTTATCAAGGCAAGTAGCCAAACAGGAGCAGACCGCATATCTTATATCTCATGTAATGTCGCAACCATGGCGCGTGACATCAAGCTCTACCGAGAATTAGGATATGAATTGAAGAAAGTCCAGCCGGTTGATCTTTTTCCTCAAACGCATCACGTTGAGTGTGTTGCTCTGCTCGCTAAAGCCTAGAAACCTTGGAACTAAAGCCATTTTGAAAAGCCTTGGAATCAAGACTTTTTCTTATGTGCTAGGGAAGTATCAGAGTGAGAGAATTTTTGGAGTGAGTAGAAGTGATAGCTAGAAACTATCTAATCCTATTTTCATTCACCCTGTGAGTATGTATTTATTTTCATTGAAAAGGAGTTTTAAGGGAAATAAACATAGCTCACGGCCATGAATAAATTATTGAAATGCTTCTTTTACTACCATGATTTTCTGTTCCGAATGTGGTTCAGCATTTGGTAGAAAAAATTGGACTACAAGTCGAGGTAAACGTAAAGTCTGGCAGTGTAACAATCGTTATAGTGTCAAAGGACAGATTGGCTGTCAGAATAACCATATTGATGAAGAAATGCTAGAGAAAGCCGTAGTAATGGCTGTGGTACTATTGAGTGAGAACGTGGATCTATTGCATGGAAAGTGGAATAAGATTCTGGAAGAAAATCGTCCACTAGAAAAGTATTATAGTATGAAGTTGGCTGATATTGTAAACAAGATTTCATGGGAATTCAATTCGTATGAGATGTGTCAGGTGGTGGACAACATAACAATTGCGGAGGATGGGGAGATAAGCGTAAAATTTTTAGAAGGAACTGAGATAGACTTATAGAAAATATAGAAGGCGGTAATGAATGTGTGAAAACACTGTGGTGACAGTCTTCTTTTCGTTTTTTATAAAATAATAACACTAATAGAATAGATTAACTATATTTAGAAACTTTTAAAAATGATGAATATTCAGATAACAATTGATGTTTTTATATATTTTAGTTGACAAGTATCATAAAAAGTAATGAAGGTAGCAATAAAGTAAATATTGCTATCCGAACCAGGAGTTTTATGTTATAATTAAGTTGAGGAATTTCGATAGATTATATAGAGAGAGGAATGCTTATGACAGATTATTACTTTGAAAATGTTGATGATTTAGTACAGCATTTGTTGTATAAATTTAATGAACTATCTCCATTAAAGTTACAAAAAGGTTTATATTTTTTATTTGCATTTTACTCTGGAAATTATCAGAATTCAGAGGAAGATGGTGTTAGTGAGTCAAATTATGAATATCCGAAATATTTGTTTGATGCAAATTTTGAGGCATGGACATATGGCCCAGTAATTAGGGAAGTGTATTCAAAAAATAAAGCAGAACAATATGTTCCAACAGAGTATGATTTTGGAGTAAGTTCTGTAGATAAAGAAATAAAGAATTTTATTGATGATGTGTTCGAAATGATATTAGAAAAATCAGATTTTGCTCTGGTTGATAGAAGTCATGAAGACAAAGTTTGGAAAGATGCTATTTCTAAAGGAAAATCTTCAATTATGTTGAAAGAAGATATTGCAAATGAGTACCAAGAAATTTTCCAATGTGTGGGGTAACAGTTCCACCAAAACTAGTGCTAAAAAATTTAATAAGGCTTTGAAGTCTAGCAAGGCCTTGAGGAGCAACAAGATATCATCATCTACTGCACTTACCGCAAGTACTAGTTCTAACTTTAGTTTTTATAGTTCACAAACTTTAACCTCTAAGAAATGTCATGAGGAAGAGTTTACTAATTTTTTGAACGAGGATGAACTTAGTAATTATAAATTAAGGATGTTTCCAATACTAGATGAACCTAATAAAATGGCTTCTGCAAATTTTAGAGAGTATTCCGTAACATTAGATTCACGTATAAAAAAGATTATGCTTGAATATATGACGGATGTCGATTTTGAAAATCATAAGGACGATTTTATTAAATTTAGTGTTTTAGATTATTTTGATCAAGTAACACAATACAGGATATTTTTGTATAAAGATTTAGCTAAAGATAAGTATATTGTCTTTTTGGTTGATCCACTTCACTTAGTTATTCCTGACAAAGTTACCAGAGATGCAAATACTTATAATAGAAATGAGAGCAATACTATTTGTATAAGTACTTTACACAGTAAATGACTTATTATTAGTAATGATTCTAAGTTTTGATGTCTAAACCTAATATTTTAAAATGCTATTGCAAGTGCCATAGCATTTTATTTTATGAATCGTTTCAAAGTATCATATTAAATCTAACCAGATTTATTTCGTTCCATAATATAGGTAAGACCTATCAGCACACGTAGAATGTGTAAGTTTGTTAGAGAAACGTGGATAAAACCTCAAAATATAGAGAGTGAAGCCTCAGTTCTTAGAGATGACAACCTAAATTGGTTTTAAGGAGCTGAAATCTTGATAGAAAGCAGACCTGAGTTTGATAAAATCACATCCTTTGATGAGTTTAATAAATACTATTGGTATCGTGATGAACTTTCACAGATATGCAAGTCATTAGGTCTTGAATATAAGGGTACTAAACAAGAACTCAATCATATTATTGAGCAGTACTTTAAGGGTAATTTGATCAAAAAATCATCAATAAAAAGGAAAAAGAAACGAGTAGAAGTCGTTACCTTAAGTACGCCCTTACTTGAATGTAGATTCTCCTTTAATACACACTTTAGAGAATATTTCTCAACTTTAACAGAGGTTTCGCCATTTAAATTTACTGCTGATATGGCTACAGCTTGGAGAAAAGTAAAAAGAGAAAATGATTTGAGTTTTACAATCCAAGATATGCTAAAAGTCTATTATGGAAATTCAGACTATGCCAAGTATGATCATTCGGTTTGTCAATGGAATCAATTTTTAAAGGATTTCTGTGCAGACGAAAATAGCCGCAAATACTCAAACAAGTTAAAAGTAGCTTCTATTCTTTGGAAAGAAGTTAGAAATTCAAAAAATGAAAAAATTTATTCAAAGAATCTTTTGACTGAATATGCTGATAGAATAAACGAGTATAGGAAGTAGAAATATCAGTCTAAACCAAGAGTTCACAAGGAGGAATCTTATGCTAGGAGCAATTATTGGAGATATTGTCGGTTCTGTTTACGAATGGAACAATATCAAAACGAAGGACTTTCCTTTATTTCGTAAGGACTGCTTTTTTACAGATGACACGGTTATGACCTGTGCTGTTGCAGAAGCAATTATGAATGGTGGACAAAAAGCCGACTTTATTGATGCGATGAAGAAATATGGCAGACTGTATCCGAATGCTGATTATGGTGCTCGGTTTAATGCATGGCTAAATAGCAATAACCGTGATCCTTACAATAGCTTTGGGAATGGTTCGGCTATGCGTGTTTCACCATGCGCTTGGGACATGGACTGTAGTTTTTATGCGAGAACCGGAATGTGGCCATCATCTAGAGAACTTGCGAGTCTTTCTGCAGAGGTAACTCATAATCATCCAGAAGGTGTCAAAGGTGCTATGGCTACAGCTGATGCTATCTTTCTGTGTCGTTTTTACTTTGGTGGTTATTGTAGAGAATACGAGTAACCAATTAATGACAATCCTACAGAGTGTAAAAGACTGATTAAGGATTATATAGAGAAGACTTACGGCTACAATCTATCTCAAACTTTAGATGAAATCCGCCCTAACTATCGTTTTAACGAAACATGTCAAGAAACTGTCCCTCAAGCCATTATTGCCTTTCTTGAAAGTAGAGACTTCGAAGATGCGATAAGGAATGCTATCTCACTTGGTGGCGATAGTGATACACTCGCATCAATCACAGGAAGTATAGCAGAGACAGCTTATGGTATTCCGGACTGGATCAAGGAACAGGCCTATTCCTATCTAGACAACCCGTTAAAGGAAGTCATTGAACGCTGGGAGTTTTACATAGCAGGAAAATGATGGTTTAGTTAAGTAGAAAGGTGGCACCGATGGAATTACTTGATAAGTATAAAAAAGAAAAAGTTATAGACGTTATCACTAATATTTTAAAGGCTATTCACCTAAAAAAATATGAAGACATTATGAATTGTGTCGATGAGTCAGAGATTGACGATTTAAACGAATTCTTTTATTATATTGAAAAGTCTTTAGAATTGAATGATTTTGACACGATTGATGAGTATGGTGTGGAATGTCATTTCAATCCGCCTTATGAGTATTCCCAATTGGAGATTTATGATTATGATGACCAGACTGGCTTTGCTGTTGATTATGATTTGACTTCAAATTCTGAATTAGTAGATATGGTGTTGCAAATAGAGTTTCTATATACCGATAATGGCTATACAGTAAGATTTCTTAATGTCGATTCTGATTAGGAGAAGTTTAACAAGCAATATTCTTGACATACTATTTGTACAGGCATTTAAGATTTTCTTGAATGTCTTTTTTTGTACAAGAGTAAGGTTAAAACTTTTAAATTATTAATTTTTCCTATCAATATCTTGAATGTCTTTAAATTAAATTTATGAATGAATCTAAACGGTTATAGAAAGTCATTTTCAGTATGTTCATGCTATAATAGTCTTAGACTTTGTATTTTTGGAGAAATAAATGAAAAAATATAAGCATTTATTATGGCTTGCCGGCTTGGTAATCATTCTGGTGTCACTGTTTTCCTTGAATGGATGTAGTTTGGGTGGTGAAACCATTCCCAAAAACAGGACAAAAGAACAGTACGAATTTGAAAAAACGTTTGAGCCCATGTTTAAGTTTTTAGAACAAGAGAAAAAGGATTTTACTGGGCTAGAAGCCTATCAAAGTAGTGTTTATATAAAAACTGGAGACGACGTAAAAAATTATGAGGTGGACTTAGATACTACTCAATCTGACATTAAAGGTGACTATACAATAACAATTGGCGATAATAAAGAGACTGTTCCTGTTACTTATTCTAGTGGTAAACTAAATTATAGCTCGGAGATAAGTCCTTTATTTGATGAAGAGATTCTTAACTTAGTTGTTCAAAGAGATTATTTCGCTTCCTTAGATGTGAAAGAGACTTTTGATAGCGTTGAAACAGAGCTTCGTGAAATTATCTACCAGCCGGAAAATCACTCTGAACTCTATAAAACTTTAAAAAATAAGTACAATTTACCAGAAGACACCTACTGTCGAGTAAGAGTTAAATACTCTAGTGGAGGTATTTATCGGATTTCTGTACAAATGAAATCGAAAGATAAGTCAATTCAAATAGATTTAAGAATATTTAAACAATAGGGAGAAAGACAGATGAACGGGATTGAAAAGAGCAACCGCCGGGTTGAAATGTCAGCTGTTTTATCGAATGTTGTTTAGAATTTAAATGTCACAATGTAAGGAATTCGAGAAGCTGAATAAGAATTTATTAAATTAGCTAGAAAGTATTGGGGTGGTAATTTTGAAAATTAATTTTAGAGGATTGGATGTTGCTTATTTTGATGTGTTAGAGATGGGAGAGAAAAAGTACGTTCTCGATTCCAACTCCACGACACCAAAGAGTTATTACTGGGGATTTTCCCCTGAAAATATTGAAGTTGATTTGATAGAACTTGATAGTAAGAATAGAAATTTTGATAAAAAAATTAAGATGGGTCCTTCAGGAATGCGTATGGCATCTATTAGTTTAGGTCTTCTTTCGTATAAAGTAGTAACATCAATTTTTAGATATTATGATATTAGTCATTATCTGTATTTAAAAGTATCTTTATTTCTCATATCTATTTTGGTAGCCTATATTGTCTATCAAGGTATTTTAATCAAATCAAGAAAGGAGATTTCAAGTCGTTTATCACAGGAAAAGAAGAGGTTTAAAATAGTCTTTCAGAATAATAAGAAAAAAAGACAATTCCATGCCTATCTATTTCCCATTTTACATACAATTGCTTTCTCTATTTATATGGGACAAGATAATGGAACAGAAGCTGCAATTCTAGTGTTGAATGGTTTGTTGGCCTATCTATTTATTTGGATTGAATCTGGCGTTATTCCATTGACTTATGCTTATCAAAAGAAATACTTAGAATTTAAAGAACTTAAAAAGCTATAATGTAACTTATAACGAAATTCAGAAAGTGTTTGGGTGGTAATTTTGGAAATTAATTATAGAGAAACGAAGTATTTTTGTCATCAACTTATAGAACTAAATGGGAAAAAATATATATTAGATGCAAGTTCAATGACTCCCAAGTTCTACTATTGGGGTGTTCCAACGGACGAATTAACGGTTGAGATGACAGAACTTAACAGAGAGGATATCAATTTTAGTACCCCGATTAATAAGTTTAAAGCTTCATATGTGGCAATCATGGTCCAACCTCTTATAGTCATTGTTTATTCTTTATTGAAAACTTTTTTTAAAGAGTACAATATTAGCCAACAGATAATTTTAAAATTAGTAGTATTTTGCGCATCTATACTATTCTCCTACTTCATTTTTTATTTTACAAGAGAGAAAGAACGTAAAAATGTTAAAGCTTTACTGCCTTCTTCTAGCAGAAGATATGAGATGATTTTTAAACCAGTATCTGCAAGAAAGCAAGTTTTTGATGCCTATATTTTTAGTGTCCCTATAATAGCTTGTTTGGCACTTTATTTGTCTATTAATGATGGAGGAGAAGGGCTTGTTCTCGTTATCAATAGCATTATCTCATTTTTTCTTCTATCATTTTTATTTGGAAAGATTCCCATTCTTTCCGCTTATAAGATTAGAAACGTCACATTTGAAGGAATTAGAGAAATTAAATAAGTCATTTGATTCAAGTATTAAATCAATTCAGAAAGTATTTGGGTGGTAAATGATTAATTTAAAGTTTAAGAATGCTAATACGATGGCGTATAGTATTGTAGAAATAGAAAATAAAAAGTATATTATGGATTTAGGTTCAATGAAAGGGAAAAGCTATTTTCTCGGATTGATGCCTAACTTAATCACTCTTGATATGATTGAGTTAACTCCCTCTGATGATAGTTTTGAAATTAAGTCTAAAACAAAGATAGGAACAACTACTATATCTATTATGGTACAACCATTTGTAGCTCTACTATATAGAGCTATGGAATCAGCTTTTATTAGTATGGGATTGAGTCAACAGATATTTATGAAGAGTATACTATTTGTCTTGTCTATGATTCTTGCATACTTAGGAGCTGTTTATTATGAAAAAAATTCTCGACGTAGTACATTATCAAGAATACCAGAGAAAAGCAAACGTTATAGAGTCAAGTTTAAACCAAATGGTAAAAGAAATCCTGTATTATTGTTTGGCTTTTTATTGAATATTATTTGTTTTGGATTTTTTATGGGCATTAATGATGGTTCCGAAGGAGCAGTTTTAGTTATAAATGGATTGATATCAACATTTTTCTTTTTTATAGCTAGAATGCCGACAATTAGTTCTTCATATAGGAACAAGGAATTGATCCCAGTTGAAATAGAAGGAATCTAATGTCATAATTTCGAAATAATAACATCTTTTTGTGAATCTAGAAAACAAGAGACATTATGTTTAAATCCAATAAATGGCTGTACTTTTTATTATCCATTCCTTTTCGCTTCTTTTTTAACATTTCTAAGCTATGGGAATTTTCTTCTTAACAACAACGGAAAATTTGTCCATGAAAATGAAAAGATTATCAAGAGTGCAATTATTACCTACCTGGAAGATGAGGAAAAACAATCAATAAATTCTATTAAACTTTTACCAAATACAGCTAGGGGAGTGTATGATAATGGTGGTGATATGGGTGGAAGCTATCATATTCATTTTTCAGCCTATGTTAACGATAATCCTAAGCAGTCTTTAAAAGTGGAGTTGTATTTTACAGATGCAAGCATCTCACCTTTTACTTTGATTAAACCCGATCCCTTTAAAGACAAAAAGAAGAAGATGTCACGATGGTTTATAGGTGAGATTGAGATTTTAGATGATCCTGCTAGGGATTGATTAAGCGAGAAAGAAAAGTTTCATAAAATTAAGAAAAGAGCCTAGTATGAAATCACATAGTTTGTTTTGTTTTAATGGAGTAATATCATTAACGTGTTCTCCCTTTATTGCTTATGCTTTTTTATATAGATGGGAGTTAAGGTTTATTAACGGTGCTCTTCGTTTTGTTGATAAGCCGGAATGGGCATTCTCAATGAACCTAATTAGTTTCATGTTTCTTGTTTGTGCTATACTTGCAATTTTCATTTATAAAAAAGAAGAAAATGGTCGTAAGAAAAGCTTTTTATTTCTCTTAGCGGCATCTATTACAGGTTTCGTACCGTTTCTCTCAATTTTTTCTGCAATTTTTGCATTCATTTCGGGAATATTGTATATAGGTGACTTTAATAAATTAGCTAAAAAAATTAAGTAAGAAGTTAGCAACAATAACACTTTGTTTTAAAAAGCTAAAGTGTAAAAAAATGTTATTTTCATTTTTTCTACTAGACAATATGCTTATTACCGTATCGTAGATTATTTTAATCTCCAGTACGTCAGATTTCTCTTTTCTGTATTTTCATTGTATAATGAGAGTACATTTAGTTACATACGACGAAATGTAAACATTTCTATTTAAAATTAAGGAGAAATTAATGAAAAAGGCAATGGTAATTATCAACCCTACCTCTGGTGGGGAGAAGGCTTTGGATTATAAAGAAAAGCTGGAAAATAAAGTAAAAGAATACTTTGAGCACGTAGAAACCAAAATTACTGAAAAAGCGCTTGATGCAACACATTTTGCTGAAGAAGCTTCTAGTGAGCAGTACGATGCAGTGGTTGTGTTTGGTGGAGATGGGACTGTCAACGAAGTCATTTCGGGTATTGCTGAGAGAGACTACATTCCTAAGTTAGGGATTATCCCAGGCGGTACGGGTAACCTCATTACAAAACTTTTGGAAATCAATCAAGACATCGATGGCGCGATAGATGAACTGGATTTTAATTTAACCAACAAGATTGATATCGGTAAAGCAAATGATAACTATTTTGGTTATATTTTTAGTATCGGTTCTCTGCCTGAGGCGATTCACAATGTTGAAATTGAAGATAAGACAAAATTTGGTATTCTTGCCTATGCTGTAAATACCATGAAGTCTGTTATGACGGATCAGGTCTTTAACATTAAGGTGGAGACAGAGAATGGAAATTATGTTGGTGAAGCTAGCCATGTTTTGGTTCTCTTGACAAATTACTTCGCTGATAAGAAAATCTTTGAAGAAAACAAGGACGGCTATGCCAACATTTTGATTCTGAAAGATGCGTCTCTATTCTCTAAATTATCCGTTATTCCTGATTTGCTAAAAGGAGATGTTGTCGGCAATGATAATATTGAGTATATCAGAGCGCGTAATATTAAGATCTCTTCAGATAGTGAATTGGAGTCAGATGTTGATGGCGATAAATCGGATAACCTACCTGTAGAAATCAAAGTCCTAGCTCAGCGAGTAGAAGTGTTTTCAAAACCGAAAGAGTAGAAGGTAAAAATTAGTTTATTATTCACAACGAAATTAAGTTCTATATCAACGATTGGAGGAGGAATGAATTCTCTATTTGATGAATTTCGAACAATTTGTTCTCATTTAAACCAAATCGGAATCACACCGACTCTCATGGGGTCCTTGGGTTTTGAATACCGTTCAAATGAAGAATGGAGGCCGTCTGACATTGATATTCATGTGCCTGGTGACCCTAGAGGTTGGGAATCACCCGATCATCTCAGAATTTATGAGTGGGACAAGATAATGAAAGTGATGAAACACTTAGGCTATGCCTTAATAGATATTCATGAGCATGAATTCCAAAAAGATGGTCTGAGTGTTGAATTCGGAAGTATCGATTCTTTACCTGATTTTGCAGGAGTTTCGGAATCGGATATAGAGCTGATTCATCTTGAGAACATCACTTTTCGCGTTCCAAGTTTAGAACAGTTTTTAAGTATTTACAAGGCTTCTTCCAAAGATTCTTATCGAAATGAGCACAATAACAATAAGGATTTTAAAAAAATTGAGTGGCTGGAAAGATATTTATAAATCATCATTTAAAAAGTAGCAAGTTGTAAGACTGGCTGCTTTTTTATTTATAGAACCAAACTACTAGAATCTACGGACAAGCCTTGAAAATAAAATACGAAAGTAGTATACTAGAATCACAATTATGAAAACGTTTGCGTCGAAAATGCAACCAAGTCAATCAGGAGACAAATTGATGGAATTAAGCGCTATTTACCATAGGCCTGAGTCGGAGTATGCCTATCTTTATAAGGATAAGAAGCTTCATATTCGGATTCGAACTAAGAAAGATGACATTGAAAGCATCAACTTGCATTATGGTGACCCTTTTATCTTTATGGAGGAGTTTTATCAGGATACAAAGGAAATGCCCAAGCTGACTTCTGACGCCATCTTTGATTATTGGCAAGTTGAAGTGTCCGTTGACTTTGCACGTATCCAGTATCTCTTTGAACTCAAGGATACAGAAGGTCAAAGTATTTTGTATGGCGATAAAGGTTGTGTGGAAAATTCTCTAGAAAATCTTCATGCTATTGGGAATGGATTTAAGTTGCCCTATCTTCATGAGATTGATGCCTGCAAGGTTCCTGACTGGGTTTCAGATACGGTATGGTATCAGATATTTCCTGAGAGATTTGCTAATGGAAATGCTCGATTAAACCCAGAAGGAACATTAGACTGGGATTCATCAAGCACACCTAAAAGTGATGATTTCTTTGGTGGTGATTTACAGGGGATTATTGACCATCTGGATTATTTGCAAGACTTGGGGATTACTGGACTTTATCTTTGTCCTATATTTGAATCCACGAGCAATCATAAGTACAATACGACGGATTATTTTGAAATTGACCGTCATTTTGGAGACAAGGAGACCTTCCGGGAGCTGGTCGAGCAAGCTCATCAGCGTGGCATGAAAATCATGCTGGATGCGGTATTTAACCATATTGGTTCGCAATCGCCTCAATGGCAAGATGTTGTCAAAAATGGGGAGCAGTCTGCTTATAAAGATTGGTTTCATATACAACAATTCCCAGTGACGACTGAAAAGCTAGCTAATAAGAGAGACTTACCCTATCATACTTTTGGTTTCGAGGACTATATGCCTAAGCTAAACACAGCCAATCCAGAGGTCAAGGATTATCTTTTAAAGGTTGCGATTTATTGGATTGAAGAGTTTGATATCGATGCTTGGCGTTTGGATGTAGCTAATGAGATTGACCATCAGTTTTGGAAAGATTTTCGAAAAGCAGTTTTAGCTAAAAAGCCTGATCTTTATATTCTAGGAGAAGTCTGGCATACGTCTCAGCCTTGGCTAAATGGAGATGAGTTTCACGCGGTCATGAATTATCCTTTATCTGATAGCATCAAGGACTATTTCTTACGTGGTGTTAAGAAGACGGACCAGTTCATCGATGAAATCAATGGCCAATCTATGTATTATAAGCAGCAGATTTCAGAGGTTATGTTTAATCTCTTGGATTCTCATGATACAGAGCGAATCTTGTGGACGGCCAATGAAGATGTTCAACTGGTCAAATCAGCTCTAGCCTTTCTCTTTTTACAAAAAGGAACACCCTGCATTTATTACGGAACCGAGCTAGCCTTGACAGGAGGACCAGACCCAGATTGTCGTCGTTGTATGCCTTGGGAACGTGTATCAAGTGATAATGATATGCTGAATTTCATGAAGAGGCTAATCAAGATTTGCAAACATGCGTCAGCAACCATTAAGCATGGCAAGTATAGTCTCCAAGAAATCAAAGCTGATGTAGTTGCCTTGGAGTGGAAATACGAAGGACAGGTCCTTAAAGCGATCTTTAACCAATCAACAGAAGATTGTATTTTCGAGAAAGAAGCAGTAGCACTAGCAAGCAATTGCCAAGAAATAGAGAATCAGCTTGTCATCTCTCCAAAAGGATTTGTGATTTTTCATTAAAGAGCAATTAAAAGTGACAGGAAAATTGTAGTATAGAGAGCATTTTACAAACAGACTATTTGTCGTCTTGCTATAAATGATATATAATCTAACTTAAAGAAAATAGGAGGATTTATCGAATGGAATTAAAAGATTTTACAGAAAAAGAACAGGAAATGATTAAGAAGGGGCTGACTACGTCTAAGATTAGTGACAAGGAAACTGCCGAAAAGATTCTTGCACTAGTCCCACAAGACTTGATTAAGCGAATCCCATTTTTCGTCAGAAAACATGCTACGACACGTACGATTAAACGCATTTCAATTGAGCACCCTGAACTCTACGCTGCAGCTCAAACAAGTGGTGAGATTCCAGAAAAAGAACGCGAAGAATTGCGTCAGATTATCACGACTATTTTTGAACAAAAGATGAACAAGCATAGTATTAAGTAGAGAATGAAAAAATATTTTATTGGCGGTTTGGGAAGCAATGTCTATCATAGCAAGGATTTTCTTCAAGAACTAGATTCGCAGATTTATTTTCTAAATCCATATGAAAAGCATCTTCGAGATGAAACAGAATTGAAATCATGGTTTAAAAATGAGATTGTAGAGGAAGAATCTATCTGTCTGATAGGTCATTCTCTTGGAGGAGATTTGGCGCGGTATCTTGCATCGGAATTTCAAGAAGTGAAGAAACTGATTCTTTTGGATGGTGGCTATCTAGATTTAGATAAGATTTTACCTTTAGATACAGAGTTAGAGGAAACTAAAAATTATATTGAATCTCAAATCGTTTCAGACTTAGCTCTTCTTATTTCTAAAGAAAGATCTGAAGCAAAGCATTGGTCAGAAAATATGGAGAAAGCCGTAAGGCAGTCCTATCACTGGAATGTTGAGTATAATAGATATGAGTTGGCTATAAATTATGAAAATATAGAAGCGATCCTCCGCCTACGGAGGAAAATACAAGCTTTTAAGAGAGAAGTGGGAGATGCTTTGTTTATCAGTCCTCGCTATCCTAATGAAGCTACATGGAGAGAGGACGCCCTAAAAGAATTGCCAGACTATTTTGATACTATTCTTCTAGAGAACTTTGGCCATGAGCTTTATACTGAAGCACCCAAAGAAATCGCTAGTCTAATTAATGAGTGGTTCTCTTATTCTCAATGAGCTACTTGTATTACTTAAAATGTTTTAAAATTTAAATCTACAAATCATTAATGCTCAGATAACAAAAAACGAACAGGCTCTTTTTCTGTCATTCAGAAGAGAACTTGTTCGTTTTATCTTTTATGTTCTTAATTTGCTTTTTTAAAACACTCGATATACATAGGGATTTTCTGGTTTATCGACTTTGGTAAAGCTATCGATTTCCAAGGTTGGGAGGTTTTGTTTGAGTTCTTTATGGTAGTGATTGACCAGTTTTCCTTTGGCTGTTATCCAGGTATTATTCTCATACTGCCGGGTATTTCCCTTGGTCAGCAATCCATAGACACCTGAATCCGCGATACAGTGGATAATGCCGAAGCGGAACAAAAATTGGCTATTGGCATGACTGGGGTCATTGTAGACAAAGCCTGTAAACTGGACTGTCTTGCCCTCAAATTCATCTGGATAGTCGTATATGGCTTCCATGACTTCCATATAGTTTTCGTTGGTGATCTGAATACTATCTTGGGACAAGTATTTATCCGCTGCAGTTCGCATTTCCTTTTCATAGGCTGATTTTGAAAAATAAGAACTGGTATCTGGTTTCAAATATTGGCTTGTCGTTCCTTCACTTGTCTGAATGGCTTGATCCGTGCCTTCTGATAAGGGGAAGTGATAGCCTTTGGCAGAAACGGTCTGAGAATCCAAGCTAACAGTTGGAAAAGTTAAGCCGACGACAATAGGAATAGCCAGAAGAGCAATACTCGTCACCTTCGCCAATCGGCTGTTCAGATGACTATGGGTTTTGACTTGCTTCATCCAGATATACAGTTGAACAATTGCCAAAATAAAGGAAAGTACCATGGAAATATAGGCCAGATAGGAATAGTGCATGTTGATGTACTGGTTTAATTTGCCCGACAGATGAAGATAAATAGTCAATTCAAAATAGCCAGCTAAAACTAAAAATCGAATCATAGGATGACTCCAATCAAGAGAGAATACACTAAGACGACAAGAGTCACAATCGTTATGAAGTGACTGATAAATCGTGATTTCAAGTAATTTTTCATCATGAGAATATTTTTGATATCCAGCATTGGACCAATGACGAGAAAGGCCAAAACTGGTGCTAAGCCGAAACTCGAGAGAAGAGAAGCCCCGATAAAGGCATCCGCCTCACTGCAGAGAGAGAGAAGAAAGGCCAAAAGCATCAAGAGTAGGATGGCAAAAAGAGGGGTCGCACTGATAGAGGTCAGAATACGTGTCGGAACATAGACCTGTATAACAGAGGCAAAGAGACAGCCAAATACCAAATAACGTCCCGTATCAAAAAATTCATCAATGGCCTGCACAAAGACTTGAAAAACTTTTTTTGTAGGTTTCAAGTGAGAAAAATCGTGCTCATGACAGGCCAAACGATTTTCTTTTTGAATCGGTTCTTGCCAGAAAAATCCTAGAAAAATCCCAAGTATCACAGCCACAACAATAGAACCTAGGGCTCGTAACAGAGCGACATGGAAGGAGTTGCCAAAGGCAGAATAGGTCGCAAATAGAACAATAGGATTGATAACAGGTGCTGTTACAAGAAAGGGAACGGCCGTGTAACTGGGAACCTTTTTTTCCAGAAAACGATTGATAATGGGGACGATTCCACATTCACAAGAGGGAAAAAGTATCCCGACGAAGGTGCCAAAAAAGATTCTCCCCCAACGATTTCGAGGGAGAAGATGATAAACCTTGTCAGGTGTGATATAGACTTCAATCAGCCCTGAGACAATACTTCCTATCAGCACGAAAGGGAGGGCTTCAATGATAATGGAGAGAAAAATGGCTCCAGTCTGAAGCACACTAGATGGGAGTTGTTGGAAAGCAGTCATCTAGTTTTTCTTTTCTGCTTTGGCTTTTTTCTCTTTGTCATCAGGGAAAGTGACTTGTTTCAAATCAGGAAGTTTAGCAAACTCTTCAAACATCTTGTCCAAGTCGTCTCGTTTTGTAAATTTTACAGCCATAGGTGTACCTCGATTCTAAATTCTACCTCTATTATACTATTATTTTGAGGAAAAGGAAGTTTTTTAATTTGTTTTCGATAGTTGATACTCTTCGAAAATCTCTTTAAACTACGTCAGCTTCGCCTTGCCGTATATATGTGACTGACTCCGTCAATCTTATCTACAACCTCAAAACAGTGTTTTGAGCAGTCTGAGGCTAGCTTCCTAGTTTGCTTTTTGATTTTCATTGAGTATGAAAAGGATTGGAGCAAGCCTTCCAGCTTGTGGTATAATAGTTTCATGGATAAAAAATATGAAAAAATCTCCCAAGATTTGGGAGTGACGTTAAAGCAAATTGATACTGTTCTAAGTTTGACAGCTGAAGGGGCGACTATTCCCTTTATTGCGCGTTATCGCAAGGACATGACTGGTAGTCTGGATGAGGTGGCGATTAAGGCCATTATTGACCTGGATAAAAGTCTGACCAATCTCACCGACCGTAAGGAAGCTGTCTTGGCTAAGATTCAAGAGCAAGGCAAGCTGACCAAGGAGTTGGAAGAAGCTATCTTAGCTGCCGAAAAACTAGCAGACGTAGAAGAACTCTATCTTCCATACAAGGAAAAGCGTCGGACCAAGGCAACTATTGCTCGCGAAGCCGGACTCTTCCCTCTTGCTCGCTTGATTTTGCAGAATGTAGCGGACTTAGATAAAGAGGCTGAAAAGTTTGTCTGTGAAGGATTTGCGACTGGTAAGGAGGCCTTGGCTGGTGCAGTTGATATCTTGGTAGAAGCCTTATCGGAAGATGTGACTTTGCGCTCCATGACTTATCAGGAGGTGTTGAGACACTCTAAACTCACTTCTCAAGTCAAGGATGAAAGTCTTGATGAAAAGCAGGTTTTTCAGATTTATTATGATTTTTCTGAGACAGTTGGGAACATGCAGGGTTATCGTACCTTGGCTCTCAATCGCGGGGAGAAGCTAGGTGTCTTGAAGGTTGGTTTTGAACATGCAACAGACCGTATTCTTGCCTTCTTTGCTGCTCGTTTCAAGGTGAAAAATGCCTATATTGATGAAGTTGTTCAGCAATCTGTTAAGAAAAAAGTCTTGCCTGCTATCGAGCGCCGTATTCGTACAGAATTAACTGAAAAGGCAGAAGAAGGAGCTATTCAACTCTTTTCTGATAATCTGCGCAATCTCCTCTTGGTTACTCCGCTGAAAGGGCGCGTGGTTCTTGGATTTGACCCTGCCTTTCGTACAGGTGCCAAGCTAGCCGTTGTTGATGCAACTGGGAAAATGCTGACAACCCAGGTCATTTATCCTGTTAAACCAGCCTCAGTTCGTCAGATCGAAGAAGCCAAGAAAGATTTGGCAGATTTGATTGGTCAGTACAGTGTAGAAATTATTGCTATCGGAAATGGAACGGCAAGTCGTGAAAGTGAAGCCTTTGTGGCGGAAGTTCTCAAAGAATTTCCAGAAGTCAGCTATGTTATCGTCAATGAAAGTGGTGCTTCTGTCTATTCTGCCAGCGAACTAGCTCGTCAGGAGTTTCCAGACTTGACCGTTGAAAAACGCTCTGCTATTTCTATCGCCCGTCGTTTGCAAGATCCCCTTGCTGAATTGGTCAAAATCGATCCTAAGTCAATCGGTGTCGGCCAGTACCAGCACGATGTCAGCCAGAAGAAACTATCTGAGAGTCTGGACTTTGTCGTCGATACCGTGGTAAACCAAGTTGGTGTCAATATTAATACAGCAAGCCCAGCTCTTCTCTCCCACGTCGCTGGACTCAATAAAACCATTTCTGAAAATATTGTCAAATACCGTGAGGAAGAAGGAAAAATCACTTCACGCGCTCAAATCAAGAAGGTTCCCCGTCTTGGTGCCAAGGCCTTCGAACAGGCAGCTGGTTTCCTCCGTATTCCAGAAAGTAGTAATATCCTTGATAATACAGGGGTTCACCCAGAAAACTATGCTGCCGTTAAGGAACTCTTCAAACGCTTGGACATCAAGGACCTGAATGAAGAGGCACAAAGAAAACTCAAGTTGCTATCAGTCAAAGATATGGCGCAAGAGCTAGACCTTGGTCCAGAAACCCTTAAAGATATCATTGCAGACCTTCTCAAACCAGGTCGAGATTTCCGTGATTCCTTTGACGCACCTGTGCTTCGCCAAGATGTCCTAGATATCAAGGACTTAGTGGTTGGACAAAAGCTAGAAGGAGTGGTGCGTAATGTCGTTGACTTCGGTGCCTTCGTTGATATCGGGATTCACGAGGATGGCTTGATCCATATTTCTCATATGAGTCGCAAATTTATCAAACATCCTAGCCAAGTGGTGTCCGTCGGAGATTTGGTTACCGTTTGGGTTAAGAAAATTGATACTGAACGTGAAAAAGTTAATCTGTCACTTCTAGCTCCAAATGAAACTGACTGATTACGTCAAGCAGGTTTCCCTAGAAGACTTCGGAAGACCTTTTATCCATCAAGCCCAGTGGAATAGGCGTCTACGTTCGACAGGTGGGCGATTTTTCCCTAAAGATGGGCATTTGGATTTTAATCCCAAGGTTTATCAGGAACTGGGTTTGGATGTTTTTAGGAAAATTGTCCGCCATGAACTCTGTCATTATCACCTCTATTTTCAAGGGAAAGGCTATCAACACAAGGATCGGGATTTTAAGGAACTTTTGAAAGCAGTGGATGGATTACGCTTTGTGCCGACCTTGCCCAATAGCAACTCCAAGCCACTCAAGCTCTATCGTTGCCAATCCTGCCAGCAAACTTATCATCGTAAGCGTAGGATTGATACCAAACGCTATCGTTGTGGAGTCTGTCGAGGAAAGTTATTACTAGTAAATCAGCCTGAGGACCGATGAAGGCCGAGCCTATCCGTGATATACTAAGTCTAACCTAGCAGAAAGAGGAAATAACATGAACAGTAAATTTTATAAGATGAGACGAAATCGCATGATTTCAGGAGTTCTGGCAGGTCTGTCAGACAAGTGGAACTTTGATGTTACCCTTGTTCGTTTCCTATTTGCCATTTTTACAGTCGCAAACTTTGGACTTGGCGTGATTATCTATATCATCCTAGCTTCTGTCATGCCAACCAAGGAAGAAATCGAAGCAGAAATGTACGGAACAGGTCCACGCAAACGCAAAGAAGCCCAAGCCATTGACGATAATGAAGGATGGTTTTGGTGAGGTAAATAATGAAATAAGCTTTGTTTTATAAAAGACAAGGCTTTTTTCATCTTGTCAGAATCTATGGCTAAATGGTATAATAAGCGTATAAAAATAATTTGACAGGAAATGTATTATGGCTAATGAGAATGAGTTACTCGCATTACGATCATCAAATATTGAGATTGAATACGACGAATTGCTTAATTTAGAAAATTCTCTAGAAAATAATCTCAAAGATTTTATTAAAGATATAGAAAAAATTGATTTAGATAGGGAAAAATTACAAAATAATGAATACCTTCAAGAATCTATTGAGAATATAGTCTGGGAGCAAGTACAACTTCAACTTGCTGCCCAAATTGGTGATGAGTTTATTAAAGAGAACAACGGACAAACCCTAGATTTACGAAAAGAAGCACATATACAAACTGCTGAAAATTTTGAAAAAGGTAAATTTGCAACCCATAATAGAGATGTTGATTATCAAGAAAGATATGCTAAATGGAAAGATAACTTTACTACTAATAAAGATGGCGAAAGAGTTCTTAAAAGTGATGCTCGTGATTTCTTTGATAAAGGTAGAGACAAAGGTTCAGGAGCAGTTCATAAAGACCATACGGTTTCTATAAAGGAACAATTAAATGATGTTGAAATGGCAACATTTTTCTCAAAAGAACAAGTTAAAGAGTTTGCTAATAGTTCTAAAAATCTACATGATTTAGATGCATCTGCTAATATGTCCAAGGGCGATAAAACTATGACTGAATTTTTGAATTCAGAAAGAGATGGATTAAAGCCTGAAGAGCGATTTAATATTGATAGAAAACAGTTAGAAAAAGATGACCGAGAGGCTAGGGAAGAACTTCAAAAAAGGAAACAAGAAAATAAAGATACTGCT
Source organism: bacterium (assembly GCA_905221155.1). Taxonomy (GTDB): domain Bacteria; phylum Bacillota; class Bacilli; order Lactobacillales; family Streptococcaceae; genus Streptococcus. Next base: position 540,957 of record CAJNCB010000001.1, on the reverse strand, counting down.
ATAAAATCAGGTAAAAAATCACGACGCGATGAGGCATTAAAAATTTCCGGAAAAGCTTTGAAAGCAGCGCTTTTACAGTTATTATCAGAATTTTTGCGAGAATTGATTTCTAAATTTATCTCTTGGCTAAAAGATACAGAAAGAAACTTATCGACTTTTATTGATAAAATAAAAGAGGCTATCATATCTTTTGTAAATAACTTAGCAAATCATGTATTAAATGTCGGTAAATCTGTAGTTACAATGATTGCGTCTGCAATAGTTGGACCTGTAATTAATACAGTTCTTAAAGCTTGGACATTTATACACCAAGGTTGGAAATCTTTGAAAGAAGCAATAGATTATATAAAGAATCCTGAAAATAAAGATAAAAGCCTTGATATTATGATGTTAGAGGTTGGAAAAATTATTGTTGCGGGTTTAACAGCTACAGGTGCAATTGTAGTTGGGGAAGCTTTAGGAGCATCCCTCACAGCAAGTTTTCCAGTTTTGGCTATTTCAATACCACTTTTGGGAACAATTGGTAGCGTCATTGGAACATTTATGGGAGCAACTTTATCAGGAATTATTGGCGCCTTCGTATTAAAAATGATTGATCAGCAAATTGTCAATAAACAGATTACTAAATTAAGTTCTAAGAAAATTGATCAAAATAATGAAATGTTAGTAATCAAAGATCAATTATTAGATGTAAAGAGTATGAAGCTACAAGTTGAAAAAAATTCTGTTATCAATACTATTAAGGAAAGACATGATATGGCTGCTTCAATAATGAAAGAAAAGTTATCAGATATTTTTGCAGAATCTACAAGAGACGATAAAAGTGACTTTGATGAGATTGATAGTTTATTACAAGAATTATTAGATTAGGGAGATAAATATGGAAGAAGAAGTATTTGAGCAAGAGCAAGAACAAGAAACAATTGAAATAAACATTAGAAAACATGATTTCGATGAAGCGAAAGAGCATCTGAAAGAGTTTGCTGAACAAAGTCAAGATGAATTGTATTTTGATAAAGTTAGAACTCATGAAGATTTCTTTGGTTTTGAATTTGCTGAACATGGGGTTACTGGTAAAGAGTTTAATACTTTAGTTGAACAAACTCAAAATTACATTTCAAAATTTTATGATAATCAACAAGCACTTATTGAAGAATTTGGTCAAGTTTATAAAGCTTTAGAAGCTCTTGATAAAGGTCATATTCAAGCAATTCTTTCTTCTGTAGCAGCAATTGATCATACAAATAAAAAAATATTAAAAGAACAAGTACGTATTGATAAAACCATTGAGAAACAAAAAGCAACTCTAGTAGCTCTTAAGCAATTTAAAGAGAAATTTAACGAAGAAAATAGCAAAAACTCTATCGAAAAACATGAGGTAATACTTTCTAAATTCAATGATAGACTTGTAAATCTAGAACAATTCGCAAGTACTCTTCCTTCAGAACCAGTTTCAAATACTGGAGAAATTGAGCAACTTAGGAGAGAATTGAACGAAAGTAAACAACAAATTCAATTTATTTCAAATCGCCTCCTAATAGTCTTTGTTGTTTCTGGAATTTCTATTGGTATGTTAGTGATTGCCTTGCTTTTCATGTTATTGAGGTAAGATATGTCAACTTCTCGAGATAAATTAATTTGTAGCGCAAAGAAATTAGACATCTACTTTGGAAAAGAAAATAATTATCTGGATAAAGTAAATAATATTATAGAAAATCATACTGATACAAAATCAGTAGCAGAATTGTATAAATCTATTTTTTTATTACAGCAAATTAACAAACGAAACAAGCTTACACCTTTATTAAAAGATTTATCTGATAATCTAGCTAGTTTCCTTGGATATACTTATCTATTTGATACTTTGGAAAAAGAGTTGAGTCACCAAAAGAAATCGTCTTTAGACGACCTTTTGGTGGAACTAAATCAGTTAGTAGGTTTAGAGAAGGTAAAAAAAGAAGTTAATCGTTTAATTATTTATCAAAAAATTCAGTCAAAAAGGAAAGAGTATGGCTTAAATATTCCTAAAAGAACTTTACACATGGCTTTCATGGGAAATCCAGGAACAGGAAAAACAACTGTCGCTAGGATAATTGGAAGAATGTACTACCAATTTGGGCTTTTATCCAAAGGACATTTTATGGAAGTCTCCAGAACAGATTTAATTGCAGGTTACCAAGGACAAACTGCACTGAAAGTTAAAAATGTCATAGAAAAGGCGAAAGGTGGAGTTCTCTTTATTGATGAGGCGTATAGTATTACTGAAAATGAAAATACTGATTCATATGGGCGAGAATGTTTAACAGAACTTACAAAGGCTTTAGAAGATTCACGAGATGATTTAATTGTTATTGTGGCTGGTTATACCGAACCAATGAACCATTTCTTTGAATCAAATCCTGGTTTGAAATCTCGATTTAATTATTTTATTAATTTTGAAAATTATTCTTCTACAGAATTGTTAGATATTTTTGAAACATTAGCAAGAAAAGACGACTACCATATAGATGACAAGCTGAAAGAAGTATTATTAAATTATCTTAATGAAAAGTTAGAAAGTAATCTCGCCAATTTTTCTAACGGTCGCTTTGTTCGAAATCTATATGAAGATTTAATAATGAATCAAGCTGTCCGACTTAACCAAAGTGAAGCTGTGAGTTCAAAAGAATTAACTCTGTTGATTAAAGATGATTTTTGTATAGATGAAAACCGTTCTAGTGACATAGATTTATAGTCAAATGAAATAATGAATCTTCAAACTGTTTATGAATGTATTATTGACCGTTGCAGATAATTTACGAATCTGAACCCTTGTAGCCGCAAGGGTTTTCTTCTTGCTTTCTTTTTATGGTAAAATATTTTTAATGAATTAACTACATTCCCCCCAATCTTACAAAAATGTAAGATTAAAGTCTCTTTTGTAAGGTTAAGTTATGGCAAGCGGTCTTTTTTTGATGTAAACTAGACTCATAAAGAACAAAGGAGTAACATCATGAAACAAATCTTACATAAGAAAACTAGAAAACAAAGTCACAAAGAAATCGAGCGCGTTCAGCTGGGATGCGCTATGATGCAAACTACATTTCATTTGATGGGATATTAAGAAAGGAGATTCTCATGACACTTTTAGATGTAAAACACGTTCAAAAAATTTATAAGACTCGTTTTCAGGGCAACCAAGTAGAAGCCCTCAAGGATATTCACTTTACCGTGGAAAAGGGTGACTACGTTGCCATCATGGGTGAGTCTGGTTCTGGTAAATCAACTCTTCTCAATATCCTAGCTATGCTGGACAAACCAACTCGTGGTCAGGTTTACCTGAACGGAACAGACACAGCAACCATTAAAAATTCACAAGCTTCTAGCTTCCGTCGTGAAAAATTGGGCTTTGTCTTCCAAGACTTTAACTTGCTAGATACCCTGTCTGTTAAAGACAATATCTTGCTTCCGCTTGTCTTGTCAAGAAGACCCATTACGGAGATGATGAAAAAATTGGTGGTGACTGCTGAGAATCTAGGTATCAACCAATTGCAAGAGAAGTACCCTTATGAAATCTCCGGTGGGCAAAAACAGCGTGTAGCAGTAGCCCGTGCTATCATTACAGAACCTGAAATTCTTCTTGCTGACGAGCCAACAGGAGCCCTTGATTCCAAGTCATCTGCAGCTTTGCTGGATGTTTTTGACGAAATCAATGAGCGTGGTCAAACAATTCTCATGGTAACCCACTCAACGGCAGCAGCCAGCAGGGCCAAGCGTGTGCTCTTTATCAAGGACGGCATTCTTTACAATCAAATCTACCGCGGAGAGAAGACAGAGCGTCAGATGTTCCAAGAAATCTCTGATACCTTGACTGTCATGGCAAGCGAGGTGAATTAGTATGTTTCGATTAACCAATAAGTTAGCGGTATCGAACTTGATTAAAAACCGCAAACTCTACTATCCTTTTGCTCTGGCTGTTCTCTTAGCAGTCACAGTCACCTATCTCTTTTACTCTCTAACCTTCAATCCCAAGATTGCGGAAATCCGTGGCGGAACAACCATTCAAGCCACTCTTGGATTTGGTATGTTTGTCGTCACCCTTGCGTCAGCTATTATTGTCCTTTACGCCAATAGTTTTGTTATGAAAAACCGTTCCAAGGAACTGGGGATTTATGGCATGTTGGGCTTGGAGAAGCGTCATCTGATTAGTATGACCTTTAAAGAGTTGGTGCTATTTGGAATTCTAACTGTTGGAGCAGGTATCGGTATTGGAGCCTTGTTTGACAAGTTGATTTTCGCCTTCTTACTCAAACTGATGAAATTGAAGGTAGAACTAGTCGCTACCTTCCAGATGAATGTTGTCATTGCAGTACTTGTTGTCTTTGGTTTGATTTTCCTAGGACTCATGTTCCTGAATGCCCTTCGAATAGCCCGTATGAATGCCCTCCAGCTCTCTCGTGAGAAAGCTAGCGGTGAGAAAAAAGGTCGTTTCCTACCTCTCCAAACTATTCTTGGTTCGATTAGTTTAGGGATTGGTTATTATCTTGCCCTTACGGTAAAAGATCCACTTACAGCCCTAACAACTTTCTTCCTAGCTGTTTTGCTGGTTATCTTTGGAACCTATCTCTTGTTCAATGCAGGGATTACCGTTTTCCTCCAAATCTTAAAGAAAAACAAGAAATACTATTACCAGCCTAATAACCTCATCTCTGTTTCCAACTTGATTTTCCGTATGAAGAAAAATGCTGTTGGGCTAGCAACTATCGCTATCTTGTCAACAATGGTTTTGGTAACCATGTCAGCAGCGACTAGTATTTTCAATGCCTCAGAAAGCTTTAAAAAAGTGATGAATCCGCATGACTTTGGAATTACTGGACAAAATGTTGAAAAAGAAGATTTGGACAAACTATTGAGCCAGTTTGCAAGTGACAAAGCTTATAGCGTCAAAGAGAAAGAAGTGCTTCGTTACAGTAACTTTGGTATTGCAAATCAAGAAGGGACCAAATTAACTATTTTTGAAAAAGGACAAAACCGTGTCCAACCCAAAACAGTTTTCATGGTATTTGACCAAAAAGATTATGAAAATATGACTGGTCAGAAGCTTTCTCTGTCAGGAAATGAGGTCGGACTCTTTGCCAAAAATGACGGACTAAAAGGACAGAAAGCACTAACTCTAAATGATCATCAATTTTCTGTCAAAGAAGAATTTAATACAGATTTTATTGTCAACCATGTCCCAAATCAGTTTAATATTTTTACTACTGATTACAATTACCTTGTTGTACCTAATCTACAAGCCTTTTTGAACCAATTCCCAGATTCGGCTATCTATAATCAGCTTTACGGTGGTATGAATGTAAATGCCAGCGAAGAAGAACAACTCAAGGTCGCTGAAGAATATGAAAACTACCTACAAAAGTTTAATGCTCAATTAAACACAGAAGGTAGCTATGTTTATGGTAGCAATCTAGCAGATGCTAGTTCTCAGATGAGTGCCCTCTTTGGTGGTGTCTTCTTTATCGGTATTTTCCTATCCATTATCTTTATGGTCGGAACCGTTCTGGTCATCTACTACAAACAAATTTCTGAAGGCTATGAAGACCGTGAACGCTTTATTATCTTGCAGAAAGTCGGTTTAGATCAAAAGCAAATCAAGCAAACCATCAACAAACAGGTTTTAACTGTTTTCTTCCTTCCTTTGCTCTTTGCTTTCATACATCTCGCCTTTGCCTACCATATGCTTAGTCTGATTCTAAAAGTGATTGGTGTACTGGATACGACTATGATGTTGATCGTGACCTTATCTATCTGCGCTATCTTCCTCATCGCTTATGTGCTGATTTTCATGGTTACTTCAAGAAGTTATCGCAAGATTGTGCAAATGTAAAAAAGATACCTCGACTTCAAAATCGAGGTATTTCTTGTATTTTATACTCAATGAAAATCAAAAAGCAAACTAGGAAGCTAGCCGCAGACAGTACTTGAGTACGGCAAGGCGAAGCTGACGTGGTTTGAAGAGATTTTCGAAGAGTATTAAATGCTGAAAAGTTGTCCGAGCAAGAAGGTAACTCCCATGGTCAAGAGACCAATAGCAAGGTTCCGAATCATAGCTGTTTTGGTTGGGGCTTTTCCAAGTTTGGCACTAGTGTAGCCAGTAACCAAGAGTGATAGGGCTACGATAAGAACAGTAGCAGGAATGCGGTACTCACTTGGGAAAATGGTCACTGAGAGCATTGGAGGCAAACTTCCAAGGAAAAAGGCAACAAAACTAGAAATGGCAGCGTGCCAAGGATTGGTAAATTCTTCATACTCAATCCCATATTTTTCCTCGACCAGAGCCTTGAGTGGATTTTTTAGAAAGGCCTTATTGGTCAAGAGTTGGGCAGAGGTTTCGCATTCTCCGTTTTGGATATAGGCAGCATAGAGAGACTTTTTGGCTAACTCTATATCTTGGTCTAGCAAGACTTGCTCACGCGCAACAGCCGCTTCCTCGGTATCTTTTTGAGTTGAAACGGATACGTACTCCCCACCAGCCATAGAAAAGGCACCAGCCAAGATAGCCGCAAAGCCTGATAAAAAGATAATCCAGATATTGGTCGTGGCACTGGCAACCCCGATAACCACACCAGCAATGGAAATAATCCCATCATTGGCACCAAGAACACCCGCACGCAGGATATTTAAACGACCTGCAAAATTTGAATCAATTTCGTGATTTGTTTCTGACATATTATTCTCCTTTTTATCCAGTATAAAGAAAAAATATAAGGAAATCAATCTTTTAAAACTGTCTGAAAAAAGTTGCACGATTTTAATAATGTAAAAATCTCGTCATCTTTTCTACTAGATCAAGTACCGAATGTAAATAGTTTAGAATAGCATAAAAGAATTTTAAATTAAAGACCATTATCATTTCGTTCACTTTATAATCGTTTACAAAAAATATTTATCGATATTTTTTACATAAACAGAACAATTTGCGAACATATTTTTGTTTTTTATCAAAAAATACTTTACAAGCTTTTAAAAACATGATATAGTAATGGAGCTTAGAAAATGAGATGATGTTTTCTAGCAAATATAAACCCGAGTAAAAAATGCCTACGGACAGGCAGGGTTGAATGCCGAAGCGTGGTTGAAAAGCCACATTATTGATAGGGTTAAAAGCCTACTTTTATAAGTTGATGTTAGGATCTTTATCCTAATTCATAAATTTTTAGTGTGGTGAAAGCACACGTCATCTTGTGAAACGATCAATAAAGTACGTAATATTTGCTACTAGAGAGTTAGGAAACATCAGGAACAGACATACTCAAAAGAAACAAACATAAAAACGTCAGAAGATTGCAGAGCAGGTGAAAACCTGCTCTTTTTTCATGAGTCAACCTTTAGTTCCTTATTTTTCATAAGGTCCTAAAAATATTGAAAGGAGTATGTCTTGAAAGAGTTAGATCAAAACCAAGCTCCAATATACGAGGCCTTGGTCAAGCTACGCAAGAAAAGGATTGTCCCCTTTGATGTACCAGGTCACAAGCGTGGACGGGGAAATCCTGAACTTGTTGAACTATTAGGAGAAAAATGCGTTGGTATCGATGTCAATTCTATGAAACCCTTGGATAATCTTGGTCACCCCATTTCGATTATTCGGGAGGCGGAGGAATTAGCTGCGGATGCTTTTGGTGCAGCCCATGCCTTTCTTATGATTGGCGGTACAACCTCATCGGTGCAGACTATGATTCTGTCAACCTGCAAGGCAGGAGATAAGGTTATTCTGCCACGAAATGTCCACAAATCTGCTATCAATGCGCTGGTTCTATGTGGTGCCATTCCCATCTATATCGAGATGAGTGTAGATCCTAAAATCGGCATCGCTTTAGGTCTTGAAAATGACCGTGTTGCGCAGGCAATTAAGGATCATCCAGATGCCAAGGCTATCCTAATCAACAATCCAACTTACTATGGGATTTGTTCAGATATTAAGGGATTGACAGATATGGCTCATGATGCTGGCATGCTTGTTTTAGTGGATGAAGCCCATGGAGCGCATTTGCATTTTACAGACAAATTACCACTATCTGCTATGGATGCTGGAGCTGATATGGCGGCGGTCTCTATGCATAAGTCTGGTGGGAGTTTGACCCAAAGTTCGCTTCTTTTAATAGGGGAGCAGATGAATCCTGAGTACGTTCGTCAAATCATCAACCTGACCCAGTCAACATCCGCCTCTTACTTGTTGATGGCTAGTCTAGATATTTCACGTCGTAACTTAGCTCTTCGTGGTAAAGAGTCGTTTGAGAAAGTCATTGAGTTATCCGAGTACGCTCGTCGTGAAATCAATGCCATCGGTGGATACTATGCCTACTCCAAAGAATTGATAGACGGTGTATCGGTCTGTGATTTTGACGTGACCAAGCTGTCAGTTTACACTCAGGGTATTGGCTTGACAGGTATCGAGGTCTATGACCTCTTGCGAGACGAATATGACATTCAGATTGAGTTTGGGGATATAGGGAATATTTTGGCCTATATTTCCATTGGTGACCGAATTCAAGACATCGAGCGCTTGGTTGGTGCTCTCGCTGATATCAAGAGACTCTATTCACGAGATGGGAAGGACTTGATAGCAGGAGAATATATTCAGCCTGAGTTGGTGCTATCTCCACAAGAAGCCTTTTATGCCCAACGTAGAAGTCTATCCTTAGAGGAATCAGTCGGACAAGTCTGTGGGGAATTTGTCATGTGTTATCCTCCAGGGATTCCAATCCTAGCACCAGGTGAACGCATTACACGAGAAATTGTCGACTATATCCAATTTGCCAAGGAACGTGGTTGTTCCCTCCAAGGGACGGAAGATCCAGAGGTCAATCACATCAACGTCATTAAGAGAAAGGAGAACTAGATGGATTTATGGTTTTCTGAAGTTCATACTCCAGATGTGAAATTGTCACTGAGAACAGCCAAGCAACTCTACGCTGGTAAAAGTGAATGGCAGGATATCGAAGTCTTGGATACGCCAGCTTTTGGAAAAATATTAATCTTAAATGGGCATGTCTTGTTTTCAGATGCAGATGACTTTGTCTACAATGAAATGACCGTTCACGTTCCCATGGCTGTCCATCCCAATCCCAAGAAAGTTTTGGTAATAGGGGGTGGCGACGGCGGTGTTGCTCAAGTTTTGACACTGTATCCAGAATTGGAACAAATTGATATTGTGGAACCAGATGAGATGTTGGTAGAGGTTTGCCGAGAGTATTTTCCAGACTTTGCTGCGGGGCTAGATGACCCTCGTGTTACCATTTACTACCAAAATGGGCTACGCTTTTTGCGAAACTGTGAAGATGACTACGATATTATCATCAACGATGCGACAGATCCATTTGGCCATACAGAAGGTCTCTTTACCAAGGAATTTTACGGTAATAGCTATAGAGCTCTCAAAGAAGACGGTATCATGATTTACCAGCATGGGAGTCCTTTCTTTGATGAGGATGAGTCTGCTTGTCGTAGCATGCACCGTAAGGTCAATCAAGCCTTTCCAATCAGTCGGGTTTATCAGGCCCATATCCCAACCAGTCCAGCGGGCTATTGGTTGTTTGGATTTGCATCGAAAAAATACCACCCTGTCAAAGATTTTGACAAGGAAGGCTGGAAAAAACGCCAGCTTTTCACAGAATACTACACTGCAAACTTACACGTGGGAGCCTTTATGTTACCCAAGTATGTAGAAGACATTTTAGAAGAAGAGGAAGGAAAAAAATGAGTCGTTTATTAGTTATTGGATGTGGGGGCGTTGCTCAAGTTGCTATTTCAAAGATTTGCCAAGATAGCGAAACCTTTACAGAAATTATGATTGCTAGCCGTACCAAGTCAAAATGCGATGACTTGAAAGCGAAGTTAGAAGGGAAAACTACGACAAAAATTGAGACAGCTGCTCTTGATGCTGATAAGGTTGAAGAAGTGATTGCCCTGATTGAAAGCTACAAGCCAGAAGCAGTTTTGAACGTAGCACTACCATATCAAGATTTAACCATTATGGACGCATGTTTGGCGACTGGAGTTCACTATATCGACACGGCCAACTATGAGGCTGAGGATACGGAAGACCCTGAATGGCGTGCCATTTATGAAAAACGCTGCAAGGAACTTGGATTTACAGCCTACTTTGATTATTCATGGCAATGGGCTTATCAAGAAAAATTCAAAGAAGCAGGCTTGACAGCTCTTCTTGGATCTGGTTTTGACCCAGGTGTGACCAGTGTCTTTTCAGCTTATGCCCTCAAACACTATTTTGATGAAATCCATTATATCGACATTTTAGACTGTAATGGTGGTGACCACGGTTATCCATTTGCGACCAATTTTAACCCAGAAATCAATCTTCGCGAGGTTTCTGCTCCAGGTTCTTATTGGGAAGATGGAAAATGGGTCGAAGTTGAAGCCATGTCTATCAAGCGTGAGTACGATTTCCCTCAGGTTGGACAAAAAGACATGTATCTCCTTCACCATGAAGAAATTGAATCATTGGCTAAGAACATTCCGGGTGTCAAACGCATTCGCTTCTTTATGACTTTTGGACAATCTTATCTAACACACATGAAATGCTTGGAAAACTTTGGTCTCCTTCGTACAGATGCTATTAACTTCAACGGACAAGACATCGTTCCAATCCAATTCTTAAAAGCCTTGCTTCCAGATCCTGCCAGCCTTGGCCCACGTACAGTTGGTAAAACCAATATCGGATGTATCTTTACAGGTGTCAAAGATGGTGTTGAAAAGACCATCTACATCTACAATGTCTGCGACCATCAGGAATGTTACGCTGAAGTTGGTTCACAAGCAATTTCTTACACGACTGGCGTTCCAGCCATGATTGGGACAAAATTAGTTATGAACGGTACTTGGAAACAACCAGGAGTTTACAACCTTGAAGAATTGGATCCAGATCCATTCATGGAAGCTTTGAATGAGTATGGTTTGCCATGGGTTGTGGTTGAAAATCCACAAATGGTGGACTAATGAAGCTAGAACAAGTACCCACACCAGCCTATGTCATTGACTTGGCCAAGTTAGAAGCAAACTGCCGTATCCTACAATATCTTCAAGAAGAAGCCGGCTGCAAGGTTTTGCTTGCCCAAAAGGCTTATTCCCTCTACAAAACCTATCCCTTGATTAGTCAGTATCTATCAGGTACGACAGCTAGTGGACTCTATGAGGCTAAACTAGCTAGAGAAGAGTTTCCAGGGGAAGTCCATGTCTTTGCGCCTGCTTTCAAGGATGCAGACTTGGAAGAATTGCTTGATATAACAGACCATATCGTTTTTAACTCTGAGAGACAATTGCGTAAATACGGTCCTCGTTGTCGAGAGGCTGGTATCAGTGTTGGTTTGCGCCTCAACCCTCAGTGTTCAACTCAAGGAGATCACGCGCTCTATGACCCTTGTGCACCTGGCTCCCGTTTTGGAGTCACTCTAGACAAGATTCCGAGTGATTTGTTGGACTTGGTGGATGGTCTTCATTTTCATACTCTTTGTGAGCAAGGGGCAGATGATTTAGAGACAACTTTGAAAGCTGTAGAAGCGCAGTTCGGTCCCTACTTACATCAAGTTAAATGGCTCAATATGGGGGGCGGACACCACATCACAAGGGAAGATTACGATGTTGATTTGCTGATTTCTGAAATCAAGCGTATCCAAGAAACTTACAATCTTGAAGTCTACATCGAACCGGGTGAGGCTATTGCGCTCAATGCGGGTTACCTAGCAACTGAAGTATTGGATATTGTCGAAAACGGTATGGAAATCTTGGTTTTAGATACCTCCGCGACCTGCCATATGCCTGATGTACTTGAGATGCCCTATCGTCCACCTTTGAGAAATGGCTTTGAGGCACAGGAAAAAGCCCATACCTATAGACTTTCTTCCAATACCTGTCTGACGGGCGATGTGATTGGAGATTATAGCTTTGAAAATCCAGTCCAAATCGGTGATAGACTTTATTTCGAAGATATGGCTATTTACTCTTTTGTCAAAAATAATACCTTTAACGGTATTGGCTTGCCAAGTCTCTATCTCATGGACGAGCAAGGTGACTGCAGCTTAGTCAAAGCCTTCGGCTATCAAGACTTTAAAGGGAGATTATCATGATGGACAGTCCAAAAAAATTAGGCTATCGCATGCCAGCAGAGTACGAACCCCATCATGGTACCCTCATGATATGGCCGACTCGACCAGGTTCATGGCCCTTTCAAGGAAAGGCTGCCAAAAGAGCTTTCAGCCAGATTATTAAGACCATAGCAGAAGGGGAAAGAATTTATCTTTTAGTGGAGCAGGACTATCTATCTGAAGCCCAAAACTACCTTGGAGATAGCGTTATTTATCTAGACATTCCCACCAATGACGCCTGGGCCCGTGATACAGGTCCGACTATTCTTGTCAATGATAAAGGCCAGAAATTAGCCGTGGATTGGGCTTTCAATGCTTGGGGTGGTGCTGTTGATGGTCTTTATCAAGATTATGAAGATGATGACCAAGTAGCCAGTCGTTTTGCTGAGGCCTTGGAAATGCCTGTTTATGATGCTAAACCTTTTGTATTAGAAGGCGGAGCGATACACAGCGATGGTCAAGGAACCATTCTCGTGACTGAAAGTTGTTTACTCAGTCCGGGTCGTAATTCTCATCTGACTAAAGAGGAAATTGAGAATACCTTATTAGAGAGCCTTGGTGCTGAAAAAGTTATCTGGCTTCCTTATGGCATTTTCCAAGATGAAACCAATGAACACGTCGATAATGTTGCTGCATTTGTTGGTCCTGCAAAGCTTGTCTTGGCTTGGACGGACGACGAAAGTGATCCTCAGTATGCCATGTCAGCAGCTGATTTAGCGCTTTTAGAGAAGGAAACGGATGCAAAAGGTCGTCCCTTCACCATTCATAAGCTTCCTATTCCAGCTATTCATCAGGTTGTGACAGAAGAGGATTTGCCAGGCTACATCTATGAAGAAGGAGAAGAAGAGCGATACGCAGGTGAACGACTAGCAGCTTCCTACGTAAACTTTTATATCGCCAACAAGGCTGTCTTGGTTCCACAGTTTGAGGATGTAAACGACCAAGTGGCCTTAGATATCCTCAGTAAGTGTTTCCCAGACCGTAAAGTTGTTGGAATTCCAGCCAGAGATATTCTTTTAGGTGGTGGCAATATCCACTGTATCACCCAACAAATCCCAGAATAGGAGAAAAAGATGAGAAATGTAAGAGTTGCAGCCATTCAGATGCAATGTGCCAAGGATGTAGCAACAAATATCCAAACAGCAGAGCGTTTAGTACGTCAGGCTGCAGAACAAGGCGCACAAATTGTTCTCTTGCCCGAGTTATTTGAACGTCCCTATTTCTGTCAGGAACGCCAGTATGACTACTACCAACATGCCCAATCTGTGACAGACAATACAGCTATTCAGCATTTTAAAACCATTGCCAAGGAGCTAAAGGTCGTTTTACCAATCAGTTTCTATGAAAAAGATGGCAATGTCTTGTATAACTCTATTGCCGTTATTGATGCAGATGGGGAAGTGCTGGGTGTTTATCGAAAGACCCACATACCAGATGATCATTATTATCAAGAAAAGTTTTATTTCACACCCGGTAACACAGGTTTCAAGGTCTGGGATACTCGGTATGCCAAGATTGGTATTGGTATCTGTTGGGATCAATGGTTCCCTGAAACAGCTCGCTGTCTTGCATTGAATGGTGCTGAATTGCTCTTTTATCCAACAGCTATCGGTTCAGAGCCAATTTTGGATACAGATAGTTGTGGTCACTGGCAACGTACCATGCAAGGACACGCAGCAGCAAATATTGTCCCAGTTATTGCAGCCAATCGTTATGGTTTGGAGGAAGTCACTCCTAGTGAGGAAAATGGTGGACAGAGTTCCAGTCTTGACTTCTACGGTTCCTCCTTTATGACGGATGAAACAGGAGCTATTCTAGAACGAGCTGACAGACAAGAAGAAGCTGTTCTGTTAGCTACTTATGACCTAGATAAGGGAGCAAGCGAACGCTTAAACTGGGGCTTGTTTCGAGATAGAAGACCAGAAATGTATCAACGAATTACGGACTAGTAGGGGAGAAATGAGAGATTTATTCTGCTAGACTAACTTCTTATTTGCAACTATAAGGATACTATGTTGTCTAGTAAGTGGATTTTATATTTTAACCCTCTAAGGCTTTCTCGCGCTTTTATGCGAGGAGCTTTTCTGTTTAAGCTTTATCAATAAAACATGCTATAATAGTTGCAGAAAGGTTGGTATTTATGGCTAGGATATTGGTCATTGAAGACAATAGTGACATTCAAGAGATTTTACGAACACTTCTTACTGAGGAGCATGAGGTGATTCAAGCCTTTTCAGGAACTGAAGGAATCATGCGTTTTGACCAAGGTGGGATTGAACTCGTTTTGCTGGATATCATGCTTCCTGGGAAAAATGGGGATCAGGTTTTAAAAGCTATCAGGGAACAAAGTCAAATTCCAGTCATTATGCTAACAGCTTTGAGTGATAAGAAGTTAATCAGTCAATACCTCTTAGACGGTGCCAATGATTACATCGTCAAGCCTTTTGATTTGGACGAAGTCTTTGCCAGAGTTACTGTTCAATTACGCCAAAGCGCAGAAAAAAAGCCTATGGAAATAGGAAAAACTGAAAATCTGCCACAAAACTTGAAAAATATCCAGTTTGATGCAGAAAGTTTTGAAATCAAAAATAGCCAGGAAACCATTCGTCTTGCTAAGAAAGAATGCTTGATTCTCCAAACTCTCCTCAAACATCCAAAGAAAATTTTCACCAAGGAAGAACTTTATGAGTTGGTCTGGGAGGATAGCTATCTACCTGGAGATAATACCCTCAATACGCATTTGAGTAATCTTCGTAAAAAATTAAACCAGCTTGACCCAAATCAAGAATATATTGAAACCATTTGGGGAGTTGGGGTAAGATTAAAAGGGGATAAGCAATGACCTACATGATAATCTTTGTCCTACTGGTTCTCCTAATCATTTTATCGATTACATTGATTCGCTACCATCTAGCACTTAAGATCCTGAGTCAACAGATTGAAGACAAGATTCTTACAGGTAGTATGAAAAGAGTCGGAGTCAGCATTTTTTCCAAACATTTTTTACAACTCTACCAGCAGATTGAAAATCTATTTCAGGAAGTAGAGCAATCTCGGTTAGTGATGAAAAGGGAAAAGCAGACTCTGGATATGGCCATCAGCAATATCGCCCATGATATTCGGACACCTTTGACTATCGCTTCAGGCTACACCCAACAATTGATAAAGTCTCCTGAAGACAAATCAGAAACCTTACAAAAAGTAGCCCAGCATCTTGATTTAGTTTCCAAACGTTTGGAGGCTCTCCTAGAATACCGTCGGTTGATGGAAGGAGCTGTCAAACCGAAACTGGAAGAAGTGGATCTTTCCGCTTTTATCACCAAAAAGACTCTGGCTTATTATGATGTTTTTCAGGCGGCAAATATCACACTTGATTTTAAGGTTGAAGCTGGTTTAAAAACGAGGACTGATGAAGACTTGCTGGATCGAATTTTACAAAATCTACTTGGAAATGTCCTCAAGCATGGCAAGGAAGAAGCCCTTCTATCTTTGAGAAAGGAAAAGGAACAGCTTGTCTTAGAGATTGCAAACCTTGTTAAACAGCCCATCAAAAAAATAGAAAATCTCAGCAACCGTTTTTATTCTGAAAATCTATCAGACACTGAAGAATCCTCTGGTTTAGGCCTTTATATCACTGAGGAATTATGTCATCTTCTCGGTGCAGAGATGAAACTAAGCACAGATGGGCAGTGGTTGTCGGTTTTCATTTATTTTTAATAGCAAGAAACCTCCTCTGTAGGCTAGAGGAGGTCGTTTTATTATAGACTTTTCTTTTTGAAAACTGCCAGTCCACTTAGATTAAAGATTACAATAACAGCTAAGGTAACTATGAGGGTATAGAAAATGGATTCACTATTAGCAGTCATAGCATAGAAAAACTGCAATGATAAATATGGCAAAATTTTGATACTTGGGAAGATAAGCATTGGCATAGAAAGCAAGATAGAGCTGACCAAATAGCCAATAAATACTGCAAGATAAGAATGACTAACATAGAGGATGAAGGAAACAATGGAAAGCCAAGCAAGGAGGCAAAGCAATTGAAGGAAAATGGTTATCAGTAGATTACCAATAAAGCCATCAGGCATAGTTCCAAATCCATTTAAGATAGTTGCTGGAATAAAGGCAATCACAAGGCTGATGATAAGTTGCAAAAGTGCAATACAAGCCACTACCAAGGCTTTGGCAAGGAAAAACTCTGTACGAGAAACACCCACTGTTAAATTATTTTTATAGAGTTTGCCGATTAAATCAACTCCAAGAACGAGGCAGGCTAGGATGATGCAGAGAAAAACAAGGTTTGAACCTTGACTAGATGCGTTAATCAGGGCTTGTACACCGTCCCAACCATGGGTTGGAATGTCTGGCTCTTCTGTCTGGATTGCCATCAGATGGCCAGTAGCTCCAATACTTGCGCCCATTAGCATGAGAGAAAAGAGAATGAACTCTGTAATCCAGAATCCTTTGGAACGGAAAAGACGGTAAAAGTCTGCTTGAATGGTATGTATCATGATTTTCCTCCTATTCGACCAATTGTGTGAAGTATTCTTCTAGGTTTTGACGGGCATAGTAAATCTCGTCAATAGCGACATCTGCCAAGGTTAATTCCTTAAGAATCTGTTTGACATCTTGTTCCTGACCAAAGATGTGGATTTCGTTCTCAGGATTGACAACCTTGAACTGGAGCTGGATTTGTTCTTTCAATACTTGACAAGCTTTCTCTTTATCAGCTGTCTTAAGCACAATATAATCCTCACTTAGTGTTTCAAATTCAGCTTTGCTGATTTCACGGATAATCTTACCTTGATCTAAAATACCAAAGCGATTAGCTACGAGGTAGAGTTCTGACAAGATATGGCTAGAGATGAGAATGGTGATTCCTTTTTCTTGATTGAGCCGTTGAATCATCAGACGAAATTCTTTGATACCAATTGGGTCAAGACCGTTGATAGGTTCATCTAAGATTAGGAAGTCTGGTTTTGAGAGAAGGGCAATAGCGATGCCAAGTCTTTGCTTCATTCCAAGAGAGAAATCTCGAAATACTTTTTTACCTGTATCTGACAATCCTACATAGTCCAGTGTTTCTCGAATGACTTGATCAGCATTTGGAATATGACGAATCATACAGTAATATTTCAGATTTTGATAGGCTGTTAAGTGATTATGAGCTACAGGTGATTCGATCACCGAACCTACTCGAGATAGAGCCTTGGTCCACTCATGTTCTGCTTGGCTGGAGAAGAGGGAAACAGTTCCTTTATCCGCAAACAGTAGTTGCGTAATGATTTTTATCAAGGTGGTTTTCCCAGCTCCGTTCTTTCCGATAAGTCCGTAAATATCTCCCTCTCTTATTGTTAAATGAAGATCCTGAAGAATAGCTTGTTTGTCAAAGTTTTTGGACAATCCATGAATATCAAGTACTGTTTTCATGATTCTCTCCTTTTGATTTATTTTGTTAACTTTAGTATAAAGCATAGAAATCAAAGAAAGCTCAAGCATTTCTAAAGAGTTTCTAAAGTTTTAGGGATTCTTAAATATCAAAACCCAGTTGACACGAACTGGGCTTCTTAATTATAGAATATATTTTTCAATAGCACGCGCAACGCCGTCTTCTTCGTTACTTGCTGTTACGTCATCAGCAAGGGATTTGACATAATCGCTGGCATTTCCCATAGCAATGCCCAGTCCTGCAAACTGGAGCATTTCGATATCGTTATTAGCATCGCCCATAGCCATGATTTCTGAGGAATCAATCTTCAAAATATCTGCTAGTCGAGAAAGAGCAGTAGCCTTTGTCGTTCCAAGCGGCATGGCTTCATAAATAACAGGCTGCGAACGAACTCCGCTAAATCGTTGGCAAAGCTCTTCAGCAAAACGATTCTCAAAATCATCTGTTTGGCTCTCTGTTCCTAAAAACATACCTTGGAACATACGATACTTACCACTGGTCGCTTCCTCAAGAGAAATTTCAGTCAGGTCTGAAAAGACTAGCTCGGCATCATTTTGAATGACTTGATTTGGCTTACCACCGAGGACAAAATAATGTTCCTCATCAAAAAGAGTCAACTGGACGTCACTTTTTTCTGCTAGGTCATAGAGGTATTCAATGTCAGCTGGACTGAGTTCTTGCCAGTCAACTAGCCCCCAGTCACTGGTCTGGTGAGTTGAGCAACCGTTGTTAACAATGACATACTCATTCTGGAGGTCCAGCCCCAGTTTTTTATAGTAGGGGAGGACACCGAAAAGCGGGCGACCTGTACAAAGTACCAGTTTGACACCTTTTTCAATAGCTTGGTGAATAGCAGTAATGTGAGCTTGTGGGATTTCCTTGGCTTCATTGAGGAGGGTTCCGTCCATATCCAAGGCTAGTAGTTTAATCATAAGACTTCCTTCTTTATCTTTTGGTATTATTATAGCATATTTTGGAGAAGATAATGGTAAAAGGGTAGGGGATAATTGATTTTACATTTTATGACGTTTTGATGACAATTCATGATTTGAAGAGGATATTTTGAAAAGATATGCTATGCTAAACTTGTGATTCAATCAAGTATTTTGTAAGCTTATCAAGGAAAACAGAGGGTTTTTATATGAAAAAACGGGTTATTCAAATTTTACTAGCATTGGCCTTAATTTTTTACAAATCAACTTGGTTTTGGAGACTTTTCAATCATCTCGCAAAGTCCTATCTACCAGCAAGTCGAGAGTTTTTTCAGATTCTACTTTTGATGGAAAGTGGAGTTCTTTTGTCAGCAGTCATCTATCTACTAGTTTTTTCAGGAAAGAAAACTTTTCATTTCAAGTGGCAGCTGAGGTACTTTATCTACCTTTTACTGGGCTACATCATTTCGTATATGTCCGACTTCCTCTTGTCTTATTTCATACCCTCGTCCTCAAATCAAATTTCTTTGAATGAAACGATAGAAATGATGGGGCGACAGGAATTACCCTATTTCTTGCTCATAGTTTGCTTCATAGTCCCTATTGCTGAGGAATTGATTTATCGCGGTGTACTTATGACAACCTTTTTCAAAAACTCACCTTGGTACGGAGATGTCTTGCTTTCTGCTATTATTTTCGGTTGTATTCATATCAATTTCGTTTTAACACCTCTTGCCTTTTTCATTTATGCTAGTGGAGGTCTTATTTTGGCTATATTGTATCGCATGACAAAAACTCTCTACTATCCAATAGTGGTTCATATCCTCATCAATATCACTGCCTTCTGGAACTTGTGGTTACTCCTATTTTCAGGAAGTTAGCTTACTAAAACAATGTCGGAATTTTCCGGCATTTTCTTTTCAATAGATGAGAAAGAACCGATTATTTACAGGATTGCTTAATTAAAAAATGGTATAATAAAAGGTAATGAAAAATTCCAACGAGGCTGAGATGAAATTACTTTATACTGATATTCGGACTTCTTTGACAGAAATCCTGACTAGAGAGGCGGAAGAGCTCGTTGCTACGGGCAAGCGGGTCTTCTACATCGCGCCCAACTCTCTTTCTTTTGAAAAGGAACGCGCCGTGCTGGAATGCTTGTCCCAGCAGGCTTCTTTTGCAATTACCGTCACGCGCTTTGCCCAAATGGCTCGTTATCTGGTCTTGAATGACTTGCCTGCCAAGACCAGTCTTGATGACATCGGTCTTGGGATGGCTTTTTATAAGTGCCTTGCTGAGCTCAATCCCAAGGACTTACGTGTTTATGGTGCTATTAAGCAGGATCCTCAGTTTATCCAGCAGTTGATTGAACTTTATCATGAAATGACAAAAGCTCAGATGAGCTTTTTAGACTTGGAAAGTTTGACGGATGAGGACAAGAGGGCCGATTTACTCTTGATTTTTGAGAAAGTAACCGCCTATCTCAATCAAGGCCAGTTGGCTCAGGGGAGTCAGTTGTCCCATTTGATTGAGGCTATTGAGAATGACAAGGTAAGTAGTAATTTTACTCAAATCGCCTTGGTCATTGATGGATTTACCCGTTTTTCTGCCGAGGAAGAGCGAATTGTGGACTTACTTCATGGCAAGGGTGTTGAGATTGTCATTGGAGTCCATGCTAGCAAGAAAGCTTATACCAGCCCTTTTAGCGAGGGAAATCTCTACCAAGCTAGTGTGGAGTTTCTCCATCATCTAGCCTCTAAATACCAAACACCTGCTCAGGATTATTCTCAAACTCATGAGAAGATGGATAGTTTTGACAAGGCTTCTCGTTTGCTGGAGTCTTCTTATGACTTTTCAGACCTCACTTTGGAGATCGATGATAAGGACCGCGAAAACCTGCAAATCTGGTCTTGTTTGACGCAAAAGGAAGAGTTGGAATTGGTAGCCCGTAGCATTCGTCAGAAATTACATGCCAATCCAAACCTGAGCTACAAGCATTTTCGTATTCTCTTAGGGGATGTAGCTTCTTATCAGTTATCGCTGAAAACTATTTTTGATCAGTATCAGATTCCTTTCTATCTTGGTAGAAGCGAATCCATGGCCCACCATCCCTTAACCCAGTTTGTCGAGTCTATTTTGTCTTTAAAACGCTACCGTTTCCGTCAGGAGGATTTGATAAACCTTCTTAGAACAGGTTTGTATACCGACCTTAGTCAGGCTGATATTGACGCATTTGAGCAATATATCCGCTATCTTGGTATCAATGGCTTACCAGCCTTTCAGCAAACCTTCACCAAATCCCACCATGGAAAATTTGATTTAGGGCGTTTAAATGCTCTTCGTCTGCGTATTTTAGCACCACTTGAAACCCTGTTTTCCAGTCGAAAACAGAAGGCTGAAAATCTCTTGCAAAAGTGGAATAACTTTCTAAAAGAAGGAGCGGTGACCAAACAACTGCAAGATTTGACAGCCACTATGGAAGTCCTAGAACAAGAAAGGCAAGCCGAGGTTTGGAAGGCATTCTGTCATGTTTTAGAACAATTTGCGACTGTTTTTGCTGGTTCACAAGTTAGTCTGGAGGATTTTCTAGCCTTGCTCCATTCTGGAATGAGTTTGTCTCAGTATCGCACCATTCCAGCGACAGTAGACACCGTTCTGGTGCAGAGTTATGATTTGATTGCTCCTCTGACTGCTGACTTTGTCTATGCCATTGGACTGACTCAGGACAATTTGCCAAAAATAGCGCAAAACACCAGTCTATTGACAGATGAAGAAAAACAGAGTTTAAACCAAGCGACAAAAGAGGGAGCGCAATTGCTGATTGCCAGCAGTGAAAACCTCAAGAAAAATCGCTATACCATGCTTTCCTTGGTCAATTCTGCTCGTAATCAGTTGGTCTTGTCAGCTCCAAACCTTTTTAATGAAAGTGAAAGTAAGGAATCTGCCTATCTTCAAGAGCTAGTCCATTTTGGATTTAGTCGGAAAGAGAAGAGGATGAATCACAAAGGGCTGGATAAGGAAGATATAGGCTCATATCACAGTCTTTTGTCTAGCCTGGTTGCCTATCACCAGCAGGGCGAGATGAGTAAGACTGAGCAAGATTTGACATTTATTAAAGTTCTGGCGCGTGTCATGGGTAAAAAACTAGACCAGCAAGGTCTAGAAAATCCAGCCCTCCCAACCAGTCCAAGCAGTAAGCAGCTGACCAAGGATACCTTGCAGGCTCTCTATCCAGCTGATCAGGAATTTTACCTGTCTACATCTGGTTTGACGGAGTTTTACCGAAACCAATACAGTTATTTCCTCCGTTATGTTCTAGGCTTGCAGGAGGAATTGCGCCTACGTCCAGATGCTCGTAGTCACGGAAATTTCTTGCACCGTATTTTTGAACGTGCCTTGCAGTTGCCTGATGAAGATTCCTTTGACCACCGTCTAGAACAAGCTATCCAAGAAACCAGTCAAGAACGCGAATTTGAAGCTATTTATCAAGAAAGTTTGGAAGCCCAGTTTACCAAGGAAGTTCTGCTTGATGTGGCGCGTACGACTGGACATATTCTCCGACACAATCCAGCCATCGAGACTATTAAAGAAGAGGCAAATTTCGGTGGGAAAGAGCAGGCCTTTATTCAATTGGACAATGGACGCAGTGTATTTGTACGAGGCAAGGTTGACCGCATTGACCGCCTGAAAGCTGATGGGGCGATAGGAGTAGTAGACTACAAGTCTAGTCTAACTCAGTTCCAGTTTCCTCATTTCTTTAATGGGCTCAATTCCCAGTTGCCAACCTATCTAGCTGCCCTAAAAAGAGAAGGGGAGAAGAACTTTTTCGGTGCCATGTACTTGGAAATGGCTGAGCCAGTTCAATCTCTGATGGCCGTTAAAAGTCTGGCAGGAGCAGTAGCAGAAGCTAGCAAGTCAATGAAATACCAAGGCCTCTTTTTAGAAAAAGAAAGCAGTCATTTGGGTGAATTTTACAACAAAAACAAGACTAATCAGCTGACAGATGAGGAATTCCAGCTCCTACTGGACTACAATACCCATCTTTACAAGAAAGCAGCTGAGAAGATTTTAGCAGGTCAGTTCGCCATCAATCCCTATACCGAAAATGGCCGAAGTATTGCTCCATATGTTCAGCAACATCAAGCCATCACAGGATTTGAAGCCAATTACCACTTAGGTCAAGCCCGTTTCCTAGAGAAGTTGGACTTAGCTGATGGCAAACGTCTGGTCGGAGAAAAACTCAAGCAAGCTTGGTTTGAAAAAATTAGAGAGGAGTTGAATCGATGAAGCCTATTCCCTTTTTAACTGAGGAAGAAATTCAAAAATTGCAAGAAGTAGAAGCAAATTCGAACAAGGAACAGAAGAAAACTGCCGAGCAAATTGAAGCCATTTACACTTCTGGCCAGAATATCCTAGTCTCAGCATCTGCTGGTTCTGGGAAGACCTTTGTCATGGCAGAGCGTATTCTGGATCAGTTAGCGCGTGGTGTCGAAATTTCTCAACTCTTTATCTCGACCTTTACCGTCAAGGCTGCCACTGAGCTTAAAGAACGTTTGGAAAAGAAAATCAGCCAACAAATTCAAGAAAGTAGTGATGTTGACCTCAAACAACACTTAGGTAGACAGTTGGCGGACCTACCCAACGCTGCCATCGGTACCATGGACTCTTTTACACAAAAATTCCTTGGCAAACATGGCTATCTGATTGATATTGCGCCTAATTTCCGCATTTTACAAAACCAGAGCGAGCAACTTCTTCTAAAAAACGAAGTCTTCCACGAGGTCTTTGAAGCCCAGTACCAAGGTAAACAGAAAGAGACCTTTAGTCATTTGCTGAAAAACTTTGCTGGGCGTGGCAAGGATGAACGTGGTCTGCGCCAGCAGGTCTATAAAATCTATGACTTCCTCCAATCCACCAGTAATCCTCATAAATGGCTGAGCGAGTCTTTCCTAAAAGGCTTTGAAAAAGCTGATTTTACGAGTGAAAAGGAAAAATTAACCGAGAAAATCAAACAAGCCCTTTGGGATTTGGAAAGTTTTTTCCGTTACCATCTGGATAATGATGCCAAGGAATTTCCAAAGGCTGCTTATCTAGAGAATGTTCAGTTGATTCTGGATGAAATTGACTCCTTAAATCAGGAGGCCGATAGTCAGGCTTATCAAGCAGTGCTTGCGCGTGTTGTCGCCATCTCTAAAGAGAAAAACGGTCGGGCCCTGACCAATGCCAGCCGTAAGGCTGATTTGAAGCCCCTGGCTGATGCCTACAACGAAGAAAGAAAGGCACAGTTTGCTAAACTAGGACAACTGTCAGACCAGATAACCATTCTCGACTATCAAGAACGTTATCATGGAGATACATGGGAACTAGCTAAGACTTTCCAAGCCTTTATGAGTGATTTTGTGGAGGCTTATCGTCAGCGTAAACGTCAGGAAAATGCCTTTGAATTCGCTGATATCAGCCATTACACTATTGAGATTTTAGAGAATTTTACTCAAGTTCGTGAGGCTTATCAGGAACGATTCCACGAAGTCATGGTCGATGAGTATCAGGATACCAACCACATTCAAGAACGGATGTTGGAATTGCTATCTAATGGTCACAATCGCTTTATGGTTGGAGATATTAAGCAGTCTATCTACCGTTTCCGTCAGGCAGACCCGCAGATTTTCAATGAAAAGTTCCAACGCTATGCGCAAAATACTAAAGAGGGCAAATTAATTCTCCTCAAGGAAAATTTCCGTAGCAGTTCAGAAGTGCTGTCAGCAACCAATGATGTCTTTGAACGTCTTATGGACCAAGAGGTCGGCGAAATCAACTATGATAGTATGCACCAGCTTATTTTTGCCAATAGCAAACTAACTCCTAATCCAGACAACAAGGCAGAATTTCTCCTCTACGACAAGGACGACAGCGGGCAAGAGGAAGAAGAGGACCAAGTAGAAACGAAATTAACAGGGGAAATGCGTCTAGTTATCAAAGAAATCCTTAAACTCCATCAAGAGAAAAGTGTGGCATTTAAGGAAATTGCCCTTTTGACTTCCAGTCGCAGTCGTAATGACCAGATTCTTCTCGCCTTATCTGAGTATGGAATCCCTGTCAAAACCGACGGTGAGCAGAACAATTATCTCCAATCCTTAGAAGTACAAGTCATGCTGGACACCCTTCGTGTCATTCACAATCCCCTGCAGGATTATGCCTTGGTTGCCCTTATGAAGTCTCCAATGTTTGGATTTGACGAGGACGAGTTAGCACGTTTGTCTCTTCAGAAAGATGAGGACAAACTTCAAGAAAATCTCTATGAAAAACTGATCAATGCTCAAAAACAGGCAACAAGCCTGAAAAACTTAATTCATACGGTTTTAGCTGATAAACTAAATCAATTCATGGATATTTTGGATTCTTGGCGTCTGTATTCCAAAACTCACTCCCTCTATGACTTGATTTGGAAGATTTACAACGACCGTTTTTACTATGACTATGTTGGAGCTTTGCCAAATGGTCCTGCTAGGCAGGCTAATCTCTATGCCCTAGCACTGCGGGCTGACCAGTTTGAAAAGAGCAATTTCAAGGGCTTGTCTCGTTTTATCCGTATGATTGACCAAGTTTTAGAGGCTCAGCACGATCTTGCAAGCGTGGCTGCCGCACCACCAAAGGATGCCGTAGAGCTCATGACCATTCACAAGAGTAAAGGGCTGGAGTTTCCTTACGTCTTTATTCTCAATATGGATCAGGATTTCAACAAACAAGACAGCATGTCAGAAGTCATTCTCAGCCGTAAAAATGGACTAGGTGTCAAATACATTGCCAAAATGGAGACAGGTGCAGTGGAAGCCCACTACCCTAAAACCATTAAACTCTCCATTCCTAGCCTAACCTATATACAGAATGAAGAGGAATTACAGCTGGCAAGCTATTCTGAGCAGATGCGTCTTCTGTATGTTGCCATGACGAGGGCTGAGAAAAAGCTCTATCTTGTCGGCAAGGGTTCGCGTGAAAAGCTGGAAGCCAAGGAATACCCAGCAGCTAAAAATGGGAAACTAAATAGCAATACTAGACTGCAAGCCAAGAATTTCCAAGATTGGCTTTGGGCTATCAGCAAAGTATTTGCCAAGGACAATCTCAACTTTAGTTATCGTTTTATTGGCGAAGATCAGCTGACTAGAGAAGCTATTGGTCAGTTGGAAAACAAGAGACCTCTCCAAGATAGCTCTCAAGCAGATAATCGTCAATCAGAGACCATCAAAGAAGCCCTTGAAATGCTGAAAGAAGTGGAAGTCTATAATACTCTTCACCGTGCAGCCATTGAACTGCCTAGTGTTCAAACTCCAAGCCAAATCAAGAAATTTTATGAACCTGTTATGGATATGGAAGGTGTCGAGATTGCAGGTCAAGGCCAGTCAGTAGACAAGAAAATCAGCTTTGATTTGCCAGATTTTTCAACTAATGAAAAGGTAACAGGAGCTGAGATTGGTAGTGCTACCCACGAACTCATGCAGAGAATTGACCTCAGTCAGCGACCAACGCTTGCTAGCCTGACAGAAACTCTCAAACAAGTTCAAGCCAGCCCAGCTGTCAGAGACAAGATCAATCTTGCTAAAATCCTTGCATTCTTTGACACAGCACTTGGTCAGGAAATTCTCGCCAATACCGACAATCTCTACCGCGAGCAACCTTTCTCCATGCTCAAACGTGACCAAAAGAGTCAGGAAGACTTCGTTGTCCGTGGAATCTTGGATGGCTATCTGCTTTATGAGGATAGAATCGTTCTGTTCGACTACAAGACAGACCGCTATGATGAACCAAGTCAACTCATAGACCGTTATCGTGGTCAGTTAGCCCTATACGGAGAGGCTTTATCTCGAGCCTATTCGATTGAAAATATTGAAAAATACTTGATTTTACTCGGTAAAGAAGAGGTTCAAGTTGTAAAAGTATAATCTAGAAAGGAGACCTCATGACACTTCCAGTTAGAAAATCCCTGCATGATGCGGTTTTACAGGCTTCAAAAGCGGATACTTGGGAACAAGCTACCAAGGAATGGAATGAAGTTTCCTTGATTTTTAACGGTATCG
Organism: bacterium; assembly: GCA_905221155.1. Taxonomy (GTDB): domain Bacteria; phylum Bacillota; class Bacilli; order Lactobacillales; family Streptococcaceae; genus Streptococcus. The sequence goes on along the minus strand of CAJNCB010000001.1, from coordinate 514,364 downwards.
GCCGTAGCAATTGTGTCTGTGGGAATGCTATCAAATACGCCTACGAACTCTTTAACGGTGTTACAGGTCAACGCCTCTTTCCGATTGGTAGCGATTGTGTTCGTCATTTTCATCGATTGTCCCTTGACCAGCAATTGGAAGAGGAAGAAAAACTGCTCAGAAAGGTTGAAAATCTGACCAGAAAGGCCCAGAAAAAAGAAAAAATCAAGGTCAATAAAAGTGACTTTGACGAGCGACTTCTAAAATGGCTCTGGGAAAAAGGTGTTTTCAAACCTAATCGCGGCAATCAATTTGCACCTGAGAGAGACTACCAACTCTTCCTAGAAGTCTTTCAGGGAGGAAGTTGGACCAAGGCAGAGCCAAAGAAAAAGGCTCGGATGGAAGAAGTCCTTGAAAAATGTATCAAACCCTTTTTACTTGGAAAACCGGATGATCAACTCTACCTTGTCAAGCTAGGCAAGGAGAAAATTGACTACGAACAAGAACTCCGTATCCAAGCAGAGAAAGAGCGCAAGAAGAGGGATAAAATCGCCAAGCAATATGCAGACAATCTGGTCCTAGCCATGGGACCAGCAGAGCGTACTTATCAGGATTACTTTGGCTTTACAGAAACTCTTACTCAAGAAGAACGCAAGTGGGAGAAAATACTTTTTGGTAAAAATCGAACAGAACGGGCTATCAAGGCCAAACAATACCAAAAAGAGCTGGAAAAAGACCAACGAATTGCAGCTCAGGATCCAATTGAAAGAAAGCAGAAGCAGACCTGGCTCCTCAATTCCTATTTCCATGAGCTTCCTGAAGAAAAAGCTCGATTTGCTAGACTCTTATTAGAATATCGAAAAAGTGGAGAAGTGCCATTTTCAACCCAATATCTATCAGATCATCTGCTCGACTTTTTCTATAAAATGAAAGCCTTTGAGTTTGAAATCGCACCAGAACAAGTTCGAGATTTTCTAAAAGAAAGCCTCCAGGCAGACAATTTATCCTCAGCACAGGAAAGCTGGATAGAAGGAATTCTCCTCAACTGCCTCAAACCATTTTTAGAACGATTAATAATATAAGTAACACCTACCGTGGAAATTTCATGGTGGGTGTTTTTTTAATAGTCAGTGCCATTATCATTCTCTAAAGATTTATTAGAAAACAAACACACTTATATATATGTTTTATTATGCTGTATAATGTGTAAAATCTAGAGATACTTTATGTTACAAGTAGCTAAAACCTGATATTTGTAGTATAATAACATTAGATAACAAGACGAATTAAAGCTAATTTTTATGTGTATTTGGTATTTGAATATATAGAAATATAAAATGATTATTATATTTTGAATTCTATTTTTTTATATTTATATTATCATGTATAAATTCATTGTTTTTGGTTTATTTGGTGGAGTAGCTGCAAAATCATAAGTCTAACCCCTGATGATGGAAGATTTTTCACATAGAGTTCAGCTATTGTATTTACTGTTCATAGTCGTAAAAATATATTTGAAACTCCAGAAGAAAACTCATCTAATTTAGTCTTATGACGCAAAATTGGAATTTTAAAACACATCTAAGATATGTAGATATTTCTATGTTTTCTTGATAAGAAAGGGGGGAATACAATGATGTATAGAAAAGTTAAAAGAATAGTTTCACTTATTTTTTCAATTTTTTCTTTAGTGTTTATGGCCCCTACTTGTCTCATTGCTTGTATTTTTATTGTTTTAGAATCAAGTGGCAATCCCATTTACATGCAAGAACGGGTTGGTATAAATGGGCAAAAATTTATAATGTATAAACTACGTTCCATGTATTTAGATGCAGAAAAAGATGGGCATCAATGGGCAGTTAAGGACGATCATAGGATTACCAAAGTTGGAAGATTTCTACGAAGAACCCGAATTGATGAATTTCCACAAATCATTAATATCATTAAAGGAGAGATGTCTTTTATCGGGCCTCGACCAGAAAGACCAGAATTCGTTAACGAATTTTTAAAGTATATTCCAGATTTTAATGATCGTTTGGCTATTCCTCCAGGAATTACAGGATGGGCACAAGTGAATGGTGGCTACGATTTAACACCAAATGAAAAATTAAAATATGACAAATACTATATTGAGCATGAAAGTTTTCGATTGGATTGGCTTATTTTATTAAAAACTATTAAAGTGATTTTTACCGGACACGGCTCAAGATAATTTATACTAAGAAAATAAGTAAAGGACAAAAGTAAAATATGACTATTTTCAACAAAAATATCAATAGGATTTTTACTTTGATTAAGAGTAAATTTCTGTTTCTAATCCTTTTTACATTGATAGGAACTGTAGCAGTTGGTCTATATACTGTTTTTATTATCTCACCTGTTTATAGTCTTCAATCCAAACTCATTATGAAAAATGGTTCCGGACAAAGTACAGATGCGCAGACAATTGAAGCTCTTAATCTCTTTCAGAGACAAACTAAAACTTATCTAGAAATAGCCGATTTACCTCCTGTTAAAGAGGAGACGAACAAAGCTCTAGACTTATCTCCAGAGGAAATTTCAAAAATCCAGTCTGTTAAATTAACAAACGACTCAGGTTCTCAGTTGGTAACAGTAACCGTAAGAGCTCTCGATAGAGAATTAGCTGATCGTTACATAAGAGAGTATGTCGTTCAGTATAAAAAATTTACAGCAGACAGATTAGGACGGGATAATTTATCAGTTGTAACAGAAGCATTGGGAAGTAGCTCTCCAGTTTACCCAGTTTTATGGAAGAATCTTCTTGTATCTATTCTAGTATTTTCTTTCATAGGATTTAACATTATCTTCATTAAGTATGTATTAAGTGACTCAATTGATTCTTATGAAGATTTAGAAGAGTTAGTGGGGACACCTGTTCTTGGGATGATACCCACTATAGAGAAAAAGAGGAAAGGTGTCTAACGTGTATATAGAAGTTATCCATAACAGCAAATCTCTTGTATCTGAGTCCTTTAGAACGTTAAGAAGTAATCTTCAGTTCTCAGAATTCGGTAAAAATATTAAACTTATTGTCGTTACAAGTGCCAATCCTAACGAAGGAAAGAGTGAAGTTAGCATCAATCTTGCTGCCTCTTTGGCTCAACAAGGGAAAAAAGTGATTATCATAGACGCAGATATGCGTAAACCAACCCAACATAAATTAACAGACTTAAACAATACTGAGGGATTAAGCACTTTTTTATTAAAAAGGTCAGGTGTAGATTCCATTAATCATTTAACGATAAATGATGTAAATTTAGATGTACTGACCTCAGGACCTGTTCCACCTAATCCATCTGAGATGTTAGCTAGTTCTTCTATGGAAGAAACACTAAGAGCATTTGAAGATTTTTATGACTATGTCATTATCGATACACCTCCCTTGCTGGCAGCAACGGATGCTCAAGTTTTAGCCAGCATTGCTGATGCCACCCTTCTGGTAGTAGACATCAAGAGCTCAAAACGGCGTCAAGTGGTAGAAGCAAAACGACGATTAGATCACGTAGGAGCTAGATTACTCGGAGTTGTAATGAATAAAATAGATTCACATAAAGACACCTATTATTACTATTATTAACTAACTATTTGAAAGGCAGGGGTGGAAAAATGACAATCTATCTTTTAATGTTCGTCTATATCTCTTTCCTGGCCTTTTTCTCATTAAAATATGAGGATAAAGAACAAGAGTTAAGATTTCTTGTTATTCCGACTTTCATTTTCTTTTTAATCATTGCAGGTTTTCGTACTTCTAGTGTAGGAGGAGATTTAGGAACCTATATCCATATTTTTGAATCAAATGACTTACAACTTCCAGACTTATCACATTTATTTAGTTCTCGATTTGAAATTGGGTACTTACTGTTCAATATTTTTCTAAGAAACTTCAGTTCTCACTATACATTTTTATTATTTGCCTATGCTTTGATAACTTTATTTGCTTGGTTTTTTGTTCTTTATAAGCATTCTAAAAATGTTTACATGAGTTTACTGATTTACCTCAGCTCATTAGGACTATTTTTTTATTCCTTATCAAATATCAGACAAGGTCTAGCAATCGCTTTAAGTTTTTTAGGATTTCACTACTTAGTAAAAAACAAGAAGATTTTAGCATCAATATCCATCTTATTAACTCCCTTATTTCATACATCTGGTATCGTCTGCCTCTTGTTTTTCCCCCTTAAAAAAATCGTTTTAAACAAAAGAGCATACCAGTTTGTGTTCATTTTATTTCTTATCATCTTTCCTTTTATCAAACAAATTTCCACTACCTTTATTTCTTTCTTTCCTCAGTATACTTCCTATCTGGAATCATCATGGTTTTTAGAAAGCAATAAATGGGCACCAATATTTTTAACAATTTGGTATGGTATAGTTCTGCTTTTGGGAGAACTAGTGATTAGAAAGAAAAAATTATCGACTGAAGAAGAATATATAAGAAGTCTGTTTTTTATCTCCTTTTTATTTACCGCGTCAACTTTGCAAACAAGTCTTTTTGGCAGATTTGCACACTATTTTACCCCCTTTATTTGCCTATATATCCCCATGATTTTATCTAAAATAGGTGAAAAAAAAGTTCAGTGGATTTTATTTTATTTGGTGATATTGGTTTATGCTTCAATCTTTCTAGTCATTGTTTACTTTAAAACTGACTGGTACCATGTCGTTCCCTACCGTTCGGTTATTGTAGATTGGTTATTTGGGAATTAGATTTAGGAGTTATAAAATGAAATTTTCAGTTTTAACTACAGTCTATAAAAAAGAAATTCCTAGAAATTTAAGGAAAAGTTTACTAAGCTCTTATCATCAGACGATTAAACCAGCAGAAATCATTTTAGTTTGTGATGGCGAATTGACAGAAGAGTTATATATAGAAATCCAAAAGTTACAGAGAAAAATTCCGATTTTAAAGGTTTTCCATTTACCTGAAAACTTAGGCTCAGGACCAGCTTCCCTCTTTGGAGTTAATCAATGTCAAACAGAATTCATTGCAAGAATGGACAGTGATGACTATTCTCTAGAAACAAGGTTTGAGAAGCAATTAGCAGCCTTTGAAAAAAATCCCAATCTCATCATGGTTGGGTCCAATATCCTAGAGAAAAATACAGAGTTTACCGCCTTAAAGAAAGTACCAGAAACTACAGCCGAAATTCGTCAATATTCGAAAATGAGAAATCCCTTTAATAATCCATCGAGTATGATGAAAAAAGAGTATATCTTGAAGGCTGGTAATTATCGTAAATTTCGTTACCTAGAGGATTATGACCTCACAATGAGATTGTTACACGATAATCCAACTAAGGATTTTTTGAATATCCAGGAAACTTTAGTAGTCATGCAGACAAATGATTCAAGCTACCTACGTAGAGGTGGTTTCTTGTATGTAAAGACTGACTTTATGCTCCAATTAGATTTTTATCGCAGAAGAGATATTACTTTAGTAGAATTTCTTAGAAATATTTTCCTTCGTAATGCGATTCGTATTCTTCCAAATTCAATTAGGAAATGGGTCTATAAGAAAAAAATGAGAGAAGATGTAGAGGTGGTTAAGAAGATATGAAAAGAGTCATTACATACGGAACATTTGATTTATTGCATTACGGTCATATTAATCTTTTAAAAAGGGCAAAATCCTTAGGAGATTATCTCATAGTTGGACTTTCTACCAATGAGTTCAATAGACTGGAAAAAAATAAAGAATGTTATTTTGATTACGAGAAAAGAAAATCTCTATTAGAGGCTATCAGATATGTGGATCTTGTTATACCAGAAGAAAATTGGGATCAAAAAATCTCAGACATAGAAAAGTATCATGCTGATGTGTTTGTCATTGGAGATGATTGGCAGGGAAAATTTGATTATTTAAGTGATTTTGGAATAGAGGTTGTTTACCTATCACGAACAAAAGAAATCTCAACTTCTAAGATAAAGAATGATTTGAATCAAGGGAATTAGGATGAAATATCAAGTCATACATGTAACAGGTGGTGTAAGGAATACCATGAGCGGAGTGCAAAGTTTTATCAAAAATCATATCCTAACTGATGATCAAGAGTTTGAATATATGGTAGGTGAGTCAAATGGAGACTCTCATTTCCCATTTAATCAATACTTAGATGAAAAAGAAATTAAACGAATTGTATTTCCTGCCCTAAAGATTTCTAAACTATTTGCCTATGCGAGAGAGTGCCGACAATTTTATGAAAATAATAAAATTGACATTCTACATGTTCATAATCCTATAACCGCTTTTATACATAATTACTATGCTCGAAAAAATGGTGTTCCAGTTAGGATTTACCACAATCATAGTAGCCAATTTTCAGACACTTGGTTAAAAAGTATTCGCAATCGATTTTTGGTTTTTTTAGCTTTGAAAAATGCGACCCATCGAATCTCTTGTGGTCAATTAGCTGGATTGAAGATATTTGGAAAAAAAGAATTTCAAATCCTTCCAAATGCAATTGACATCAACAAGTATCGGTTTTCTCCAACTTTTCGAGAAGAAATTCGCAAAGAGTTTCATATAGCTGAACATCAAAAAATAGTTGGGATGATTGGTATTTTAAATCCCTTCAAAAACCAGAGTTTTTTGATTGAAATCGCTAAAGAATTACCTGACGTTACTTTTTTCTTTGTTGGTGAAGGACCAGATCGTTCAATTTTAGAAGAGAAAAGTAAGGAAGTGAAGAATATCATCTTTACAGGAAAAAGAGAAGATGTTCATAAATTTTATTCAGCCTTTGATATTTTTGCCTTTCCTTCTTTGTATGAAGGTTTCCCAATCGTACTGGTAGAAGCTCAGTGTTCTGGAGTCAATATTATCATGAATGAAACAATTGATCCAACGACTCAAATAGTTGGCGAACTCTGTACAGCTATGCCACTAGATAAGGCTAAATGGGTAAACTATATAGAAAAGGCGCCTTTCAAGGAGAAGCAACGACAGTTGAATGAACACCTAAAGCGATTTGACATAGAAGAAAATGTTCAAAATTTAAAAGAAATTTATAAGCAAGGTTTAAAAAGAGAATGATCAACTATTTGAAACCCTTACTTTTTAAAGTAAGTAATTTTACTTATAAGATAAATAAAATTATTCCCAAGAAAAGGAATAGAATTGTTCTGTATTCTAACTGGGGATTTAGAGATAATCTTAGAACACTCTATCACCATTTAGTGGATAATAGCTACCAAGAAGCATATGAAATCGTTTGTGCTTCTAATGATTTTTATCATTTAGACAAAGAAAATGATGTAAAGTATGTTTCTATTTATCGAGGTTTCTTTTATTTTTTAACATCTAAATATTTTTTCTATTCATTTGGCAAGTATCCTATAAAACCCGCTCCAAGCCAGATGGTTGTCAACTTGTGGCATGGAATGCCCTTGAAAAAAATTGGGAATCTTGAAGTTGGAATGGAAAAAATTGACTATAATTTTTTTACAAAATTAGTCTCCTCTTCAGAATTATTTACTCCAATCATGAAAGCTGCTTTTAATGCTAAAGATGAGCAGATGCTTCTTGTTGGAAATATTCGAAATGATGAGCTCTTTAAAGAGAAAAAAGAGAAGAAAATCATTTGGATGCCAACTTATCGTAATTCTAAAAATTATCATGACAGCCAAGCAGCATTGATATTTTCTTTAGAAGAAGAGGACTTTCAAAACATTGAAGAACTACTCTCAAATCATGGGTATCAACTTTACATTAAACTCCATCCTCTTGAGGAATCTCAGTTAAAATTTGAAATGAATTATTCGACCATTCATCTATTGTCAGAAGATATCATTAGTGAGCAGTATGGAACTTTATATACCTTTTTGGGCACAACAAGTGCATTAATTACTGATTATTCATCAGTATTTTTAGACTATTATTTATTAAATAGACCCGTAGCATTTACCATTAATGATTATGAGGAATACAAAGAAAAAAGAGGCTTTGTGTTTGAAGATGTGAAGAGTTTAATGGTGGGAAGTATCATTCGTGATTCGCATGACTTATTAGAGTTCCTAGAGAGTGTCATGAAATCTGAAGATCCTTATATTGAAGAACGAAAAAAAGTCAATAACAAGGTAAATGCCATTCAAAAAGATTTTACAAAGACACTTTTGGATGAAATTGGATTAAGGAAATAAGGTTAGGATATAGAATGATTAGTGTAATCGTACCCGTTTATAATGTAGAAACTTATCTGGAAGAATGTTTGGACAGCATTCAAAACCAGACCTACACAGACCTTGAAGTCCTTTTAGTTAATGATGGTTCAACAGATGGCTCACAAGCTATTTGTGAGCATTATTGCCAAACAGATAAGCGTTTCCGATTAATCAATCAAAGCAACCAAGGCCAAAGTGTTGCACGAAATACAGGTGTAACAGCTTCAAGAGGCGAATTCATTGCATTTGTTGATAGTGATGACATGATCCTACCGAATTATTTAGAAACCTTAATGAACTATATGAGTGGTGACGTAGATATTGTAGAAAGTCAGTTCACCGTACATAAAAAGAAATTCTTGGCAGAAAAGTTTCGAGATACAAAAATCCTTTTTAAGGGAAATTCTGAAGAAGCAGTGAAAGTTGTCCCTAACCACCTACTAAGTGTCAATCCAGTCACAAAGCTCTATAGAAGTGCTATTGTCAAAGCTGTCCCTTACTTAGAAGGGCTCATTTTTGAAGATATTTATAGCGGAATTGGCATGCTTAAATATATCCGAAAGATTGTTAAAATCGATTATGTAGGTTATTATTACCGTCAACATTCATCTAGTACGATGCATCGAAAATTTACAGAGAAAAATCTAGATGTATTTACTGTCAGCGATAAATTGATAGACTTGTATTCTGATAAGGAAGAACTTCTTCCTTATATTGGTAGTTTCTTAGTGCATGTAGCGACCATGCATTATCAAGATTATATCGAAAAAGGAAATCCATACGCAGAATTTTATAATCAAAAATTAGCAGAGTATGTAACATTAACAAAGAAAAATCCAGAGTTAGCTAGATCGTCTCGCTTAGTTAAGCTCTATAATGTTTGCCCAAATTATTATAATTCAATCGTATTCCCAATCTATTATGCAATTTGGAAATTCAAAAATGGTATTAAAGAAGTAAAGGTAGATGAATAAAAATAATTGAGAAGGAAATTATTTTATGATTAGCGTTATCGTGCCCGTTTATAATGTAGAAGAATATTTAGAAGAATGTCTAGAAAGTATTCGAAATCAAACTTATCAAGATATAGAAGTTATCTTAGTAAATGATGGTTCAACGGACACCTCAAAAGAAATTTGCGAACGATTTTGCAAAGTAGATAGTCGCTTTAGATTGATTAATCAAGAAAACCAAGGACAAAGTGTTGCGAGAAATCGTGGGGTTAAAGAATCCATTGGCGAATACATCATGTTTGTAGATAGCGATGATGTTATCAATACAAACGTATTAGAAGTACTACTTCCTTACATGAAGACGGATGTAGATATGGTAGAATGTAGATTAACAATCAATAAAGAAGAGTTCAATCTTACTAAGCTTTCTACAATTGCATTTGAAGGAAACTCTAAAGAAGCAATTCTTAATTGTATTGCGATTAAAGAAGTGAAATTTTGCGCTTTTACAAAATTATATAGAAGAGAAATTGTTGAAAAGATACCATTTTTGGAAGGATATATTTACGAAGATGTTTTTACAGGAATAAATTATTTAAAATATATTCGAAAAATTATAGTCGTTGATTTTATTGGTTATTATTATCGCATTCGTCCAAATAGTACTATGACGAAACCCTTTAATGAAAAAGATTTAGATATTTTTAAAGTGGGAAATCAGTTAATAGATTCTTTTAAAGATGATGAAGATATGCTTCCTTATATTGGATATTTTATGTTTTATCTTGGTCATGGACACTATTTAAAAGATGGGATAAATAAGAAGAATCCATATGTCGATTTATATGAAGATTTTATTCGAAACGCTGCTTTTATAGCAAAGCAATCCAAGGAAGTTGTCCAGAAATATCGTTTATTGCGACTGTACTTACTTGCTCCAAAATATTATACAACGATTACTCATCCCATTTATACAAGTATACAAAAGATTTGGATATCTACTAAAAAAGTAATGAATCATCTAAATGATAAATTACATATAGGAAAAAATTGATTACCTGAATATATAGGGGAATGCACTAAATTTTAAAGGAGATATCAGAATAAAAATGATTAGCATTATCGTCCCCGTTTATAATGTGGAAGAATACTTGGAAGAATGTATAGAGAGTATAAGGCAGCAAACTTTCACAGATTTTGAAGTTATTTTAGTCAATGATGGATCTACTGATTACTCAAAAGAAATTTGTGAGGAATATTGTAGGAAAGATTCTCGTTTTCGCTTAATAAATCAGGAAAACCAAGGACAGAGTATTGCAAGAAATAGAGGCGTTGCTGAGTCTACAGGAGGATTCATCGTTTTTATTGATAGTGACGATATAGTAAAGTTTGATTTGTTGACACAATTAAAGAAGTATATGTCTGATGGAATTGATATTGTAGAATGTGATAGAACTGAGGCTATTCAATGTTTAAATGAAGAAAAAAAAGGTATTCATGTTAAAGAATTTGATTCAAATGAAGCATTATACCAATGTTTTAATCATGGAGTAAGTTGGAGCCCTGTCGCAAAACTCTATCGCCGTAAAATAGTGGAGAAAGTTCCATTTTTAGAAAATTTAATTTATGAAGATTTTTATACTGGAATCGTCTCTTTAAAATATATTCATAAAATGAGAAAAATTGACTATATTGGTTATTATTATCGATATCATACTTCTAGTACAATGAATCAGACATATTCAGAAAAGAATCTTGATATTTTTAAAGTTGGCGAAAAATTATTAGAGGAATTTAGAGAAGATAATTGGTTACCTTATGTAGGGAATATGTTATTTTTAGTTAGTATTGGACATTTTAAAAAGTATAACATAAGAGTTGGACATCCATATTATCAGTTATATGTTGATGCAATTGATAACTATTTTGAAATAGCTAAGAAATCATCAGATATTTTCAATTCTAGTAAATTATTAAGATGGTATAGCTATTCACCAAAATATTTTTTAACTTTATATTATCCGTTGTATTTAAGATATTTAGAAATTCGAAAAAAATGGAAAATTTAATAGGAGCCTATTTATGATTAGTGTCATTGTTCCTGTTTATAACGTTGAAGACTATCTTGAAGAATGTTTAGAGAGTATTCAATGTCAAACTTATACCGATATAGAAGTGTTTCTAGTCAATGATGGTTCAAGAGATGGATCAAAAGAAATTTGCGAGAGATATTGTAGGCTGGACAGTCGTTTTCACTTAATCAATCAAGAAAACCAGGGGCAAAGTGCTGCGAGAAATCATGGAGTTAGTGTTTCAACAGGTGAATTGATCACTTTTGTGGATAGCGATGATGTCCTATCCATAAAATATTTAGAAATTTTGAATCGTTACATGACAGAAGACATTGATTTGGTAGAATGTCATTATAGAGCCACTAGAAGTGTTTTTGATAAATTAAAGGAAGTAGAGAATATTCAGATTGAGTTTGAGGGAAATTCAGAAGAAGCTGTTATAAAGAGTTGTAATTACGGTTTGTCTTATTCTCCAGTCTGTAAATTATATCGAAGACATTTAGTGGAAGATTTTCCATTTTTAACGGGAGTTATTTATGAAGATATTTATCACGGTGTAGGATTATTGAAATTTATACGAAAAATGGTAAGACTTTATTATGTAGGCTACTATTATCGAGAACATTCAAACAGTACCATGAGAAGACGATTTTCTGAGAAAAATCTAGATTTGTTTACTTGTTGTGATAAACTAGTGGATTTGTTTGCTTTAGATGAAAAATTAATCCCTTATATCGGAAAGTTTTTAGTTCAAATTGTAACAACCCATCATAAAGATTTTATAGAAAAGAATAATCCCTACCAAAAGTTATATGAAGAAAAATTAAGAGAATACATAAAACTTGTTGAAAAATCTCCAGAAGTAGCAAGAACTAGTAAAATGGTTAAACTATATCGACTAGCACCTAAATTCTATTTACGCTATACGTTTCCAATTGTAAATAGAACCTGGAGATGGTTGAATTATTTGAAAGAGCTCATTTCCAAAGGAGAATAGATTTTGGAGTACGATAAATTGATAAGTGTCATTGTGCCAGTTTTCAATGTTGAAGAGTATCTGGAAGAATGTTTAGATAGTATTCAATGTCAAACTTATAGCAATATTGAAGTAATACTTGTTAACGATGGTTCTACGGATCATTCACAAGAAATTTGTGAGAGATATTGTAAACAAGATCCTCGCTTTTGCTTAATCAATCAAGCAAATAAAGGATTAAGTGGCGCTCGTAATCGTGGTATGACTGAATCTAAAGGCGAATTTATCACTTTTGTAGACAGCGATGATGTTCTTAAAGACGATATGTTGGAGCAATTATTAAAGCACATGACTTCAGAAGAAATGGACATCGTAGAATGTTGGTATACAAATGATAAAAAAGAAATAGAAATCCCTTCTCCCGAGAATGTCAAAATTATTTTTCAAGGAAATGCCCATGAAGCATTAGTTTCTCTTTGTAAAGATAATATTGTCCGTTTGAATGCAGTTGCTAAACTTTTTCGAAGAAAAGTAATACTTAATTTCCCATTTTTAGAAGGTTTATTTTATGAAGATGTGTACGGAGGAATGGGAATTTTAAAACATATACATAAAATGGTGAAAATCGATTATATAGGATATTATTACCGTGTACGTTCTGGTAGTATTATGAATCGCGAATTTAGTTTGAAAAATTTGGATTTGTTTACTATTTGTGATAGAGTGGAGCATTTATATGATGGAAATGCTGACTCACTCCCATATGTACAGCGTCGCTTATTCCATTTAGTTTTGATGCACGTTGTCGACTATCGCATATTTGAGGGAAATCCCTATCAAGAAAAATATGTCGAGTATCTGAATCGTTACGCTAAAAGTTCAAGTCAATCATTATTAATGCGAGCATATCGATTATTCCCTAAAAAGATTGTCTTTATTTCAAGAGTTGTTGGAGCCATTCAATGGAGATTCGAAAAATATATTGTAAAAAGATTTTGGAAAGGGTTGAAGTAGTATGAATTATTACTTAAAGGAATTTTATGCGGAAGCCAAACATGCAGGATCTAAGGCAAGATTAGATGCTGAAAAAATAATGGTAGAAGCAGGATATCAACCTTTTTCCCTAAATAATGATTCAAATCCCATCACTTTGACAAAAAATGATGTGTTAGTTCTTCAATTTCCGTTATTATGGCATACCTTAAAAAAACAAATTTTTACGAGATTTTTGAAAAATAGAACATTCAAAGCTTATTTGCTGATTCACGATATCGAGTCCCTGAGAAATAAAAAAATCAAGTCATTTACAGATTTCAAATATTCCATTATCCATTTTTTACAAAATAAAACAGTCCTTGAAAAAGTCGATGGTATTATCGCCCATAACGAAAAGATGAAAGCAGAACTTGTGCGATTAGGAATACCGGAAGAGAAAATTGTTTCCTTAGAGATATTTGACTATTTGATTCCACATTATAAAGAGAAGAAAGCTTATGAAAAAGAAACTATTTTGTTAGCTGGAAATTTCGATATTCGGAAAACAAAATACGCAAGACAATTACCTGAAAAACCAGATTTTTCTATTTATGGCATTAACTTTGAAGAGGAGAATCTTCCTCACAACGTTCATTATCAAGGTGCTTTTTCTCCTGATGAACTCCCTAATCGCTTACATGGCGGCTTTGGGTTAGTCTGGGACGGAGATAGTCCTCATACTTGTAGTGGGATGTATGGAGAGTATTTAAAGATGAATAACCCACATAAAGCTTCTCTATATTTAGCATCTGGTTTTCCGATTATTGTATGGAGCCAATCTGCCTTGGCTGATTTTGTACGGAAAAATCAATGTGGAATCATTGTTGATTCATTATTTGAAATTGCAGATTGTTTAAACTCGATTGATGAAGAAGATTATCAAGAATTGATTAAAAATAGTAAAATAGTAGGAGAGAAACTTCTTAACGGATATTTTCTAAAAACAGCTTTAGAAAAATGTGAAAGGAATTTGTAGAGTTTATGAAACTACAAATCTTACAAAAAAAAATGACTCGCTATCGTCAAATTTTAAAATATTATGGCCTTAAACTAACATGTGTTTACTTTCTTGCACAAAAATCTGACAAGATGTTTTATGATTTTCGTAGAAAGATTCTTTTGGATTTTGTACTAAAATTAAGAAAAGAAGCACAACTAGTTGATTCGAGTAATGAAAAAGAGGAAGAAACAACAGAATTTCCGAAAATAATTTGGACAATGTGGCAACAGGGAGAAGCTCAAATTCCTGAGACGGTCCAGGCTTCAATGAAGACCATAAAAGACTTCGCCAAAAGAAATGACTGTGAATTCTACTTGTTGACGGATGAAAATCTGGCGGATTTCATCAATATTCCATCAGACATCATCGACAAATACAAGAAAAAAAAATTATCAGCTGCGCATTATTCCGATATTATTCGTTTTAGTCTCTTATACAAATACGGTGGAATTTGGATGGATGCAACCTTATTTGTATCTCCCTATGCAACTTTAGAAATGTTTGAAGGTGACTTTTTTAGTTTGAATCATCCACCGGCACATCCTGAGCAAATGGAGCGAACGATTGGTGATTTTAAATGGTCAGGTTTTTTCCTTGCAGGACAAAAAGGAGGACCTTATTTCAAACATATTCGGGATTTATATATTTACTATGTACGTAAATATCCAATATTCATTCATTATCTAATGATGGATTACTTCATTTTGTCCGAATATGATTCAAATTCTGAATTCAGATCATTAGTAGATAAATTGCCTATTTTAGAACCGGCTGAGAGAGTGTGGTTTTTAAGAGAACATGCTGATAAACTTTTTGATGAAAACGAATGGGAAGAAGTGTTGAAAACAACACCGATTTTGAAAACGACTTATAAAATCAAGAAAGAAGAAGTTCTTCCAGAGAGTTATCTCGATCAACTTTTACAAGGAAAATTAAAGGAATAGATGAAATACACGAAAAAAAGTAGAACCGAATTTGCCACCTTAAATACAAGTATAGCTCTTGCATTGCAACCTTTTCAAGTCCTTCTTGGCTTTATCAATCGAACTATTTTTATCAATTTACTTGGGGTAACCTATCTAGGATTAAACAATTATTTGTCTAGCTTAGTTTCTATCCTGTCTTTGGCAGAATTAGGGGTTGCTGGAGCCATGAGCTATGCACTATATGGACCCTTAGACAGAGAAGAACATGGAAAAATCAATGCCTTTATGATTCTTTTCAAAAAATTATATAGAATCATTGGCTTTTCTATTTTTATACTGGGTGCTATACTTTCTTTATTTCTTCCTTATATGATAAAGGATTATACGGTAAATAGTGAATTATATTTGATTTTTTTCCTCTTTGTATTTAATTCTGCTTCAAGCTATTTTTTCTCCTATAAACGAACCTTACTTTATGTCGATCAGCGTAATTATATGATGACTTTGATTGACTTTGGATTAAATACGCTTCGCGTATGCTTGCAAATCGGAATTTTATTCTTTACCAAAAATTATATCTTTTATCTATTAATCAGTATCATCATGAATTTTATAGGAAATATCATCATGTCGCGGATTGTAGATAGATTGTATGGTTACTTGTTTAAGAATGACATAACACCCATTAATCAGGAGGAAAAAGAAAAATTTATCCGAAATATCAAAGGAAATATAGTCGGTAGTATTGGAGAAACGATTGTTTTTCAAACAGATAGTATTCTAATGGCAAGTTTTGTCAGCTTAGCAGCTATAGGTATTTATGGGAATTATACCTATGTTTTAGGATTTCTTTCACTGATTTTAAATACTGTGATTAATTCAGTTGTTTCTTCCGTAGGTAACTTAGTCCATTCGGAATCTACGACAGTAGCAGATATGATTAAATTCCTAAAAAAATTCCAGTTTATTGCTTTTAGCCTGATTTATTTTGCTAGCTTAGGCTATTTAATGTTCATTCATCCATTTATGACTATCTGGTTAGGTGAGAGTTTTTCATTTAATCGTACAGTTGAGATTTTGATTGTCCTTCATTTTTTCCTAACTTTTTATAGAAGACCGATTCTAACGTTGATTTCAGTTTATGGATTAAGTTATGAGCAAAATAAAAAAGTTATCGTCGAGATTTTATTAAATATTTCCCTTTCACTCTACTTTTTAGCGATTTTAGATTTAGGTGTATCTGGAATTTTATTGGGTACGATTTGTTCAACAGTCTTGACCTGTACATGGTATGAACCCTATAGCGCCTTTAAGTATGGCTTGAAAGCTTCCTCAAAGGACTTTTTTAAAACATTGTTACAAGATTTCATTGTCGCAGGGATAAGCTTTCTACTTTTGAGTTTACTGGATAACTTACTCTTAACTCAGCTAGATTTCATTCTCAGTTTGGCAATCAAAATCATCCTTTATTTGACAGTATTGGGTGTCTACGTTTTCTTATTTAGAAATCATGAAGGCGGTAGACAAATTATCCTGATGATTCAAAAAGTATTAAAGTTAAAAAAATAAGGAGAAATCAATGAAAAGAATATTGGTTTGTGGTCTGGTTCCAGATGTTGGTGGCTTGGAAAAAATTGTGGTAGATTTTTATAACCATATTGATACCTCTGAATTTGAACTGGAATTTTTACTACAAGGTCCTGAAGATGTTGAATTTAGTGATCATTTTAAGAAGCTTTGTCACAATCCTCTCGTCGTTCATAGAATCCCTAAGTTAAGACCTCATATTAAACAGGCATTAAAGGAATGGGATGATTTTTTTAAGAAAAATGCTCATCGTTATGATATTTTATGGTCCAATCAAAATGGATTAACTCATCTAGAATTTTTAAAATTAGCAAAGAAATATGGGATAGAAAAAAGAATTGTGCATGGACATTGTGCGACAGCAGATAAATTTTATCGCTTCATTCATCCAGTCAATCGTCTTTTTGTCGGCAAATATGCGACCGATTTTTGGGCTTGCGGAACAGAAGCGTTGAACCATTTTTATCATGGTCAAGAAAGAGAAAAAGCTTTAGTAATTCATAATGCCATTGAGGTAGAAAAGTTTTTATATGATGAAGAAAAAAAAGTTCAACTTCGAAAGGAATACCATATTCCAGAAGATTGTTTCGTCGTAGGACAAGTTTCTCGTCTATATGAAAAACAAAAAAATCAAAGTTTTTGCGTGAAGGTTTTTTCTGAAATCGTCAAAAAAGAACCAAATTCTCGTCTCGTATTTATCGGAAGAGGAGATACTGAGTTTTTAGAAAATGTGGCAAAAGAATATGGAGTAGCAGACAAAGTCATCTTTACAGGCTTGACCACTAATGTCGGAAAAATGCTAAATCTTCTAGATGTTTTCTTCTTCCCATCTCATTTTGAGGGCTTGCCAATTGTACTCATTGAAGCGCAAGCCAATGGATTACCTGTTGTAACAGCAAAGCATTTACCAGATGCAAGAATACTAGATAACTATGATAACAGCTTGTCTTTGAATGATTCTTTTGAAGAATGGGCAGATAAGATTTTGTCTGTCAGAGATCATCGAGAGCTTGATAAAGCAAACGTGAAGCAGATGATAGATGAAAACGGCTACGAGATTCAATCAGCAACCAAACAGTTGGAAAACTTATTTAATGAGTGAAGATTTATCTAATTGGATTCATACAAAATCTATACAATAGAAAACTTTGATGAAGTAGAGAAGTGTAGTGGTTGTTTGGATAAAATTGAATGCATGAGAGAGATCTGAAAACAGTTTGTAGGTTAAAGGAAGTCTAAGATTATATCGAAAGTGATTTCAAACATATTTTCTAACGGAAACCTCGCTCGCAGTCAATAGGAAAAAAATCTAGTAAGCACCCAATAGCGATGTTTCTTGGATAATAAATATTGAAAGATTTGATTGATAGCAATAGTTATGAAAGTTTTAATTTCAAAATAAAAAGCTATTTAAAAAGTTTTATAGTCGTTAGGACAGTCATTTTTAAAATAACGATCCTTTTTATATTTTCTTTTTGATAATATTCTGAGGACTCAAAAAAATGATTACATTTTCCGATTTATAAATGATTTTTCCAATGAAAATTACAATATAGTTTTTCTTTATTTATATATAAAACTAAGCATGAAAGCGTAACTCAATTTTAAGACTTTTTTGTAAATTAAGAGTATAATCAAAGTGTATTGCCTTTTTATAAGATAACAAGCTAATATAATAAAATTTACCTTACATATTTTTAAATTTTATTTCAAGGAGGAATAATGGAAAAGTATTATGGTGAAAAACAAGAGCGTTTTTCATTTAGAAAATTATCAGTAGGACTTGTATCTGCAACGATTTCAAGTTTATTTTTTATGTCTGTATTAGGTGGTTCATCTGTAGAAGCTCAAGAGACTAAAAGTGTTCACTATAAATATGTGACAGATTCAGAGCTATCATCAGAAGAAAAGAATCAGCTCGTTTATGATATTCCGACATACGTGGAGAATGATGATGAAACTTATTATCTTGTTTATAAGTTAAATTCCCAAAATCAACTGGGAGACTTACCAAATACTGGAAGTAAGAATGATATGCAAACCCTAGTTGCTGGTGCTAGCTTAGCAGCTCTGGGAATTTTAATTTTTGCCGTTTCTAAGAAAAAAGTTAAGAATAAAACAGTATTACATTTAGTATTGGTTGCAGGAATAGGAAATGGTGTTCTTGTATCGGCTCATGCTTTAGAAAATAATCTTTTGCTAAATTACAATACTGACTATGAATTGACCTCTGGAGAAAAATTACCTCTTCCTAAAGACATTTCAGGTTACAGATATGTTGGATATATCAAAGAGGGTAACATAACTTCTGAGTCTAAAGTAAATAATCAAGAAAAATCAGTAGCCACTCCTACAAAACAACAAAAGGTGGATTATAGTGTTACACCGAATTTTGTAGAGAATCCTTCAACAGTACAAACTATTCAGGAACAAACACCTGTTTCTTCAACTAAGCCGACAGAAGTTCAAGTAGTTGAAAAACCTCTTTCTACAGAATTAACGAATCCAAGAAAAGAAGAGAAACAATCTTCAGATTCTCAAGCACAGTTGGCAGAACATAAGAATCCAGAAACGAAGAAAGAGGAGAAGATTTCTCCAAAAGAAAAGACTGGCGTAAATACACTAAGTCCACAGGATGAAGTTCTATCAGGTCAGTTGCAT
The DNA here is from genome assembly GCA_905221155.1 of bacterium. Taxonomy (GTDB): domain Bacteria; phylum Bacillota; class Bacilli; order Lactobacillales; family Streptococcaceae; genus Streptococcus. The sequence continues at coordinate 494,994 of CAJNCB010000001.1, read as the reverse complement.
AAACCTGAACTCTTATATCGTAACGAAACTATAGAAACAAAAATAGATTTTCAAGAAAAAGTTCAGGAGAATTCTGATTTAGCTGAAGGAACTTTAAGAGTAAAACAAGAAGGTAAAGTAGGTAAGAAAGTCGAAGTTGTTAGAATATTCTCTGTAAACAAGGAAGAAGTTTCACGAGAAATTGTTTCCACTTCAACGACTGCGCCTGTTACAAGAATAGTTGAAAAAGGTACTAAAAAACCTCAAGTTATAAAGGACCAACCTGAGACTGGTGTAGAACATAAGGACGCACAGTCTGGAGCTATTGTTGAACCAGCAATTCAACCTGAATTACCAGAAGCTGTAGTAAGTGATAAAGGCGTACCAGAAGTTCAGCCGGAGTTGCCAGAAGCTGTAGTAAGTGATAAAGGTGTACCAGAAGTTCAACCAGCGTTACCAGAAGCAGTTGTAACAGATAAAGGCGAACCAGAGCAGGTAGCACCACTACCAGAATATACAGGGGTGCAAGCAGGAGCTGTAGTTGAACCTGAAAAAGTTGAACCGGAATATGCTGGAGTACAAGCTGGCGCGGTCGTTGAACCGAAACAAGTAGCACCGCTACCCGAATATACAGGGGTGCAAGCAGGAGCTGTAGTTGAACCGGAACAAGTGGCACCATTACCAGAATATACAGGCGTACAAGCTGGCGCTATTGTTGAACCGGAGCAGGCTGCCCCACTGCCAGAATATACAGACGTACAGGCTGGAGCAGTAGCTGAACCAGAACAGGTAGCCACTCTACCAGAATATACAGGTGTACAAGCTGGCGCTGTAGTTGAACCAGAACAAGTGGCACCGCTTCCAGAACATACAGGACCACAAGCTGGCGCTGTAGTCGAGCCAGAACAGGTAGCACCACTACCAGAATATACAGGCGTACAGGCTGGAGCAATAGGCGAACCAGAGAAAGTAGCACCACTGCCAGAATACACAGGGGTACAGGCTGGCGCTATTGTTGAACCGGAGCAAGCAGCACCACTGCCAGAATATAAGGGGAATATTGAGCAATTAAAACCTGAAACTCCGATTGAGAAGCCGAAAGAAACAGATCCAGAGAAAACACTTGAATTAAGAAATGTTTCAGATCTGGAGTTATATAATCAGACCAATGGTACTTACAAACAACATATCTCTTTGGATAGTGTTCCAAGTAATCCAGACACTTACTTTGTAAAGATTAAATCTTCGTCATTTAAAGATGTTTATTTACCAGTTGCTTCAATAACTGCGGAAATAAAAAATGGTCAGACAGTTTATAAAATTACAGCCAAAGCTGATAAACTGCAACAAGAGCAGGACAATAATAAATATGTCGACAATTTCAGTTTCTATCTTTCTAAGAAGGCTACAGAGGAAACGACAAACTTTACTTCCTTTAGTAATCTAGTTGAAGCTATAAATCGGAATCCTGCTGGAACTTATCATCTAGCAGCTAGCCTAAACGCAAACGAAGTAGAATTAGGCCAAGATGATAGATCTTATATAAAGCAAACATTTACAGGTCAATTAATCGGTGAAAAAGATGGCAGACATTATGCTATTTACAATTTGAAAAAACCTTTGTTTGAAAACTTGAGTAGCGCTACAGTAGAAAAACTGAGTCTGAAAAATGTCTCTATTTCAGGGAAAGATGATATCGGTTCACTAGCATATGAAGCCCAGAATGGTACAAAGATTAAACAAGTTCATGTCGATGGTGTTCTAGCTGGTGAACGTGGTATCGGTGGTTTGCTGGCTAAGGCTGACCAATCAAGCATCACAGAGAGCAGTTTCAAGGGAAGAATTGTCAATACCTATGAAACGACTGCCGCCTATAATATCGGTGGTCTGGTCGGTCATTTGACAGGAAGAAATGCTTTGATAACTAAATCTAAAGCGTCAGTAGATATTTCGTCAAACACAAATAGTTCAGATCAGACCGTTGGCGGTCTTACCGGTCTTGTTGACAAAGATGCTCATATCCAGAATAGCTATGTTGAGGGGAATATTAACAATACTAAGCCCTTTGGAAAAGTAGCCGGTATAGCAGGAAACTTATGGGACCGAGAATCTAATAATGAAAATCATGCTGGAATGTTGACCAATGTTCTAAGTGATGTCAATGTAACTAACGGAAATTCCATTACCGGTTACCACTATACTGGAATGAAGGTGAAGGACACATTCAGTAGTAAAGCGAACAGAGTCTACAATGTCACCTTGGTCCAGGATGAGGTCGTCAGCAAGGAATCCTTTGAAGAAAGAGGAACAATGCTAGATGCTTCCCAAATCGCAAGCAAAAAATCAGCCATTAATCCTCTCACTCTACCAACAGTGGAGCCTCTTTCAACAAGTGGCAAAAAAGAAAGTGATTTTTCTAAGGTAGCCAATTATCAAGCTAAGCGAGCCTTGGCTTATAAGAACATTGAAAAATTGTTACCTTTCTATAACAAGGCAACCATCGTCAAATATGGAAATCTGGTCAATGAGAACAGTCTTTTATATCAGAAAGAACTCTTGTCAGCAGTCATGATGAAGGATAACCAAGTCATCACAGACATTGTTTCCAACAAACAGACTGCAAACAAACTCTTGCTGCACTACAAGGATCATTCATCTGAAAAACTCAATCTCAAGTACCAGTCTGATTTTGCCAAATTAGCAGAATATAGTCTAGGAGATACAGGTCTTCTCTATACACCAAACCAATTCTTGTACGACCAAAACTCTATCATCAAGCAAGTCTTACCTGAATTGCAGCAGGTGTCCTACCACTCAGATGCTATCAGAAAGACACTCGGTATTTCTCCAAAAGTGAAACTAACGGAGTTATATCTTGAAGAACAATTTGGCAAAACGAAAGAGCATTTAGCAGATAACTTGACAAAACTTCTATCTGCTGATGCAGGTTTAGTTACAGACAATAAAGTAATGACGGGTTATATTATAGATAAAATCAAGCGTAACAAGGAAGCTTTGCTACTTGGTATGAGCTACCTAGAACGCTGGTATAATTTTAGTTATGATAAAGTGAGTGCAAAAGACCTTGTAATGTACCATCTAGATTTCTTTGGCAAAGGAAATGCTTCTCCGTTAGATACTTTGATTGAGTTAGGTAAATCAGGATTTAATAATCTTCTTGCCAAGAACAACGTTGATACTTATGCTATTAGTTTAGCTAGCCATCATGGAACGAAAGATTTATTTAACACGCTTGAAAATTACCGAAAAGTCTTTCTACCAAACACAAGCAACAATGATTGGTTTAAAACTCAGACCAAGGCTTACATCGTTGAAGAAAAATCTAATATTCCAGAAGTGAGAGCTAATCAGGAAAAATCTGGCAGCAAGTACTCTATCAGTGTCTATGATCGAATCACTAGCGACAGTTGGAAATATCGTAATATGGTACTGCCTCTACTTACCTTGCCAGAAAAATCCGTCTTTGTTATCTCGACTATCTCTAGTCTAGGATTTGGTGCTTATGATCGTTACCGCAATAGTGACCATAAAGCGGGCAAGGGTCTCAATGACTTTGTTGAAGAAAATGCGCGTGAAACTGCCAAACGTCAACGAAATCACTACGATTATTGGTATCGTATTCTAGATAAGGAAGGGCGTGAGAAGCTTTATCGAAATATCTTGCTTTATGATGCCTATAAATTTGGTGATGATCATACCGATGGAAAAGCCAAAACAGTAGCTGATTTTGATAGTCCAAATCCTGCAATGAAACATTTCTTTGGTCCTGTTGGAAATAAAGTTGGTCATAATGGACACGGTGCTTACGCTACAGGGGATGCAGTATATTATATGGGCTATCGAATGTTGGACAAAGATGGGTCTATCACTTATACACATGAGATGACGCATGACTCAGATCAGGACATCTATCTTGGCGGCTATGGTCGAAGAAGTGGCTTGGGACCAGAGTTCTTCGCCAAAGGCTTATTACAAGCGCCAGACCATCCAGATGATGCAACTATAACCATCAACTCTATCTTGAAACATTCAAAATCAGATAGTACAGAAGGACAACGATTACAAGTACTCGATCCAACTACGAGATTTTCAGACGCAAAAGATCTTCAGAAATACGTACACAACATGTTTGATGTCGTTTATATGTTGGAATATCTCGAAGGAAAATCTATTACAGAGAACCTTACCGTTTATCAAAAAACGAAAGCTCTCAGAAAAATTGAGAATAAGTATGAGAAAGATCCAGCAGATGGAAATAACGTATATGCAACAAATGTTGTCAGAGATCTGACAGTAGAAGAAGCTGAAAAACTACGTTCATTCAATGATTTGATTGATAATAATATTCTTTCGTCTAGGGAATATACTTCAGGTAAATATGAAAGAAATGGTTACTATACTATCAAACTATTTGCGCCGATTTATGCAGCATTAAGTAATGATGACGGAACGCCAGGTGACCTAATGGGACGTCGTATGGCTTATGAACTATTAGCTGCAAAAGGATTTAAAGATGGTATGGTACCGTATATTTCAAATCAATACGAAGACCTTGCTAAACAAAATGGTAAAAAAATAACTATTTATGGTAAAGAACGAGGATTGGTGACAGATAAACTTGTACTTCAAAAAGTATTTAATGGTCAATATAAAACTTGGACACAATTCAAGCAAGATATGTATAATGAACGTGTAGCTCAATTTGATAGACTGAATAAAGTTACTTTTAATGATACAACAAAACCTTGGACTAGTTTTTCTACGAAAACTATAAGTAGTGTTACAGAGTTGCAGCGATTAATGGATGAAGCTGTTCGAAAGGATGAAGATGAGAATAGATATTCTTGGAGTAATTACAAACCAGAATTTGATAGTGCAGTTCATAAGTTGAAGAGAGCAATATTTAAAGCTTATCTAGATCAAACTAATGATTTTAGAAGTTCAATTTTTGAGAATAAAAAATAGTGTTTGCTATTAGGAAATAAAAAGTAAAGGCAGAGGATTACAATTGTCATTATTAAAAAAAGATAGATTTTCCATTCGGAAAATAAAGGGTATTGTTGGTTCGGTATTCTTGGGAAGTCTTTTATTCGCACCGTCAGTTGTTGGTGCATCGACTTATCATTACTTAGATTATAGTAATTTGACACAAACTGAACGTGATCAACTCAAACAAGGTAGACCTGACGAATCAAAAGAATCATATGCCTTGGTTTATGAGAAAGACGAACTACCAAATACTGGTCAATCACAATCCATTATGACTTTATTTGGTTTATTGACCATCGGTAGTCTTGTTGTGGTTATTACAAAAGATGAGAGAAATAAAAAAATAGCTACATTTTTGATTGTAGGGGTGGCAGGTTTAGTTACACTATCAACTACTTCAGCACTTAATTTGAATGCTAATATCCATGAATCTGGACGTGACGGTGTGTTGCAAATTTCTGGTTACAGATATGTTGGTTACTTGGAGCTTGACGATAGAACTGTTTTATCGGTTTCTCCGGCACCAACTGTTTCGCCAGTTGAGCAACCCAAAGTTGTGACCTACAAAGGTGAACCTGAGATTCAACCAGCCTTACCAGAAGCAGTCGTGACAGACAAAGGGAAACCTGAAGTTCAACCAGTGTTGCCAGAGGCTGTTGTAACAGATAAAGGTGAACCCGAAGTTCAACCAGTGTTGCCAGAGGCTGTTGTAACAGATAAAGGTGAACCAGCTGTTCAGCCAGCTTTACCTGAAGCTGTAGTCACTGAAAAGGGCGAACCAGCTGTTCAACCTGAATTGCCAGAGGCTGTTGTAACAGATAAAGGTGAACCCGCTGTTCAGCCAGCTTTACCTGAAGCTGTAGTCACTGAAAAGGACGAACCAGCTGTTCAACCTGAATTGCCAGAGGCTGTTGTAACAGATAAAGGTGAACCAGCTGTTCAGCCAGCTTTACCTGAAGCTGTAGTCACTGAAAAGGACGAACCAGCTGTTCAACCTGAATTGCCAGAGGCTGTTGTAACAGATAAAGGTGAACCAGCTGTTCAGCCAGCTTTACCTGAAGCTGTGGTCACTGAAAAGGGCGAACCAGCTGTTCAACCAGCTTTACCTGAAGCAGTAGTGACAGACAAAGGTGAACCTGAGGTTCAACCTGAATTACCAGAAGCTGTAGTCACTGAAAAGGGTGAACCTGAAGTTCAAGCTGAGTTACCTGAATATACTACAAAAGTTGCACCAACTTTGACTTTAGATAAGGTTACAGAAGATGCGATGGATCGTTCAGCTAAATTAGTTTACACTCTTGAAAATACAGGTAATGCTGAAATTAAGAGCATTATAGCTGAGATTAAGGATGGGAATACTGTTGTTAAGCGAGTTGACTTATCTAAAGAAAAATTGACAGACGCTGTTCAAGGTTTAGATTTATTTAAAGATTATAAAATTGCAACAACAATGACTTACAACCGTGGTGAAGGTGATGAAACGTCTAAATTGGACGAAAAACCTTTACGTTTAGAGTTGAAAAAAGTTGAAATTAAAAATATCGCATCTACTAATTTAGTGAAGGTAAATGACGATGGTACTGAAACATCTAGTGATTTTATGACTGAAAAACCTTCAGATGAAGATGTGAAGAAAATGTACTTAAAAATCACTAGTCGCGATAATAAGGTAACTCGTTTAGCTGTTGACTCTATCGAAGAGGTGACAGAAGAAGGTCAAAAACTTTATAAAATCACTGCTGAAGCGCAAGATTTGATTCAACATACAGATCCAACGAAGGTTCGTAATAAGTATGTGCATTATATTGAAAAACCAGTTCCAAAAGTTGATAACGTTTATTATAACTTTAAAGAATTGGTAGATGCTATGAATGCTGATAAAAACGGTACATTTAAAATTGGTGCAGATTTGAATGCCACTGGTGTTCCAACACCTAAGAAATGGTATGTTGACGGTGATTTTAGAGGTACATTGAAGAGTGTAGAGGGAAAACATTATACTATCCACAACACGGAGCGTCCTCTATTCAGGAACATTATCGGTGGTACAGTAACCAAAGTAAATATTGGGAATGTAAATATCAATATGCCTTGGGCAGACCGCATTGCACCGATTGCCGACACTATTAAAGGTGGCGCTAAAATCGAAGATGTCAAAGTGACTGGTAACGTATTAGGTAGAAACTGGGTATCTGGATTTATTGATAAGATTGATAACCAAGGTACACTCAGAAATGTGGCCTTTATCGGTAACGTAACTGCTGTCGGTGATGGTGGACAATACTTGACCGGTATCGTTGGTGAAAACTGGAAAGGTTTAGTAGAAAAAGCATATGTGGATGCTAATCTTGTCGGTAATAAGGCAAAAGCTGCGGGAATTGCTTATAGTTCACAAAACGGTGGGGATAACGGTGCTGTAAGTCGTGACGGTGCGATTAAGAAATCAGTAGCCAAAGGAACCATTAATGTAGCTAAACCAATTGAAAATGGTGGTGTTGTAGGAAGCATGAAGCATCACGGTTCTGTTGAAGATTCAGTTTCCATGATGAAAGTATCTAATGGTGAAATTTTCTATGGTTCTAGTGATATTGATTATGATGATGGCTATTGGACAGGAAATAATGTGAAACGAAATTATGTTGTAATAGGTATCAGTGAGGGGAATTCTACCTACCAGCGTTCAAAAGAGAAAAATCGTATTAAACCTATTTCTGAAGAAGAGGTAAAATCTAAAATTGAAGCTACAGGCATATCCGCAGATAAATACGAAATCAACGAACCTATAGTCAACCGCTTAAATCGTTTAACAAGAAAAGAAGATGAGTATAAGACAACTCAAGACTACAAAACAGAACGTGATTTAGCTTATCGTAATATTGAAAAACTCCAACCATTCTACAATAAAGAATGGATCGTTAACCAAGGTAACAAGTTGGTTGAAGAATCAAACTTAGTTAAGAAAGAAGTTCTTTCTGTTACTGGTATGAAAGACGGACAATTTGTAACTGACTTATCAGATATTGATAAGATTATGGTTCACTATGCTGATGGTACTAAGGAAGAAATGGATGTTACTAAGAATACTGATTCTAAAGTGAAACAAGTTCGTGAATATACCATCGCTGGACAAAACGTTGTTTATACACCAAATATGGTTGAGAAAGACCGTGTGAAACTGATTGCAGATGTGAAAGAGAAGTTAGGTTCAGTTACATACGATTCGCAAGATGTTCGTAAAATTATTGGAAATCCATCTGATTTGTATCTAGAAGAAAGCTTTGCTGATGTTAAAGCTAATCTTGATAAATTTGTGAAAGCTTTAGTCGAAAACGAAGACCATCAATTAAATAGTGACGAAGCTGCGATGAAAGCACTTGTAAAGAAAGTTGACGACAACAAAGCGAAAATCATGATGGCTCTATCTTACTTGAACCGTTACTATAACATTAAGTATACTGACAACAGTATGAGTATCAAAGACATTATGATATTTAAACCTGACTTCTACGGTAAAATACCAAGTGTGTTAGATCGCTTGATTAACATCGGGTCTAGCGAGAAGAACTTAAAGGGTGACAGAACTCAGGATGCTTATCGTGAAATCATTGCAAGTAATACTGGTAAAGGTAGTCTTCGTAACTTCCTAGAATACAACATGCGTTTGTTCACTGAGGATAAAGATATTAACGATTGGTTTATTCATTCTGCTAAAAATGTATATGTTTCAGAACCTAAGACAACAAATACAGAGTTGAAAGATAAACGTCACCGTGTATTCGATGGTTTAGATAATGGTGTTCATGGACGTATGATTCTACCACTTCTAACGCTCAAAGATGCTCATATGTTCTTAATTTCAACATATAATACGATGGCGTACAGTTCATTTGAGAAATATGGTAAACATACAGAAGAAGCTAGAAATGAGTTCAAAAAAGAAATTGATAAGGTTGCTCACGCGCAACAAACTTACCTTGACTTCTGGTCACGTTTAGCATTGCCAAGTGTACGAGATAGATTGCTTAAAAGTGAGAAAATGGTTCCGACACCTGTTTGGGATAATCAGACCTACAATGGTTCTCCTGTAGGTCGTCAAGGATTTGACGGTAAAGGTAACCCTGTAGCCCCAATTCGTGAATTATATGGTCCAACGTGGCGACACCATGATAGAGACTGGCGTATGGGTGCTATGGCATCAATTTTTGATGATCCGAATAATGATGACAAGGTCTTGTTTATGGTGACGGATATGATTAGTCCATTTGGTATTTCAGCCTTTACTCACGAAACAACACACGTAAACGATAGAATGCTTTACTTCGGTGGTCATAGACATCGTCAAGGTACAGACGTTGAAGCCTATGCTCAAGGTATGTTACAAACACCAGATAAATCGACAACCAATGGTGAATATGGCGCTTTGGGTCTTAACATGGCTTATCATCGTGAAAATGATGGTGATCAGTGGTATAATTATGATCCAGATAAATTGAAAACTCGTGAAGATATCGACCGTTATATGAGAAATTATAATGATGCTCTTATGATGTTAGACCATCTTGAGGCTGATGCTGTATTACCACGATTAAAAGGTGACAATAGCAAGTGGTTCAAGAAAATTGACAGAGTCGATAGACATGTTGATGGTTTAAATAAATTAACCGCTCCACACCAATGGGATAAAGTTCGTGACCTAAATGATGGAGAGAAAACTAAATCATTAGCAAGTATCGATGATTTGGTTGATAATAACTTTATGACCAAACATAATAATCCAGGTAATGGTATATTCCGACCAGAGGACTTTACGCCTAATTCAGCATATGTTAATGTTCAAATGATGGCTGGTATTTATGGTGGTAATACAAGTAAAGGTGCCCCAGGTTCATTATCATTCAAGCATAATGCCTTCCGTATGTGGGGTTACTTTGGCTATGAAAATGGATTTATCGGATATGTATCTAGTAAATACCAAGGTGAAGCTAATAGAGAGAACAACAAACTATTAGGTGATGATTTCATTATCAAGAAAGTTTCAAACAACCAATTCTCAAACCTTGAAGATTGGAAGAAACATTGGTATCATGATGTGAAAGCTAAAGCTGAGCAAGGATTTACTGCTATTGAAATTAACGGTAAACAAATTACCAACTATACACAATTGAAGGATATCTTTGTTAAAGCGATTGAGGAAGATTTAAAGAAATCGGGTGATTTCTCACATACTGTTGCACTAAAAGAAAAAGTGTTTAAAGCCTTGTTGAAAGCAACTGATGGTTTCTTTAATCCTTTGTTTAAATGAATATAACAAATTGCTATTTAATATGAGTCTGTACAAAAACTAGATTCAAAATAAAACCACACAGTGATTTCAGTTTTATACTCAATTAAGCTGAAAGAAACATTGTGTGGTTTTTGAATGGTTAGCGTTTTAGACCTAAAAAAATCCCAAAAACTCATAAAATTCAATCTCTCTTATAACTATTATATTCTCCCTAATATGAAATAATAGTTATAAGAGAGATTGAATTTCAAAGGATATACTTGAATTAAACTATGTTTTGAGTAAGACTTTAATAAAATGATAGACTTTAATTTTGAATTAGTATAATCTGGAAGCAAAAGCGGACAAAATAAGGAAGTCATGATATAATATAAAGTAGATTTCTATGTCATAAAACAAGAACTGTTTGTACATCATTCATTTGAAAACTCTCTATGTTCAAACAATAGTAAATTATATAAGAGGCTCTAAAACCTTGCTACGAAAGGAAAAAAACTCAATGGCTACTATTCAATGGTTTCCTGGTCACATGTCTAAAGCGCGTCGACAGGTGCAGGAAAATTTAAAATTTGTTGATTTTGTGACGATTTTGGTGGATGCTCGCTTGCCTCTTTCTAGTCAAAATCCTATGTTGACCAAGATTGTTGGTGACAAACCAAAACTCTTGATTTTAAACAAGGCAGACTTGGCCGATCCAGCAATGACCAAGGAATGGCGTCAGTATTTTGAATCACAAGGAATCCAGACTCTAGCTATCAACTCCAAAGAACAAGTAACTGTAAAAGTTGTAACAGATGCGGCCAAAAAGCTCATGGCTGATAAGATTGCTCGCCAAAAGGAACGCGGTATCAAGATTGAAACCTTGCGTACCATGATTATTGGGATTCCCAATGCTGGTAAATCAACTCTCATGAACCGTTTAGCTGGTAAGAAAATTGCCGTTGTCGGCAACAAACCAGGTGTGACCAAGGGGCAACAATGGCTCAAAACTAATAAGGACCTTGAAATCTTGGATACACCGGGAATTCTTTGGCCTAAGTTTGAGGATGAAACTGTTGCATTGAAACTGGCCTTGACAGGAGCTATTAAAGACCAGTTGCTTCCTATGGATGAGGTAACTATTTTTGGTCTCAATTATTTCAAAGAACATTATCCAGAAAAGTTGGCTGAACGCTTCAAACAAATGAAAATTGAGGAAGAAGCTCCGGTTATTATTATGGATATGACCCGCGCCCTCGGTTTCAGAGACGACTATGACCGTTTTTACAGTCTCTTCGTGAAGGAAGTCCGCGATGGCAAACTCGGTAACTATACCTTAGATACATTGGAAGACCTCGATGGCGACGATTAAAGAAATCAAAGAACTCCTTGCAACGGTCAAGGATTTAGAAAGTCCTGTTTTTTTAGAACTTGAAAAGGATACTCGCTCTGGAGTTCAAAAGGAAATCAGCAAGCGTAAAAAAGCCATTCAGGCAGAATTGGATGAGGATCTTCGTTTGGAAGCCATGCTTTCCTATGAAAAAGAACTTTACAAGCAAGGATTGACCTTAATTGCTGGTGTTGATGAGGTCGGCCGAGGTCCTCTGGCTGGACCTGTAGTCGCTGCAGCCGTTATTTTACCTAAAAATTGTAAAATTAGAGGTCTCAACGACAGCAAGAAAATTCCTAAAAAGAAACATCTGGAGATTTTCCAAGCCGTTCAAAATCAAGCCTTATCAATTGGCATTGGCATCATGGATAATCAAGTCATCGACCAAGTCAATATCTACGAAGCAACCAAACTGGCTATGAAGGAAGCTATCTCCCAGCTCAGTTCGCAACCTGAGCACCTTTTGATAGATGCCATGAAACTGGATTTGCCCATTTCACAAACTTCCATCATCAAAGGTGATGCTAATTCCCTTTCAATTGCAGCAGCTTCTATAGTAGCCAAGGTGACACGTGATGAATTGATGAAGGAATACGATCAGCAGTTCCCTGGCTATGATTTCGCTACTAATGCAGGATATGGAACTGCTAAACACCTGGAAGGACTGAAAAAACTAGGAGTTACCCCAATTCACCGGACCAGCTTTGAACCAGTAAAATCACTGGTTTCAGGAAAAAAAGAAAGTTAAGTTAGAAGGAATGATTATGGAGGAACAGTCAGAAACACTTAGTTCCAAGAAAGAATTTGCCTTTGCCTCAAGTACTATATTATCCCAAGTTGGACGAGGAATCATTGTTGGTCTCGTTGTTGGAATTATCGTTGGATCCTTTCGTTTCTTAATCGAAAAAGGCTTCCACCTGATACAAGGACTTTATCAAGATCAAGCGCACCTAGTGCGCAATCTTCTTATCATTGGTCTATTTTATTTAATAGTTTGTTGGCTCAGTGCGAAATTAACTCGGTCAGAAAAAGACATCAAAGGCTCAGGAATTCCTCAAGTCGAAGCCGAATTAAAGGGATTGATGACTCTCAACTGGTGGGGAGTTCTTTGGAAAAAATATATTCTAGGAATTTTGGCTATTGCTAGTGGCCTTATGTTAGGACGTGAAGGACCAAGCATTCAACTCGGAGCAGTCGGTGGTAAAGGAATTGCCAAATGGCTCAATTCCAGTCCAGTAGAGGAACGCTCCTTGATTGCTAGTGGTGCTGCAGCAGGATTAGCCGCAGCCTTTAATGCACCGATTGCAGGACTTCTCTTTGTGGTAGAAGAAGTTTATCACCATTTTTCACGCTTTTTCTGGGTCTCAACTCTAGCAGCCAGTCTCGTAGCAAACTTTGTCTCACTACTCATATTTGGCTTAACACCCGTACTGGACATGCCAGACAACATCCCACTCATGACCCTAGACCAGTATTGGATTTACCTCCTTATGGGAGTTTTTCTTGGACTATCTGGTTTTCTCTATGAAAAAGCTGTGCTCAATGTTGGTCGAGTTTATGATTGGCTTGGTCAAAAAATCCATTTGGATAGAGCTTATTACCCAATTCTAGCTTTCATTCTCATCATACCAGTCGGCATCTTCTTACCCCAAATCCTTGGTGGTGGAAATCAGCTGGTTCTTTCCCTAACTGAGCAAGATTTTAGTTTCCAAGTTCTATTAGTTTACTTTTTGATTCGCTTTGTTTGGAGCATGATTAGTTATGGAAGTGGCCTTCCAGGAGGAATTTTCCTACCAATTTTGGCGCTTGGTTCATTGCTTGGAGCCCTAGTTGGTGTCATTTGTATCAATCTTGGACTTGTCAGTCAAGAGCAATTCCCTATATTTGTCATTCTGGGAATGAGTGGCTATTTTGGAGCAATATCCAAGGCTCCCTTAACCGCTATGATACTTGTAACTGAGATGGTAGGAGATATTCGCAACCTCATGCCACTTGGATTAGTGACCTTGGTTGCCTACATCATCATGGATTTACTCAAGGGGGCACCAGTCTATGAGGCTATGTTGGAAAAAATGCTACCAGAAGAAGCAACAGACGAAGGAGAAGTCACCCTCATTGAAATTCCTGTATCAGACAAAATTGCTGGAAAACAAGTACACGAACTCAACTTACCACATAATATCCTCATCACAACTCAAGTCCATAATGGCAAGAGCCAAACCGTTAACGGTTCAACCAGAATGTATCTCGGAGATATGATTCACCTAGTTATTCCAAAAAGTGAAATTGGGAAAGTCAAAGATTTGTTGTTGTAGAACATTTTACATAATTTATGTTATGTAAAAATTAATTTCTTAATTAAATATATTAGAAAACCGATTCTCAGCAATGAGATCGGTTATTTTTTACAGATAAGATATTTCACATACAAATAATTGAACTTTGGTAAAAATAAGACTATAATCAAGTTAGAAATAATAAAGCATAAAGCTAGAAAGGAGTTTACTGTATCAAATCTGTACAGTAAGATTAAAATCATGAAAAAGAAAACAATAGCAATTATACAATGTATTTTGTATCTCATAGCTCCTTATATAGCTCTTCAGCTATGCAGAATGAACAGAAGTTTCGTTACTGATAATCTCTTTTTTATTTTCCTTATTCTGTTGACTATTTCATTCTGGTTTAGTATTTGGAAACTAGAAAAAGCACTAGCTAATGATTAACAATAATAACTCCAAAGATTTAGATTAAAACTGGAAATTTTTGTACATTTCGCTAGACAGTAGATAAACCCTTGATACGACTGAGTTTAAGAGGTAATGTACACTCTTTAAAAAATGTACTTTATAATCAAAAGGCTCTATAACATCTTTCCGAAAAACTATAATTTTCTTGAAAAATATATAAACCTATGCTATACTACTAGTAGACTTATTTATGGAGAAAATACATGAAACGTGAGATTTTACTGGAACGAATCGACAAACTAAAACAAATCATGCCCTGGTATGTTCTTGAATACTACCAATCTAAGCTTGCTGTTCCTTACAGTTTTACAACCTTGTACGAATACCTCAAGGAATATGATCGATTTTTCAGCTGGGTTTTAGAGTCTGGTATCTCAAATGCTGATAAAATATCTGATATTTCTTTATCTATCTTGGAAAATATGTCTAAGAAAGATATGGAATCCTTTATCCTATATCTACGTGAACGTCCTTTGCTGAATGCTAATACAACTAAGCAAGGAGTTTCTCAGACAACCATCAATCGGACTTTGTCAGCACTTTCTAGTCTTTATAAGTATTTGACTGAGGAAGTTGAAAACGATCAGGGAGAGCCTTATTTTTATCGTAATGTAATGAAGAAAGTTTCAACTAAGAAAAAGAAAGAAACACTTGCTGCCAGAGCTGAAAACATCAAGCAAAAACTCTTTCTCGGTGATGAAACAGAAGGTTTTCTAACTTATATTGACCAAGAGTATCCACAACAACTTTCAAATCGCGCCCTATCTTCATTTAATAAAAATAAAGAACGTGATTTGGCTATCATTGCCCTTCTCTTGGCGTCTGGCGTCCGCTTATCTGAAGCTGTTAATCTGGATATAAGGGATCTCAATCTCAAAATGATGGTTATCGATGTCACTCGAAAAGGTGGCAAACGTGATTCGGTCAATGTCGCTGCTTTTGCTAAGCCTTATTTAGAGAATTATCTGGCCATTCGAAATCAACGCTATAAGACAGAAAAGACGGATACCGCACTCTTTTTAACTCTCTATAGAGGTGTTCCTAATCGTATCGATGCTTCCAGCGTTGAGAAAATGGTTGCTAAGTACTCTGAGGACTTCAAAGTCCGTGTAACACCCCATAAACTACGCCATACGCTAGCAACCAGGCTCTATGATGCCACTAAATCGCAAGTTTTGGTCAGTCACCAGCTAGGACATGCTAGCACACAAGTCACTGACCTCTATACCCATATCGTCAACGATGAACAAAAAAATGCTCTAGATAGTTTATAATTTTACGTATTTTAAATTATGTAAATAAATATCAAAAAAAGAAGCTGGTCCTACAACCAACTTCTTTTTTATTTATCCAACTACCGCTTCAGCTATTTCTTCACGGCTAATACCAGCGAAATAGCGTGTGATATCAATGGTTTCTAGCGCCTTAAGGACATCTTCGCGTTCGTATTTCACCCCACGAAGGACATCTTCTACTGCAGCAACGTCTTCAATACCAAAGAAGTCACCGTAAATCTTGATGTCTTGGATTTTTGATTCGACGACATTAGCAAAGACTTCCACCTTACCACTGGTGAATTTTGTTCCACGACGGACGTTAAATTCAGGTGATTTACCATAGTTCCAGTCCCAAGTACCAAACTTAGTATTCTTGATGCGATTGATTTCAGCCAATTCTTCCTCAGAAAAAACGTATTCAGTCATCTCTGGGTACTCTTTTTTCATGTATTCCAAGAGTAAATCACGGAATTCTTCGACTGTAATTTTTTCTGGTAATTCATTGATAATATTGGTCACACGAGCACGAACAGATTTCACACCTTTTGATTCAAATTTATCTTTTGAAACCTTAAGGGCATTTGCGAGGACTGATAAATCAACATCAAAGAGCAAGCAACCGTGGTGCATGATACGGCCATTGATATAGGCTTGGGCATTGCCACAGAATTTCTTGCCATCAATCTCAAGGTCGTTACGGCCAGTAAACTCAGCTTTAACCCCAAGTTGAGCTAGTGTATTGATAACTGGAGTTGAGAAGCTCTTAAAGTCAAAAGCCTTGTTTTCATCTTCTTTTGAGATGATCGTGTAGTTGAGGTTATTTAAATCGTGGTAAACAGCTCCACCACCACTGATACGGCGAACTACCTCAATGCCATTTTCGCGAACATAATCACGGTTGATTTCTTCGATAGTGTTCTGGTGACGACCAACAATGATAGATGGTTTGTTAATCCAAAGAAGGAAGATTTGATCCTCATCCAAAAGGTGTTTAAAGGCATATTCTTCCAAGGCGATATTAAAAGCAGTGTCGTTTGAATGATTGATAATATATTTCATGATATCCCTTTATACGATAGAGACTGGAAAACACCTTTCCAGTCTAATCTATCTTTCTTTTATTTTTTCTTAGGTGAATGGATGGCCATTCCTAGGACATCCGCAAATGCTTCATACATTACTTCAGAATAAGTTGGGTGTCCGTGGATAGTCTTCAACATTTCTTCAACAGTGATTTCCATTTCGATAATGCTAGACGCTTCATTGATCAATTCTGCAGCTGCAGGACCGATGATATGAACACCAAGGATTTCTCCGTATTTCTTATCAGCGATGACTTTTACGAAACCTTGAGCTGCATCTGATGCAATGGCACGACCGTTAGCAGCAAAGTTGAATTTACCGATAGCAACATCGTATTTCTCACGGGCTTGTTCTTCTGTCAAACCTACTGCTGCTACTTCAGGAAGAGTATAGATGGCTGCAGGAGTCAAATTCAATTTGGCAACAGCATGATTTCCTTTAAGAGCATTTTCAGCGGCAACTTCCCCCATACGGAAGGCAGCGTGCGCTAACATCTTAGTACCGTTGATGTCACCTGGTGCGTAAATGCCTGGAACGGAAGTTTCCATGTATTCGTTAACCTTGATACGACCACGATCCAATTCAAACTCAACCTCTCCAATACCTTCAAGGTCTGGCACACGACCAATTGAAAGAAGAGCTTTATTTGCGATGATATCGTCTTTTCCTTCAACCTTGATACGAAGTTGACCATTTTCCTCAATGATTTCTTGCAGTTTAGTACCAGTCAAGATGGTCATTCCTTTACGTTCAAGGATCAAGCGAAGATTCTTAGAAACTTCTGCATCCATAGCTGGAACGATACGATCCATCATTTCGATAACAGTTACTTTTGAACCAAATGTCATGAAGGCTTGTCCGAGTTCAATACCGACAACCCCACCACCGATAATCACAAGGCTTTCTGGAACTTCATTCATTTCAAGAATATCGTCACTAGTCATAACAAGTGGAGATTCCATACCAGGGACGTTGATCTTGCTGACTTTTGAACCACCAGCAAGGATGATTTTCTTGGTTTCAAGCAATTCCGAACCATTTACCAAGACATTCTTGTCTTTAGTGATGGTACCAATACCTTTATGTACAGTAACTCCATAACTACGAAGAAGACCTGCAACCCCACCTACCAAGGTATTAACAACCTTAGACTTGGTTTCAAGGAGTTTGTCCATATCTACAGTGAAGTTTGGATTTTCGATTACGATACCACGGTTTGCGGCATGACCGATATTTTCGATAATTTCAGCGTTGTGAAGGTATGTTTTAGTTGGAATACATCCACGGTTCAAGCAGGTTCCGCCGAGTTCAGATTTCTCAACGAGGGCAACCTTACCACCGAGTTGGGCTGCTTTAATAGCTGCTACGTATCCAGCAGGACCTCCACCAATCACAATGATATCAAAGGCATCATCGCTCTTACCGTCATCGTTTGAGGCACTTGCTGCAGGTGCTGGGCTAGCTTCTGGCGCTGCGGCTCCAGCTCCAGCTGTTGGGATATTTTCCCCTTCTTCGCCAAGGTAACCGATAACTTCCGTTACAGGGACTGTTTCACCGTCCCCTTTAAGGATAGCAATCAAATAACCATCTTCTTCAGCTTCCAATTCCATACTGACTTTATCAGTCATGATTTCCAAAAGGATTTCTCCTTCTTTTACAAATTCTCCGACTTTTTTATTCCATTGGACGATTTGTCCTTCTATCATATCCACGCCGGCTTTTGGCATAATTACTTCTAAGGCCATGTCTTCCTTCCTTTATCTATATCTTTAAAATAAATACTCTTGTTCTTAAATCAACATTGATATTGGATTTTCAATCAATTCTTTCAAGTCCTTCATAAACTTAGCACCAGCCATACCATCTACGACACGGTGGTCGATGGTTAATCCTAGGCTCATAATAGGGCGAATCACAATTTCACCATTGACGACAACTGGCTTCTCAATTGTCGAACTCACACCAAGGATAGCTGAGTTTGGTTGGTTAATGATAGGACCAAAGGACTGTACGCCAAACATTCCCAAGTTACTGATTGTGAAGGTTGAATTTTGCAGTTCACTTGGAGCCAATTTACCATCCAAGGTACGGCCAATAACATCCTTGAAGGCTACAACCAGTTCTGAAAGACTCATCTTCTCAGCATTGTAAACAACAGGTGTCATTAATCCATTATCCATCCCAACTGCCATCGCAAGATTGACATAGTTGTGAGTGATAATGGTCTTGCCATCTTCTGTCAATGAAGCGTTGATGTATGGGTGTTTCATAAGAGCCTTAACAACTGCAAGTGAAAGAAGATCTGTTACAGTGGTTTTTTTACCAGTTGCTTCCATGATTGGCTCCAGAACCTTTTTACGAAGAGCCAACATTTCAGTCATATCAACTTCATAGTTGAGGGTGAAGGTTGGCGCAGTTAGGTAAGATTCAACCATACGTTGGGCAATAACCTTACGCATTGGTGTCATTGGAATACGCTCAATTTCACCATATGGTGTTACGTTATCAGGAACTTCTTCCACTTTTTCAATCTGAGCAGGAGACTTGATGGTATCGTTTTCGATATTTTCAGGAAGCAAGGCCAAAACATCCTTCTTCATGATTTTACCACGATGACCGGTTCCTTGAATTTCCTGCCAAGCAATATTATGTTCGAGGGCAATTCGTTTTGCAAGTGGCGAAATGCGAACCACGTTTGTGTCTTTATAAGTTTCCACGTCTTCTTTGTGGACACGACCGTTTGCACCTGAGCCAGAAACGTCGTAGAGGTTGATACCTAAATCATCCGCTAACTTTCTAGCTGCAGGAGTCGCTCTTAGCTTGTCATCAGCCATGACCTCTCCAATTCTAATTATGATACTAAGGGCGTTAAAAGCGACTGAAAAATAGGAAATCTACGCGGGCTTCGATGAAGCCAAGGAGATTTATCTTTTTTCCGAGCTTTTAGCAAGTGTTCGAATATAAGATATTAAGGACGAAGAGGGCAATGAAAAAATAGAAGATTGACGATGTGTTCGATGAACACAAGGAAATCTATCTTTTTTTCAAAGACCTCCGTCCGAATTCAATTAAACAATACTAAGGGCGTCAAAAGTCAAAGTGAAAATAGGAAACTTGACGAAGAAACTTTAGTTTCTAGGAAAGTTTATCTTTTTCACACAGACTTTAGCCCGAGTTCAACTCTACAAGTAACTTGGACACAGAACGTGTCTCAAGTTACTACGGTTGCCGCTATCAGGCGGTCAACCTAGTAGACTTACTAAGTCGTTCGTCGAATAACATCGATTCGACTCTCTCCTGTCGCAAATTTGCAAATAACTTGGGTACAATACATATCTCAAGTTACTAAAGTTAAAAACAACCGTTATTTTACATAACTTATCTTATGTAATTCTATTCTTTATTATATGTTTTTCGGATTGCATCTTTGATGCTTTCAACTGTTGGAATCATTGCATTTTCTAGGTTTTGTGCATAAGGCATCGGCACATCTTCTCCTGCACAACGACGAATTGGTGCATCTAGATAGTCAAATGCTTCTGATTCTGAAATAATTGCTGAAATCTCTCCGATATAGCCACTTGTTTTGTGGGCATCGTTGACCAGAACAACCTTACCAGTCTTCTTCACTGAGTTGATGATGATATCCTTATCAAGCGGAACAAGGGTACGTGGGTCAACAATCTCAACAGAAATTCCTTCTTCTGCTAATTCTTCAGCAGCTTGAACCACACGACGGAGCATTTTTCCATAAGTAACAACTGTTACATCTGTACCTTCACGTTTGATTTCCCCAACTCCAAGTGGAATCGTGTAGTCTGGATCAACTGGCACTTCCCCTTTTTGGTTAAATTCTGACTTATACTCAAGAATGATAACAGGGTTATTATCACGGATAGAAGACTTAAGCAATCCTTTCATATCCGCAGGTGTACCTGGTGCCACAACCTTAAGACCAGGAATGTGAGTAAACCAAGACTCTAGTGATTGCGAGTGCTGAGCTGCAGAACCAACTCCGTTACCTGCTGCACAGCGGACTGTCATTGGAACTTGACCTTTACCACCAAACATGTAACGTGTTTTAGCAGCTTGGTTGACGATATTGTCCATGGCAATAACCGAGAAGTCCATGAAGGTCATATCAACGATTGGACGAAGTCCTGTCATGGCTGCTCCTGCTGCTGCTCCTGAAATGGCAGCTTCAGAAATCGGACAGTCACGGACACGTTCTGGACCAAATTCTTCAAGCATTCCAACAGAAGTACCGAAGTCTCCTCCAAAGACACCGACATCTTCTCCCATCAGGAACACATTTTCATCGCGACGCATTTCCTCAGACATAGCAAGGATAATGGTGTCACGGAAGGACATTGTTTTTGTTTCCATTTTATCTCTTTCTCCTTAGTCTGCGTAAATATCTTCAAAGGCTGATTCAAGCGGTGGGAATGGACTTTCCTCTGCAAATTTAACAGAAGCATCTACTGCTTCCTTTACTTGCGCTTGGATTTCTTCCAATTCTTCGGCACTTGCAATGTTATTTTCAATAAGGTAGTTGCGGAGGTTTTCGATTGGATCCTTTTGTTTCCACAATTCCACTTCTTCACGGGTACGATATTTACCAGGGTCAGATGATGAATGGCCAAGCCAGCGATAAGTGACACTTTCAATCAAGACTGGGCCATTGCCACCACGAACATGGTCTACAGCTTTCTTAAATCCTTCGTAGACGTCGATGACATTGTTACCGTCTTCGATGAACATTCCAGGAATTCCATACGCAGCGCTACGTTGATGGATATGTTCTACATTAGTCATTTTCTTGATATCCGCAGAGATACCGTAACCGTTGTTAATGCAATAGAAAATGACTGGGAGTTTCCAGATAGAAGCCATGTTCACTGCTTCGTGGAAAACACCTTCATTGGTCGCACCATCTCCAAAGAAGCAGACAACGATTTTTCCGGTATTTTGCATTTGCTGACTGAGGGCTGCACCAACAGCGATTCCCATACCACCACCTACGATACCATTGGCACCAAGGTTACCAGCATCAAGGTCAGCAATATGCATAGAACCACCTTTACCTTTACAGGTTCCAGTGTATTTGCCAAGGATTTCAGCCATCATTCCGTTGAGGTCAATTCCTTTGGCAATAGCTTGTCCGTGACCACGGTGGTTTGATGTGATCAAATCATCTGGATTGAGAGCTAACATAGCACCCACGTTAGCTGCCTCTTCTCCAACAGAAAAGTGCGTCATTCCTGGCACTTTCCCTTTCTTTACTAATTGCGCAATTTTTAAGTCCATACGACGGATTTCTTCCATCTTACGGAACATCTCTAGCAAAAGATTTTTATCTAAAGTTGACATCTTCTTGCCTTTCTAAGTTTCTTCTTACCTTACTATTTTACCGTTTTTGGCAAATACTGTCAAAGTTTTTCTAAAGAAAATTTCACAAAATAAAAAAGAAAACCCTATGAAAACAAGGGATTTTCTTATTAAGAATATTTTTTCACAAACTTTTTATCGTTTAGATTTTGCTACGGATTCAAATTTCTTCATAATCACAGTTAAACGCCAACGGTAGAGCGCCCCACTCACGATTAGACTAATAATCAAACCGATCCAGTAAGAATAAGCTCCAAAATCTGTTAGGGAATCAAATGCCATAGCTACTGGGATTGCTACGCCCCAATAACCAACCAAACCAAGGTAAAAAGGAATAACTGTATCCTTATAACCTCGTAAAATTCCCTGAAGAGGTGCCGCAAAGGTATCTGCTAACTGGAAGAAAAGGCTGTAAGTCAAAAAGCGCGCTGTCAAATCGATAAATTCTGGGTCGTTACCATAAAGACTAGCCACATTTCCCCTAAAAATGTAAAGGAAGGATAAGGTGAATCCTGCAAAAATGAGGGCTGTCCATCTCCCTAGACCAATATAGGTTTTTGCATCACCAAATCGCTTGGCTCCCACCTCATAGGAAACGACAATGGCCATAGCCGATGAAATACTCATAGGAAAGGCGTACATGAGACTTGAAAAGTTCATAGCTGACTGGTGACTAGCGATAATCAAGGACGAGAACTTAGCCATAATCAAGCCAACGACAGAAAAGATAGCCACTTCCGCAAAGACAGTTCCCCCAATAGGCAGACCTAAGCGAACCCCTTCCTTGATTTTATCCATATTAAGCGGAATGCGTTTCTCAAGGTGTAGAGCTTTAAGCTTCTCCTGTTTAAATAAAACCAGAACAGAAATCCCCAGTAAGACCCAATAGGCCAAGGAAGTACCTAATCCAGAGCCAGCACCTCCCAACTCTGGAACACCAAAGGCCCCGTAAATCAAGAGATAGTTAAATCCGCTATTGAGAGGAAGCAACAAAAGCATGAGGTACATGGACAGTTTGGTTAGCCCTAGCGAATCCAGCAAGGATCGGATGACACTAAAAAGCAACAAGGGGATGATCCCGATAGATAAAAACCAGAGATAACGAACCGCTACTGCTGCTACTGGCGCTTCTAGTCCAATATGATTCAAGACTGGTGGTGCTAGGAAAAGTACCAGTCCCAGTAAGACCACAGATAGACCCAAGGCAAGATAAATGAACTGGTAAAAATCAGATGCAACTTCTTCCTTTTTGCCTCGTCCAAGATGGTGACCAATGATGGGCACCAAGGCTGACACAATCCCTGTCAGGAAGGTAAAGAAAGGATTCCAGATACTGGTTGCCATAGACACACCAGCCAAGTCCATGGTATTGTATTGGCCAGTCATAGTCGTATCAACAAAGGATGCAGAATAATTGGCAAATTGATAAATCAGGATAGGGAAAAATATCTTTAAAAATAAGATAAACTTGTCTTTAAAATGATGGGTCTGGTACATATAGGCTCTCTATTCTTTTTGTTTACAGAGCAGACTCCCACCTAGTTTTGATAGACGATTTGTCCCTTACAGATGGTATATTTAACCTGCCCTTTTAAGGTTTCACCGATGAATGGTGAATTAGCTGCTTTGGAAGCAAAATGGGAGTCCACAAGGCGGTCAGCCTTAGCATCAAAAATAGTAATATCTGCTGGACCATTCTCAGCCAAGTAACCTGCTTCAAAGTTGTAAAGTTTGGCTGGGTTGTATGTCATTTTTTCTAGCAATTCCATCAAGCTCAATTCGCCTGCATCAACTAAATAAGTCAAACCGAGAGACAGAGAGGTTTCCAAACCAGTCATACCAGATGGCGCTTTGGTTATATCCTCGACATTTTTTTCATCCGCATGGTGAGGCGCGTGGTCTGTCGCGATAACCGTGATAACACCTGACTTGAGACCTTCGATAACGGCACGACGATCTGATTCCAAACGAAGCGGCGGATTCATTTTGGCATTGCTACCTTGAGTCAAAAGGAGAGCTTCTGTCTTAGAGAAATGCTGTGGCGCTACTTCTGCTGTGACTTGCGCTCCCAATCCTTGAGCAAACTCAACTACTCTAACACTTTCTTCCTTAGATAAATGCTGGATATGAACATGAGCCTTGGTCGCATAGGCAATCATAACATCACGCGCCATCATAGCATACTCAGCCACCCCAGTCGCACCGCATATATGGAAATGTTCTTTAGCGATATTTTCATTAAATCCAAGAATCCCATTCAACCCTGGATCTTCCTCATGAAGACTGATAAAGGTATTGAGTTTCTTAGCTTCTTCCATGGCTTCTTTGACCACTTTACTGCTCTCAAGCGGAATACCGTCATCAGAAAAACCAACAGCACCAGATTCTAAAAGCGCCTTAAAGTCTGTCAAATCTTGTCCATTAAAGTTCTTAGTAATGGTCGCAACTGTCTTGACATTGATTTTTTCCTTGGCAGCTGACTGGAGAACTTCTTGCAAGGTCTCCACGTCCGAAATGGTTGGACTAGTATTAGCCATCATGACAACCGTTGTAAAACCACCTGCAGCGGCTGCTAGGGCACCCGTATGGATATCCTCCTTGTGCGTTTGACCAGGTTCACGAAAATGAACATGAATATCGACCAAGCCAGGAGCAACTACAAGACCAGTAGCATCAAGCACTTCTGCCCCCTCTTCTTTAATTTCAGGCGCAATTTTGACAATTTTCCCATCTTGAACCAAGACATCACACACTTGATCCAAACCAGACTTGGGATCCATTACACGACCATTTTTGATTAGTAGCATCTGCTTTCTCCTTTATTCATAGAAATCGACTTGGGTATCCAACAATTTATCCCCATCATAAACAAACTTGGCTGAAAAGAAGGGTTTATCCTCTAAAAGCCACTCAACAAAGGTATGGTCACCTTCCCAAGTCGGCTTGCTCAAAACCTCATCGTAGGGAACCCATTCTAGCGTTCCCTCGTTGCAGTCAATCAAGTCACCCTCAAACTCTGTTACCTTAAAAACATAGGTGTACCAGTCTAAATCTGGCGTGAATTCTGGAAAAGTGATTACCCCTTTTAGAACTGGCTTGGCTTTAAGCCCTGTTTCTTCGAGAATTTCACGCGCCGCGCATTCCTGAGGGGTCTCCCCTCTCTCTAGCTTACCACCCACACCAATCCATTTCCCTTCATGGACATCATTGGGTTTCTTATTACGGTGGAGCATGAGCAGTTCTTTCCCGTTATCAATGTAGCAAATCGTCGCTAACTGAGGCATATTTTCTCCTTATCTAAGCCAATCGATTGGCTCTTGTCCTGTCTCTTCTAAAAATCCATTGGCCTTGGAAAAAGGCTTGGAACCCCAAAATCCTCTATAAACCGATAAAGGACTTGGATGGGCTGATTCGATAATCAAGTGATGAGGATTGGTAACCAAGGCCTTCTTCTTGCGTGCATAGGCTCCCCAGAGTACAAAGACTACTGGTTTATCTAGTTGATTGACCACCTGAATCACAGCATCTGTAAAGGGCTCCCATATCTGACCAGCATGACCATTGGCCTGACCAGCAGGAACCGTCAAACAAGCATTGAGAAGCAAGACTCCTTGCTCAGCCCAAGCCGTCAAATCATGGGATTTCTTAACCCCGATGTCATCTGACAATTCCTTCAAGATATTTTGCAGGGATGGCGGAGCTGGGATAGAGTCAGGAACAGAAAAACTCAAGCCCTGAGCCTGACCTGGCCCGTGATAAGGGTCTTGCCCTAGAATCACCACCTTAACTTCTTCAAGCGGTGTAGTCAAGAGAGCCTGAAAAACCTTTTCTTTTGGCGGATAAACAGTACCCTGAGCATAGACCTGGTCCATAAACTGATTGATTTTCGCAAAATAACCCTCAGGTAATTGCTCCTTAATCAAAGCATGCCAAGACGAGTGTTGCATAGCCGACTCCTTCGTTTTTACTGCCTCTATTATAGCAAAAAGTGGCTATCTAAACCACTTTTTACAGTTTATCTAAGCAAGCCAGCAAGTCTTGATAAGAATGGACTTCGTAAGTCGGCTGGGCTTGTGTATGATTTTCTAGGTGATGAGGGTTGTACCAAATCGTGTCAATTCCAGCATTATTGCCACCTTGAATGTCGGCTGTCAGGGAATCTCCAATCATCAGCGTCTTTTCTTTGCTAAAACCAGCAATCTGCTGACCGATTTTTTCGTAAAAAAGTGCATCAGGCTTTTGGGTTTGCAACTGTTCAGAGATAAAAACTTGATTGAAATAAGGTGCCAGACCCGATTGAGCCAAACGTCCCGTCTGAATAGCAGTAATCCCATTTGTCGCAGCATACAAGTCATAATCACGTTCAATGAGGCTATCCAAGAGTTCATGAGCACCCGAAAGAGTTTGTCCCTGCTGGGCCAAGTAAAATTGGTAACGCTGGGCTAGAAAACTACCGTCTTTTTCCTGTCCAAAATGGGCAAATAAACGAGAAAAGCGCGTGTTAACCAGCTCTTGTTTACTGATTTTCTTTTGTTCCAAGTCCTTCCAGAGAGCCTTGTTCATAGGAACGTAAAAGTCTTTGTAGGCCTGAATATCTGTAACCCCTTCTTCTTTTAGAAGTTGGGTCAAAGCCACATCCTCAGCAGCATCAAAATCAAGCAAGGTGTGGTCGAGGTCGAAGAGTAGAAATTTGTAGGACAATTTGAGAGTTTTCCTTTCTAAGATAAACAACTTTCACTTCATTCAGTTATTTAATGTAAGAACTTAAAAGTGGTAAAGTATAACAAAAATAATCGTTCCAATTGATTAACTAACTCATACTATTCTAGTGAATTATAGAAAAATCTTCTATAAATTCGAGCAATAGTTAAAATAAATACGGAGACTACCCCTATAATAGTTAAAACTGATTTTCCTACACCTGTATCAGCATTTATTATGTAAGTGTGAAATAAAGGTGCTAGACCTAGCAAAACATATAAGATGTAGAAAGCTAATTTTATCTCACCGATACCAGCAAAAAAATGTTTCATTTTAAATATTTTCCTTTGAAGCCCCTAATGTTTACAAATAATGACTGCTTAAAATTAAACAGCTCTAAAATCTAAATATTTGTCAGAGATAAGCTATACTAAGATTATTTTTTAAGCACAACCTTCTTGCTCTTATGGTTTAATTATATTATAACACTATAAAATTTTCAATTTAATTGATATTTACCATTTAATCATATTCGATGAGTTGTATTTTACAGATTAATATTATTTAGCCTTCTTTTTTAGTCACTTTTTAATTCTCAAATTTCCTTTGTTTATACAACCATAATATTATTGAAAAACAACTTGAGATTAAAGATTTTCCTCCTCTTTTTATTGTGGTAGCACTACACACTCAACTCAACCAATTTATAAAATTCACCTTTCCTATCCATCAAGTTATCAAAAGAACCATCTTCAACAATAACTCCATTTTTCATAAAAAGAATTCTATTGTATTTCTTCAACATGCTCTTATTTAACTTATGCGTGACAACAAGAACCGTCAAATCCTGAATTTCTAAAATTGAATTTTCAATTTCAGTAGTAACTTGATTATCTAAAGACGAGGTAGCCTCATCTAATAATAAGATTGGTGTTTTTCGAATTAAAGCACGCGCAATACTAAGTCTCTGTCTTTCTCCCCCAGATAGATTTGATCCATTCTCGCCACATAAAGTTTGTAGACCTAATTCATTTTCTAAAATATAACTTTCTAAACCAGACTGCTGTACAGCTTTTTTTATATCATCTTCAGTAAAGGATTGACTAAGGGTAATATTAGCTTTTAAAGTATCATCAAAGATATAAACATCTTGCTGAACAATAGTCATTAAGTTATAAAGGCTCTCTGCTGAAATAGCTTGCAAATCTTGATTATCAATTGAGATATACCCACTTGTTACATCATAGAAACGCAGTAATAGATTGAGTAAAGTTGATTTTCCACTACCTGACATACCTACTATTGCAATTTTTTCCCCCTTTTTGATCTGTAAAGATAAATTATTAAAAATCTTTTCCTCAGCATTAGGGTAGGAAAAATCTACATTTGAAAAAGAAATGACATCATCAAAATATTCTTTCGTTTTACCAGTTTGAAGTTCGATTACATCTTTTACCTCAAATGAATTCAGTGTAGCCTGACCTTCGCGGAATTTACTCATTCCCATACCAATTTCATTTAGTGGCATTACTACAAAATTGACTAGTTGAACAATAGCTGTAACACTCCCAATTGTGGTATGCCCACCGAAGACCAGATACATTCCTCCACCAAAGGCTACTAAAAAAACAATCATCCCTGAAAGTTGAGAAATAACATTAGATAAAACATCAAATTTCCCTTTGATGAAATATATCTCATCCAATTTTTCACTTTCGTTTTTGTAATCTTGACGGATAGCATCTTTCACATTAAAACTTTTTATAACGAGAAACCCTGCTAAAATATCTTTAACCTTAGCTAAATATTTCTGATCGGCTATCATAGAACTATTTTGTAGAGAGGCTGATTTTTGTCCAATAAATCCTGAAATCATCATAGGAATAATGCTAGCAATGATAACTAATAAGGTCAAAAACCAATTACCTATAAACATGGCTACTAGTGAGAAAATCATTAAGGAAATATTTTTTGAAATATTAAAATATTGGTGCAAATAATCCTGCTCAATTTTCTTCATGTTCTCAGTTAATATTGAAATAAATTTCCCTGATTTTTCCTTAGAAAATTCTCTATAATCCCTATCTAAAATAGATTCAAACACCTTATTTTTGTATCTTGACATAATCTGTCTAACAAGTTTATTTCTTAATCGAAGAGATATAAAATTAAGACTGGCATAGATAAATATTACGATAGCACCTATTAGTATAGCTTGGGTTAGAGCTTCCCTATTTTGGGACATTCCACTATCAATTATAATTTTAATAGAATAAGCAAAAGCAATATTAGTTAAAGGAACTAATATATTAAAAATCATGAAAGTATAAAAAGACTTCTTATGGTACTTTGTCAATTGTTTCATTCCTAATCTACCTCGTAATTCTTAAATTTCATTTAGAAAATGTGACATAAAATATTCTTCTAAGTCAATATTCTCTCTCCTAATCTCTTTCATAGAGACCTGTTCTACAATTTCTCCATTTTTGATAACACCAATTTTATCTGCTATCTGTGAAATTTCCGATAATATATGACTCGATATTAGTATTGTAATTCCATGCTCCTTAGAAAGCGACAACAAAAGATTCCGAATTTCTTGAATTCCTATTGGATCTAAACCATTGATTGGTTCATCTAAAATTAACAATTTAGGTTTTGTTAGGAAAGCTCGAGCTAAACCAAGTCTCTGTCTCATTCCTAACGAAAACTCTTTTACTTTTTTAGTCGTATTTTTTAATCCGACCATCCTTAAGGCTCTTATTATATCTGATTCAATAATATTTTTCCCCATATACTGAGCGTGAATTTCTAAAATTTCTTTTGCAGTGCAATTATCATAAAAAATTGGTGTTTCAATAACACTTCCAACCTGACTTAGAATCTCCTCTCTGTGATCTTGTAAATTTTTTCCAAAGATTTCAATACTACCAGATGTAACAGTTGATAAGGATAACATGCATTTCATTAACGTTGTTTTTCCAGCACCATTTGGTCCTAAAAATCCATAGATTTCTCCTTCAGAAATCTGAAGGTTGATACCACTCAAAACTTCTTCCTTATCAATTGTTTTAAAAAGTTCTTTTATTTCAACAATATTTCCCATTTCTATCTCTCTTTCTATATCCAGCTTTAAATGCAAGAATTTTTCTTCAGGAGCATAAATACCAACTTATACAGTCTCTTCGTTTAAATAAATCATCAAAAAATTAGCACTTTCCTTCCATTAAATTTAGCTATACTACTTGATATTAATATCTTTTCTTGAAATAGTATAAATTGAAAATGAAACAATCATTAAACTTATGAAACTAGCAAATATTAAGAAGAATAAGTTATCAACAAAATTATTAGTTAAACTACCTGGACTTACATTCGAAAGTAATGCTGCTAAACCAAGTCCTGAAAGCATTGTTATAGCTATTGAATGCCTAATAATACCTAAAACAAAAGGTAGTATACCTATTAATACTGTTCCAACCGTAATTCCAGCTAAGTTAATCATTTGATTAGCTATTGGGATATAATTTGATTCGGTTAAAACTGCTACTAATTTAATTAATAATTGAATAATTAAATGTGCAGTAAAATGAGCAATAAATGATATCAGAATTACTGTAAGCACTTTTCCCCATAGTAACTTTATTTTAGAAACAGGGTAGGAAAACAGCTGAAAAATTGTTCTTCGTTTAAATTCATCAATAATAATCGTAGACAATAAATAGGATTCAAAAATCAAAAATGCTGCTTTGGTAAATAAAGATCCAAACAATGATGTTGCAATTGCCCAACCTTCCCATTTATCAGTAATTCTAATATTATTGGCACTCTGTCCAACAAAATCTCCCAGTTTATTATCAGTACCTAACCCCATGATTATGATTCCTGTAATACCTAATATTATCAATATAGTACCCAACCAAGCAAAAAATAATTTTGATTTTGAAACTTTATTTAACTCAATTTTAATAAGCGACAACATAGATTTTTCCTCCAAAAAATTTTGTTAATATTAATTACACTATTCAAAAAGCACCTTACATACTTCTGGTATGTTAAAATTTAAAAAATAAACATACTAAAGGTATGTATGATGAAATTTTTAATACCATATCTAGAGTATGGTATTTTTTTAAATATCAATACTTAAAATTTATTTAACACCTTTTAAATGATCAAATAATTGGAAAATCACCTCCATCATTTCATCAGTAATCAACTGCACTCCCAAACCTTCAAAAGTAAGTTTAATGAAATTCATTTTACTCTTTAATTCTTCTACTGAATAAATAGAAATTTGGAACCCAATCCAAATATTCAAAGTTAAAACAATCAAATCAGCTAGCTCTTCAGGATATTCTGTTTTAATTGATTTATCTTTAACACCTTCGAAAACTTTTTCTCTAATCCCTGGTAAAAAATCAGAAAATAAACTTAAATACTGCTCTCCTAACAAACGTGGACTTCTTAGCATAATTGAGACAGAGTATACTAATCTTTGTTGTTCTAAATTAGAGAACGCATCCATCAAAGAATTTTGTATTTTTTCTAATGCAGTATCTCCTCTCCAATTGTAATTTAAAATTTCTTGATTATTTTCGCTAATGATTGATTGCAATATTTCATCTTTAGACTCAAAATGATGATAAATAACACCTTTCGTCAATCCACCTAACCCATCGATTATATCTTGTATTGAGGTATTATCAAATCCTTTTTCTAAAAATAAATCTTTCGAAACTTCTAGTATTTTTTTTCTAGTTTCATGTGGATTTCTATTCCTTGCCATTATAACTCCTTTCCAACATACTAACGGTACGTAATCTCATTATAATGCAAGAAACTAATAATGTCAAGATTCTTACTTTATCCACTCTAATTTTCAAAATTCATTGTCAAACTACTCTACTATACAATTGACAACTCAAATCTTTCAGAATAGAACAATCCTGACTATCGAATACCCTAACTTCATAAATATCTATGTAATTCTAGACCTAGAATTCCTATAAACTAAATGTTTTCGCACTATTCTAAGCCATTGATTGCCTTAAATTTTAATTTTTAAAGGATTCTAAAGCTAGAATGGTCCCATCACAATCTGTTTTGAATTATTATACTCAATGAAAATCAAAGAGCAAACTAGGAAACTAGCCGCAGGCTGTACTTGAGTACGGCAAGGCGACATTGACGTGGTTTGAATTTGATTTTCAAAGAGTATTAACAATTTAGAAACGCTATGATTCTACTCCTTTTACATTAAAAAGGAACTGCATAAAGCAATCCCTTTCTGATTGTGAAATTATTTACTTAAAATTTGATAGTGGAGATAATCAATAACTCACCTATAAAAGGAATGATAGGAAGATTCCTTATTTATTGATTTCAAGCTCCGACAACTGTGTTTGAATAACTGACAGTTCTGCACCAGCCTGAAGAAGAGCAGCTGCAGTATAGGCACCTTCTACAATTGGAACCCTATTGATCATGATACTTTTATCACTGAATTCAGCCACCATTTCTAAGTTCATTTTAGCAGAACCTAGGTCAAAAAAAGCTAATAAAGTATCTGCTGGATTTTCGGAAACAACCCTATCTACTTGATCAAAACTTGTTCCAATTCCTCCATCTTCGGTTCCTCCTACATAAGTCATCGGAACATCTTTAGCTACTTCACTAATCAGTTCAACAACACCTTGTGCAATGTGTTTAGAATGTGAAACGATAACAAGACCAATACTTCCCATTAAACCACCCCAGTTTCTAAAAGAGCAGTAAAGAGTAATCCTGATGAAAATGATCCAGGATCAATATGCCCAAGAGAACGTTCTCCTACATAAGATGCTCTTCCTTTAGTTGCAAGTAAATCTTTGGTAGCATTCACTACCTGATCAATAACCTCTTGAGTCAATTGACCAGCAGACAAAGCAGCAATAACAGGAGTCCAAACGTCAACCATTGTCTTTTCTCCAACTTCTGCTTTCCCACGTTTGACAATCATATCCAGACCACTTTGTAAAATTTCTTCTAATTTCGAATTAGAATCAGCCTTGGCCATGCCCATAAAAGCAGAGCCATACAAGGGACCAGAAGCACCGCCTACCTTACTCAGTAGTTGCATTGAGACAAGCTTAAACACATCACTGCTGGTCTCAAATTGCTTTCCTTCTAAGTTTTCCATCACTGCAGCCATGCCACGCGCCATATTTCCACCGTGGTCTCCATCTCCTATAGGGGTGTCTAGCTCACTAAGGTAATCTTTCTGTTCTTGAATCTTTTCATTAAAAAGCTTCATCCATTCAAGAGCTTGTTCAGCATTCATGCACATTTCCTCCTTGAGTCTTACCAAGCTGGGGTAGTAACAGATGCATTTAGAGCATCCAACCACTCATCATCTGCCAATCGAATCAATGTCAATGACAAACCAGCCATATCGATTGAGGTCATATAGTTTCCAATTTTCTTAAATGCCAACTCAACACCTTTTTCATGGAGTAATTTAGCCACATCATTTGCAAATACATATTGTTCCATGAGTGGTGTGCTTCCTAAACCATTGATGAGAAGTCCATAGCGTTCACCAGCTTTAAGTTGGAAACCTTCAGATAATTTTTCAACCAATTCTGATGCCAATTGTGAAGACGGCTGCATTTTCTCTTTTTTATACCCTGGCTCACCGTGAATACCAACTCCATATTCAAATTCATCGTCTTCTAGAACAAATCCTGGTTTGCCAACTTCAGGAACGGTTGCTCCAGACAGGGCCAGCCCAATTGTTTTAATTTCTAACACAAGTTTATCTGCCAAGTCCTTTATTTCAGCTAAGGATTTACCAGAACGAGCTGCAGCACCCAAAATTTTATGGACTAAAATAGTACCCGCAACACCTCGACGACCTTGGGTATAGAGACTATTTTCAACAGCGATATCATCATCAACCACAACACTTGCTACATCAATACCTTCCATTTCAGCAAGTTCTTGTGCAATTTCAAAGTTCATAATGTCACCAGAATAGTTCTTGATGACCATGAAAACTCCAGCACCTTCATCAGCCGCCTTGATGGCTTCTAAAATTTGGTCCGGAGTAGGTGAAGTGAATACTGCTCCACAAATAGCAGCAGACAACATCCCATCTCCTACAAATCCAGCATGACTTGGTTCATGTCCTGATCCTCCACCTGAAATGAGTCCAACTTTTCCTGTCTTTTCTGCCTTTCTAACGATAACATCAAAACCATCTAAGCGTTCTACCAAGTCATCATGCATGAATGACAACCCCTGCAACATTTCATCAACAACTTGTGTCGGTTCATTTATAATTTTTTTCATGAAAAACTCCTTTCGGCATCTACCTTTGTTTTCGCTTTCATTATATATTTTTTATCGCTGGCTGATAAGGGACAGATTCTATTATTTGTCCCCTTTTAAACCCGTTTCAAACATTTTTTTGGTAAAATGAAGTAAGTAAAAGAAAGGTTTCCTATGGCATCATCACTTATTACAAAAAAACGGATTGCCAAGGCATTTAGAGACCTATTAGCTACTAGAGAATTTGACAAAATCTCTATTGTAGAGATCATGGAATCAGCTGGCATTCGTAGACAGACCTTTTATAATCACTTTCTTGACAAATATGAACTGCTCGACTGGATATTTGAAAATGACTTAACCGAGTATATCACCAATAACTTGGACTTCATTTCAGGCCAAAAACTATTACAAGAATTATTTTTTTATTTCGAACAAGAGCGTAACTTTTATATTCAACTTTTTGATATTCAAGGGCAAAATAACTTCTATGACCACTTTATCAGCTACTGTCGCTTGCTTGTATCAAAAATTTTAAGAGAATATGGTCAGATTGATATCGATTCATCTGCTTATACTTGTTTTTTGTTAGACTATCATTCACATGCTCTAGCAGAAATCGTGAAGGCTTACGTCAATAAAAAAAGTCCAGTTCCACAACCAGACTTTCTAATCATGACAATTATTGGAAAGAGACCACAATGACATTTATTTCAAATCATAAACAGAAAATTATTTCAAGTTACATTTCGGCAACTGTCAGCAGTCATCCTGAATTAGAAAAACACCCTACCTTACCATTAGTCTATCAAAAAAATCGAAATCCTCATCAGGTTCCAATATTGTCGGGTGGAGGTTCAGGTCACGAACCTGCGCATATTGGATATGTGGGAGAAGGAATGCTTACTGCTGCTATCTATGGCCAATTATTTACTCCACCTACAAGAACTGAGATCTTAGAGTCCATTCGTTTTTTAAACAATGGTCACGGTGTCTTCATCATTGTAAAAAATTTCGAAGCAGACATCAAAGAATTTAGCTCGGCCATTAATACTGCTAGACAAGAAGGAATTAAAGTCGGCTATAGTCTAGCACACGACGATATTTCAATTGAACCTCACAATAGATTTCAAATTAGAGGAAGAGGGCTTGCAGGGACAATTTTACTTCATAAAATTCTAGGATTTGCAGCTCAGAACGGTGCAGACATAGAGCAACTAACCGATTTAGGTCATGAGCTTGCCCCAGAAATCGCAACGATTGGCTTTGCAACAAAATCCGCTAGTTTACCCCAAACCACCCTTCCACTATTTAACTTGGAAGAAGGAAATATTTCCTATGGCATAGGGATACATGGCGAAGAAGGATATCGTATCGTCCCATTTCAATCTTCGGAAATCCTTGCGAATGAAATTATAAGCAAATTAAGATTGCACTATCATTGGAAACGTGGTGATCAATTTATATTGCTTGTAAATAATCTAGGTACTATCAGCAACCTAGAAATGGGCATATTTCTCAATGATCTCCTTCAACTCTTAGAAATTGAAGGAGTCACTATTACATTTATAAAATCAGGAACATTTATGACCAGTCTGGATATGGCAGGTATATCCGTAACTCTTTGCCCTGTAAAAAATAAACAATGGTTAGAAGCTCTCAATGCTTCAACGACAGCTTTTGCATGGTAATTTGCTTGTATAATCCAAAAGGGCTACATCACTTGATAGCCCTTTACTTTTATCTTACGTTTAAAAGAATTCATTCTTGCCATTTCAAACAGTCCATCTATACCTTACAATTCTTCCTATGCGCTTTGAGTTTTTTCAGAGCCCAATCATAGTGGCTTGACGTGCTACTAACAAAGTAGGAACCTAGACTTGTCCCTCCCGTCCACTTATAGACACCTTTGATAAAGAGTTCGTCATTGCTAAAAACTTCCATCAACTCTAAAACCTCTTTATGCGATTGCACCAAGAGTCTAGTCGCTTCTTCTAAGTAGGTTTTCTGGTGCTTCTTCCAAAAAGCGACATTCATTTGTCCATAAGTTTTCCAATTATAAGGTTCAGGGAGAAAAGGTCTTTCGTGACCTGCTTGATTAGAATGAATTCAAGTCAAAAGTAACTGCTGCCATTCATAGAGATGGATCAAAACATCCCGTAGATTTTTATCCCTTTTCCAGTGAGCTTCTTTTTTCTTTGGGTCTCTTGAAAAATCAAATGGAGTCTGTAGCTCATCTTCACTTAGTTGGGAAATGAAACGATTGAGCTTTTCATAGTTCTCCTTAGAGGCCAGCATTAGCTCCTCTTTTGTTTTCGGTCTAGACACAGGAGTACTCCCTTCATTTTCAAGTAGGTTGAGATTTTTTCTTACTTCATTATACCACAGGCAAAAACTGGCTATTCCTCTCAACAACCAGTTTCTTTATTTTTAAGTTAATTTCTTACTATTCTTCTTCTGAAGGAAAAGCGATACTATAGCCAGCAAAGCAAAGGCAATACCAACATACCAGTAGGGTTGATCTAGTGTCGTTGAACGACCTGATAGGTTGACAATGCCACGAAAGAGCATTCCAGCTGTCAGGACTGCAACTGCCGAGTTCCACAAGTTTAGACTGAGTCGCCCTAAGTTTGGGATGATTTTCAACAGTAATGCCAGAATGATACCACCTATTAGAGGAACCACAAAGAGATAGTGCATATGAAAGGAGGTTTCCCCAAAACTAAAGGACTCGTAGATACGGCTAAATGCTAAGAAGAAAATAGTTAGAAGACTATAACTAACAAGTGTTTTTTTGAGGCGTTTGTTTTTGATTTTAGTAACCGATGTATACAATATCACTCACCGCCCTTTCTGATATCTTGCTCCCACCTGTAGTCGGTTTATTGATCACCTGACCATTGAAGTAGAGAGTTGAGGATCCACCACCGTCAAGGTTGTAGGCTGTCTTCACTCCGTATGACTTCATCACTTCTGCCATCTGGTAAAGAGATAAGCCCTTGCTTTCAGAGGTCCGACCATCCGAAACAACGATGATATAGTGATTTTCATCGATAATCCCAATAGCTGTACGAGGATTTGAAGCCATAGCCTGCCCAACTTCTGCATTAGTGCTGACAGAGATTTCCCAATTTTCAACTAGAGACGGTCCAAATGCCAATAGATTGACCACACCATCCTGAACCAACTGGTCGGCTGAAACTTGGTCCTCGTAGATGATTTTAAAGGAGCCGTCCTTGTAGATGGCAAGGTCGCCGTTACTTGCATCTTCACGGATACTGTCCCGATAGACAACTCCATTACGGATAACGTAACCAGAGCTATTGGCTCCATAGTAGTCACCGTTTACAGCTAGAATGGCATTATTTTCACCAGCTGTCACAGAGGTTTTCGCTGTGACATTGGTACCATAGGAGTTTTGAGCTAGGGCTGTTTTTAGATAATCCGATGAACTGATAGTTATGTCTGCCACATAGACTTGCGTTTCATTCACAGTTTTTTCAGTTAGATTGACACTGATATTTCCATCTGAATAGCTGGTATCCGTCACTTGGGCATTTTTAGCCGCCTGACTAGCTGCTGCAGTATCAGATGTGGAGCTGGTATTGGATACGGCGGAAATCGTTTCAGCGAGTACAAAGGTCTTTAACATCGAATAGATAAAGGAACTTGTCAGAAGCATGCCCAAGACCGATGCGTATAAGTAGGGTTTCTTTAAAACTTTCATGAGAGATTAAAACTCCTTTCTTTGAAAATATAGCGAGTTTGAACTGTCCAAGAGAGGATAAATAGCACCATTCCGACAAGAATCTTTGCAATTAGCAAGTTGACTCCAAGACCAGAATTAAAGAGTCGAATTAGAATAGTATCTAAGATAAAGAGGCCAACTGCTAGTCCAAAATAGCCTGAACCTGTTTTAAAACTGCTAGCCTTATTCTTAAAGACCAATTTTTTATTGGTAGAAAAGTTAAAGATGGAGCTAGTCACACGGGCCAAACCATTTGATAGTATAAGGCGTAAACCCGATGGAATAAAACTCAAGAAAAGAATGAAGAGGGCATATACCAAGTAATCTACGATAAAACTAGTAAAAGACGAGAGCGCAAACTTTAAAATATTTTTATAAATCCTCAAACCATCCCGAATAGGTCTAAAGTGAGAAGCCTCGTTATCATTGATATAGACCGTTTCAATTGGAACTTCCGAGATGGGGTAGGCCTGGCATGCTTCTAGGAGCATGTTCATCTCGTATTCATACCGTTGTCCTTCTATCTTGAGCATGAAGGGAATCATATCTGTTGAAAAGGCACGTAATCCTGTCTGCGTATCAGAAACAGCGACACCCGTTTGCAATTTAAACAAGATACGGGTCAAGCTATTTCCAAATCGACTACGCAGGGGCACCTTGCCTGTAAAAGCACGGACACCAAGGATCAATGTATCGGCGCTTTCATTTGATTTGGTCAAGGTACGAAAGATGTCCCAGATTCTATGTTGACCATCTGCATCTGCTGTGACAACAGTTCCAGGCTTCTTGAGTGACTGAATATACTCAAAAGCTGTTTTCAAAGCCTGACCTTTACCTTGATTGACCGGATGACGAAGTACAGTCCCATAGTTTTCAGCCTGAGCAAAGATTTCTTGACATTCAGGAGAACTACCATCATCAATCACAATGATCGAAAAATCGCTTTTATTGTGAATTTTTTCAATCAGTGTTAGCAGATTAAAATCAGGTTGGTATGCTGGAATAACTAGATAATTCATAGCCGCACCTCTTTCTTTTAGTTTGTATAAGTATACGTTCATTTGCTTAAAAAATTCTTATAGTTGCTTTTTTATAAAAATAAATTTATGATTTCTCAAAAATAGTCAATAAAAAGAAAACTCCATAGAAATGATTTCTACAGAGTTAGACTGGTATCTTTATAAAAATAAATAGGGAGCTCACTCCTATGTAAGAATGAAAAGCACAAATCTCTATAACTTATCCTTTAATTTCTCAACAAAGAGATAGGCTGCTGGGCAGGTCAAAGTATTCTTAATCGTCAAATGGTTGATTTGATGGATCTTTTTGCGATCTGTATGGGGGAACTCTCGACAGGCCTTTGGACGAACTTCATAGATAGAACAAAGATTATCTCCTCCTAAAAAGGGACAGGGCATGGATTTAAAAACCTTATCACCATCTTCATCTACCTGCAGAAACTCCGCTTCAAAAGCTGGTAATTTCATCTTAAAGTACTTGGCGATTCGTGTAATATCCGCTTCTTTAAAGTCAGGCCCCAATGTCTTGCAACAGTTGGCACAGGCAGTGCAATCAATCTCCGCAAAGACTTCTTGGTGAATCTGCTGGGCTATCTTGTCTAGGTTTTTAGGAGGTTTTTTCTTTAGATTGGCTAAAACTTTACGGTGTTCCTTCTGCTTTTGCAAGGCTAGCTGGTGGTAGTACTCAATATCAATTTCTTTAGACATGATTTCTCTCTTATTCTAATTACTTTCCCCTATTATATCATGCCTCCGGCTCATTGAAAAGTGGACTTTATAAGACCATACTTTTCCAAAAGGTAGCAAAAAACCTTGCAACTAGGTTACAAGGTTAATGACATTAATCGAAGTTAACGTATTCTTTTTGAAGTTCAAGAACTTCTTCCATTGTTGAACACTCTGTAAGGGCACGGTTAGCGTACTCTTCCATCTTAGCAGTGTCCAATTTCTTCATCAAGCTACGTGTACGAAGTACAGATGTTGCTGACATAGAGAATTCATCCAAGCCCATTCCGACAAGAAGTGGAACAGCTTTTTGGTCACCAGCCATCTCACCACACATACCAGCCCATTTACCTTCAGCGTGCGCTGCCTTAATAACGTTGTTAATCAAGCGAAGGATTGATGGATTATATGGTTGGTAAAGGTATGAAACTTGTTCGTTCATACGGTCTGCTGCCATTGAGTATTGGATCAAGTCGTTTGTACCAATTGACATGAAGTCTACTTCTTTTGCAAATTGGTCTGCAAGCATCGCTGCTGCAGGGATTTCAATCATGATACCAACTTGGATGTCATCCGCAACTGCAACACCTTCAGCAAGAAGGTTTGCTTTTTCTTCTTCATAAACGGCTTTAGCTGCACGGAATTCTTTCAAAAGGGCAACCATTGGGAACATGATACGCAATTGACCATGAACAGAAGCACGAAGAAGGGCACGGATTTGTGTACGGAACATTGCATCTCCAGTTTCAGAAATAGAGATACGAAGGGCACGGAATCCAAGGAATGGGTTCATTTCGTGTGGCATATCGAAGTAAGGAAGTTCCTTATCTCCACC
The DNA here is from genome assembly GCA_905221155.1 of bacterium. Classification (GTDB taxonomy): domain Bacteria; phylum Bacillota; class Bacilli; order Lactobacillales; family Streptococcaceae; genus Streptococcus. Next base: position 454,514 of record CAJNCB010000001.1, on the reverse strand, counting down.
GATATCCATTGTACGAACAACGACTGGTTTACCATTCATTCCCTCAAGAACAGCCTTGTATGCTTCATACTGCTCGTCTTCTGTTGGGAAGTCTTGAGAGTCCATGTACAAGAACTCTGTACGGTAAAGTCCAACAGCTTCTGCACCGTTGTTGTTAACACCTTCAACGTCTTTTGGAGTACCGATGTTAGCAGCCAACTCGAAGTGTTTACCGTCAGCAGTCACTGTTTGGGCATCTTTCAAAAGTGCCCATTCAGCTTTTTGTTTAGCATAAGCTTCACCAGCTGCTTTAAATTCTGCCGCTTGTTCATCTGTTGGGTTGATAATCACTTCACCAGTAATTCCGTTAACGGCAAGGATATCACCGTCTTTCACCACTTCAGTGATGTTATTTGTTCCCAATACAGCTGCAATTTCAAGTGTACGTGCCATGATAGCAGAGTGGCTTGTACGTCCACCGATATTTGTTACAAAAGCTTTTACAAAGTTTTTGTCCAATTGAGCTGTATCAGATGGTGTCAAGTCATGCGCAATCACGATTACTTCTTCATTGATAGAAGCTGGATTTGGCAATTTCTTACCAAGAAGATTTGCCAATACACGTTTTGTCACGTCGCGGATATCCGCTGCACGTTCTTGCATATATGGATTGTCTTCCATGCCTTCAAAGATAGTGATGAACATGTCAGTCACTTCTTTAAGACCTGCTTCAGCATTGACTTTCTTAGCACGGATTGTTTCTTTAATCTGACCAATCAATTCTGGGTCAGCAAGAACCATCAAATGAGCGTCAAAAACTTGAGCCGCTTCTTCACCAAGCGTACCTACAGCTTTCTCACGGATAAGAGAAAGCTCGTTTTGAGAAGCTTCAAGAGCTACATCCAAACGAGCCTCTTCTGCGTTTGTATCTTCGACTGAAACAGTCTCGAATGACAAATCCGGTTGAACGAGTAGATATGCTTTTGCAACTGCAACACCATCAGATGCTGCGATTCCTTTAAGCATTTCTGTCATTTTCCTTATGCCAATCCTTCTTTTTCCATTGTTTCTGAGATTGCAGCGATAGCGTCATCTGCATCTGCACCTTCAGCTGAGATAGTTACGTCAGCACCTTGGCCAACACCAAGACTCATAACACCCATGATTGATTTAAGGTTAACTGATTTACCTTTGTACTCAAGAGTGATATCTGAAGCAAATTTGCTAGCAGTTTGTACCAACAATGTTGCTGGACGTGCGTGAATACCTGTTTCTGCCACTACGTGGAAATCTTTAGAAGCCATAGTTTGACTCTCCTTTTGTTCTTTCTTTTTTGAGTTATATGTGATAACCCTTACAATTTGGTATTATATCATCTTCTCGGATTTTTTTCAAGTATTTTATGGGATTTATTCGATTTCCTTTCAGATAACTTGCTGAAAATCTTCTATTCTAGATAACAAAACACAGGATATAGTTTTTCAAAAAACAACTTATTGGATAATTATCACTATTTTACAAAGTAAACACTACATATTGTGTTTTGTTAGGGTGTCTATAAAAACAGACCACTATATTTAGTTTCAAATCATTGACAAAAATTTATTTTCTGATATACTAAGAAAGTAATCTATTTTGAAAGAGGAGTTACACAATGGTAACCGTTTATTCTAAAAACAACTGTGTCCAATGTAAGATGACTAAACGTTTCTTGGACAGTAATAATGTCGCTTATCGTGAAATCAATCTTGATGAGCAACCTGAGTACATCGATCAAGTTAAAGAGCTCGGTTTCAGCGCAGCTCCTGTTATCCAAACACCAACTGAAGTCTTTTCAGGTTTCCAACCAGGAAAGTTGAAACAATTAGCATAATCTTAGTACATCATCCAGAAGAAACTGCTTCTAGGGCTAACTTAGAAGCCTTTCTTTTGTAATTAGATAAGGGAAATTTTATGGGATTAAAACATCTTGAGGACGTGACTTACTTCCGTCTTAATAACGAAATCAACCGTCCTGTCAATGGACAAATCATGCTTCATAAAGATAAGGAAGCCTTGGATGCCTTCTTTAAAGAAAATGTAGTTCCAAACACTATGGTTTTTGATTCAACCAAATATAAAATCGACTACCTCATTGAACACAACTACATCGAAACAGCCTTTATCAAGAAATACCGTCCAGAATTTTTGGAAGAATTAGCTCAATTTATCAAAGACCAAAACTTCCAATTCAAGTCTTTCATGGCTGCCTATAAATTTTACAATCAATATGCCTTAAAGACTAATGATGGTGAATATTATCTTGAAAGCATGGAAGACCGTGTCTTCTTTAACGCCCTTTATTTCGCTGATGGCAATGAAGCTGTTGCCATCGATATTGCCAATGAAATCATCCACCAACGCTACCAACCTGCTACTCCTTCCTTCTTGAATGCTGGACGTGCTCGTCGTGGGGAGTTGGTATCCTGTTTCTTGATTCAGGTAACAGATGATATGAACTCTATCGGACGTTCTATCAACTCAGCTCTTCAACTTTCACGTATCGGTGGTGGTGTGGGAATTACTCTCAGCAACCTTCGTGAAGCTGGTGCACCTATCAAAGGCTATGAAGGAGCAGCTTCTGGGGTCGTTCCAGTTATGAAACTTTTCGAAGATAGCTTCTCTTACTCAAACCAATTGGGTCAACGTCAAGGTGCTGGTGTTGTCTACCTCAACGTCTTCCACCCAGATATTATCGCCTTCCTTTCAACTAAGAAAGAAAACGCCGATGAAAAAGTTCGTGTAAAGACCCTTTCACTTGGTGTTGTAGTACCCGATAAATTCTACGAATTGGCTCGTAAAAATGAAGAAATGTATCTCTTCAGCCCATACTCAGTAGAGCTTGAATACGGTGTGCCATTTAACTACATCGACATCACTGAAAAATACGATGAATTGGTCGCAAATCCAAATATCCGCAAGACAAAGATCAAGGCACGTGATTTGGAAACAGAAATCTCTAAATTGCAACAAGAGTCTGGTTACCCTTATGTAGTCAACATTGATACTGCTAACCGTGCAAATCCTGTTGATGGTAAGATTATCATGAGTAACTTGTGTTCTGAGATTCTTCAAGTCCAAGAACCAAGCTTGATCAACGATGCTCAAGAATTCCTTCAAATGGGAACGGACGTTTCATGTAACCTTGGTTCAACCAACGTGGTTAACATGATGACTTCACCTGACTTTGGTCGCTCAATTCGTGCTATGGTTCGTGCCCTTACTTTCGTTACAGATAGTTCGCACATCGTAGCTGTTCCTACTATCGACCATGGAAATAGCCAAGCCCACACCTTTGGTCTCGGTGCCATGGGACTTCACAGCTACCTTGCCCAACAATTGATTGAATATGGATCGCCTGAGTCTGTTGAATTTACAAGCATCTACTTCATGCTCATGAACTACTGGACCTTGGTTGAGTCAAACAATATCGCGCGTGAACGTGGTATTACCTTCCATAACTTTGAAAAATCAGACTATGCTAACGGAAGCTACTTTGACAAGTATATTACAGGCGAGTTTGTTCCAAAATCAGACCGTGTTAAAGAACTTTTCAAAGATGTCTTTATCCCAAGTGCTACTGACTGGGCTGAACTTCGCGACAAGGTTCAAGCAGATGGTCTTTACCACCAAAACCGCCTTGCTGTAGCGCCAAATGGTTCGATCAGTTACATCAATGACGTCTCTGCTTCTATCCACCCGATTACGCAACGTATCGAAGAGCGTCAAGAAAAGAAAATCGGTAAAATCTACTATCCTGCTGCTGGCTTGTCAACAGAAACCATTCCTTACTACACTTCTGCTTACGACATGGATATGCGTAAGGTGATTGATGTATACGCTGCTGCAACCGAGCACGTAGACCAAGGACTTTCACTCACACTCTTTATGCGTAGTGACATTCCAAAAGGACTTTACGAATGGAAGAAAGAAAACAAACAAACGACACGTGACTTGTCTATCCTTCGTAACTATGCCTTTAACAAGGGTATCAAGTCTATCTACTACGTCCGTACCTTTACAGATGATGGTGGAGAAGTCGGTGCTAACCAATGTGAGAGCTGTGTAATTTAATCTTTGCTTGAGAAAACTACTTTTTCTCAGATAAGTATTCATTCACCCTGCTAAACTAGAATAAGCATCTATACTATGAAATAACAAAAAGTCGGGCTTCCGACTTTTTGTGCGATACTCCTCTAGAATTATGATAAAATAGAGATAATTGTGAGTTCGCAATACTAAACACAGAAAGAGATTTCAAATGGAAACTTACTACAAAGCCATTAACTGGAATGCCATCGAAGATGTCATCGACAAATCAACTTGGGAAAAACTGACGGAGCAATTCTGGCTCGATACACGCATTCCCTTGTCAAATGACTTGGATGACTGGAGAAAGCTATCAAATGTAGAAAAAGACTTAGTTGGAAAAGTCTTTGGTGGTTTAACACTTCTCGATACCATGCAATCTGAAACTGGAGTCCAAGCCCTTCGCGCGGACATCCGTACACCACATGAGGAAGCTGTTTTCAATAACATCCAATTTATGGAATCTGTCCACGCTAAATCTTACTCATCAATCTTTTCGACCTTAAATACTAAGGCTGAGATTGAAGAAATTTTCGAATGGACCAATACCAATCCTTACCTACAAAAGAAGGCTGAGATCGTCAACGAAATCTACCTAAACGGTAGCCCACTTGAAAAGAAAGTTGCCAGCGTCTTCCTTGAAACCTTCCTCTTCTACTCAGGTTTCTTCACTCCCCTCTACTATCTTGGTAACAACAAGTTAGCCAACGTTGCGGAAATCATTAAATTGATTATCCGTGATGAATCTGTTCACGGAACTTACATCGGATATAAATTCCAACTCGGTTTCAATGAATTGCCTGAAGAAGAGCAAGAAAAACTCAAAGAATGGATGTACGACCTGCTCTACACTCTCTACGAGAACGAAGAAGGTTATACAGAGAGCCTCTATGACGGTGTTGGATGGACGGAAGAAGTCAAGACCTTCCTTCGCTACAATGCTAACAAGGCACTCATGAACCTGGGGCAAGATCCACTCTTCCCAGATTCAGCAGATGATGTCAACCCAATCGTTATGAACGGTATTTCAACAGGAACTTCCAACCACGACTTCTTCTCTCAAGTCGGAAATGGTTACCTCCTTGGTGAAGTTGAAGCCATGCGAGACGATGATTACAACTACGGTTTAGACTAATTCAATTATCCCAGAACTGATAACAAATATCATGGCTTGTTTAAAACAACCATGATATTTTTGTTTTTGTTTTCTTTTGTTTTTTAAATTGATTGATTGAATACTTTATGATAAAATAGTAATAGAAATAGAGGTGATAACGATGTTAAAGCAGGAAAAACTAGATAATATTCTAGAAACGGTAAATACAAAGGGAACTATTACTGTAAAAGAAATCATGACTCGCTTGGATGTATCAGATATGACTGCTAGACGCTACTTGCAAGAGTTGGCAGATAAGGATCTACTTGTTCGGGTTCACGGGGGAGCTGAGAAAATTCGCACAGGTTCTATTTTAAATAATGAACGTTCCAATATCGAAAAACAAAGCTTACAAATCGCAGAAAAACAAGAAATTAGCCGTTTTGCAGGCCATTTAATTGATGAGGGTGAAACTATTTTTATCGGCCCTGGTACCACCTTAGAATCTTTTGCCCATGAACTTCCTATCGACAATATTCGTGTTGTAACAAACAGTTTACCAGTCTTTCTCATCCTAAACGAACGAAAACTAACAGATTTGATTTTAATTGGTGGCAACTATCGCTCTATCACTGGAGCCTTTGTAGGAACACTAACCTTGCAAAACTTGGGCAATCTCCAATTTTCTAAAGCCTTCGTTAGCTGTAATGGTATTCAGGACAATGCGATTGCGACCTTTAGTGAAGAGGAAGGTGAATCTCAACGCATCGCCCTCAATAATTCCAATAAAAAATACTTACTAGCTGACAACAGTAAGTTCAATAAATTTGATTTTTATACCTTCTACAATATCTCTGATATTGATACCATCGTTTCAGACTCTAAACTGAGCAAAGAAACCTTCGAACAACTTTCAAAACAAACAAAAATTATTCTTTCTAAACCATAAAATTGAGGATTGATAAAAAATAAAATGCGTCATATCAAGAAAATAAGAATCTTGATATGACGCATTTTTTGATGAAGACTTTTACAAAGAGTTTCCTAGATTATTTATGATTGTTGAAACGGCATAAAATCTGAATCAAAGGAGATATTATCCCATTCTTCAGGATTGATAAAATTTAAAAAGATATTTTTAAATTCTTCCAGCTCATAGTCTGAATGACAAATCCATTCTTTACCGGTAGAGACATACCATTTCCCAAGTTTTTTCAGCTCCTCATTAGTCAAACAAGGTATTTGAGAGCATTTTTCAAAATTGATAATATAAACTTTTTCATAAATTGATTGGATAAAATCTTTGAACATCTTTTACCTCACTAGAATTCTATATCTAATTACTCATTCTACTAGTCTATAATCTGACTTTCCGCTACTTCTTTGTACCAATGAGCTGATTTCTTAGGATAACGTTCTTGAGTTTCAAAGTCTACATAAAAGAGACCATAGCGTTTTTCATAACCGTTTGACCATGAGAAAACATCCATTAATGACCAGATGAAGTAACCTTTTACATTAGCTCCATCTGCAATAGCATCAGACAAGACTTCCAAGTGTTGTTTCACATAATCAATACGGCCATCATCGTAAACAGTATTATCGACGAACTCATCTTTATAACCAAGTCCATTTTCAGTGATGTAAATCTTCTTGTAGTTAGGATAATCTTTCTTCACACGCATGATTTGGTCATACAAACCTTGAGGGTAGATAATCCAATCCCAATCCGTACGTGGTACATAGTCAGGAGCTACACGACGACCAACACCTTTGATTTGGTATTTAGAGCTTCCTTTCTCACCCTTACCATTATGGATGATTTCAGTTTCTCCATCAAATGCTTCCATCCAGTCACTCATATAGTAATTGATTCCAAGGAAGTCGTTCAAGTCTTTCGCAGCTTCTAATGCTGTGAAATCTTCTTCACGAAGATCTAAGCTACCACCATTGACGGATAAAATATGGTTGACACCTTCCATCGTTTCATCTGAATAGTGTCCAAGATAAGTTGCATCCAAGATAAATTTATTGTGAATAATATCTTCCAACTCTGCTGCACGAACATCTGCTGGATTTTTAGGATCTAAAGGATACTTGGTTGGCAGGGCATGAACAACACCAATTTCACCTTTATAACCTTTATCTTTATATAGCTTAACTGCACGCGCATGAGAAACCATCATATTGTGGTGCGATTGGAAAACTTTGGCAAGGTCGTACTGAATACCTGGAGGGAATTTCCCAACCAAGTATTGACCATCACCAATTGGCCCAATTTCATTAAAGGTTGTCCAATAGTTTACTTCTGGAAATTCTTCAAAACAGAAGACAGCGTAATCTACAAAGTGCTCGATATTTTCACGGTTTAAGAAGTCTCCATTTGAGTGGAGAGCTTCTGGCGTATCAAAGTGATGAAGAGTTACAAAGGGCTCAACATGACGTTTGTGGCACTCCGCAAATAAATTATGATAAAACTCAACCCCTTTCTGATTTACTTGACCGTAACCAGTCGGGAAAATACGTGACCAAGCAATGGAAATTCGAATACCATTGACACCATACTCTTCTGCTAGCTTAAGGTCAACTGGGTAACGATTGTAAAAATCACTGGCTGGTTCTGCAGTGTACCAGTAGTTATCTTCAAGATATTTATCCCAAGCAACTGGTCCTTTTCCATCAGTATGCGTAGCACCTTCTGCTTGATAAGCAGCTGTTGCGCCACCGAAAATAAAGTCTTTTGGAAGTGTTTTTGTCATTTTTTTCACCTATTTCTTGATTTAAATAAAGTAAAAGTGAGAGGAGAGGAGTCAGTGAGCCATCCTTCTCCATCTCACTTCTTGTACCAAGTCACCGAATTGTGACATGAGGAGGTAAAAACGATATCTTTTTACCGACGAATTTATAAGGCGATTAGGAAATTCGCCATGGCGATTTCCGTAACGATAGGAGACTATTTCAGAGTCCCTATCGTTAATCGAATTGTGACATGAGGAGGTAAAAACGATGTCTTTTTACCGACGAATTAATAAGGCGATTAGGAAATTCGTCATAGCGATTTCCGTAACGATAGAAGACTATTTCAGAGTCCCTATTATTAATCGAATTGTGACATGAGGAGGTAAAAACGATATCTTTTTACCGACGAATTAACAAGGCGATTAGGAAATTCGCCATAGCGATTTCCGTAACGATAGGAGACTGTTTTATAGTCCCTATCGTTAATCGAATTGAGCTTGTACAAATGCTAGAGCACCTTTTCCATCACGAGTTAATTTGATGTATTGAGCGCCTTCTGTTTTCGCAAGTTTAATACCAAGTTTATCAGTTTCTGCTTTCATGTCTTCAAAGTTTGAAGCAACTTGAGGGGCAAGGATAACAAGATCAAACTCTGGCAACATTTCACGGTGAGCACCATAGCCACCTGCTGCTGCTTTCACAGGAACATTGTATTCTGCAGCTGCCTTGTTCAAAGCATTTGCAAGAAGTCCACTTGTACCTCCACCAGCACAGAGAACGAGGACATTTGTTTCTTCAGTGATGGTATTTGGTGCTGCATCGACACCCGCTTTTTCAAGAATAGCATCCGCTTTTGCAGTGTTGAAGTTTGCAGCAACTTTGTCTTTCAATTCATCATTAGATTTACCTGAACGCTCTTCTTCAAGAATTTGTTCATCATATACTTTAAGGAATGGGTAGTAAATGACTACGTCAACCACGATTAGAAGAGCAGCAAGAATGAATGATAGAACTTGGAAGTTAGTACCAAGAACTAGACCTAGTGGAGCTGGAGTTGTCCATGGTAGATTAGCAGTAAATGAGTTCATTCCAAGAGTTTCAATAAAGAATTTAAAGATCCAAACGTTTGCGATAGGAGCAAAGATAAATGGAATGAAGAAGATTGGGTTCAATACAAGTGGTGCACCAAACAAGATTGGTTCATTTACACCAAAGAATGTTGGAACTACTGAAGCACGTCCGATTGCACGATTACGTTTTGATTTTGTTAACCACATGAACATGAAAGGAACAACTAGTGTCGCACCAGTACCACCCATGGTAACGATAAACATTTGTGTACCAGAAGTAAGAATCTTGTCAGCGTGCATACCTTGTTGGAGAAGGTTCAAGTTGACTTCGGCATTTGCATAGGTAATAGCTGCGATTGCTGGTTCAACGATAGATGGACCATGGATCCCAACAAACCAGAAGAAGGCAAAGGCACCAAAGATAATGGTAATACCAAGATAGCCATCAGCAGCAGAGAATAATGGGGCGAAGAATTTACCGATTGATTCTGCCACACTTGCACCAACAAAATGACGTGCCAATAAGTCAAGAGCATAAAGAGAAACCACTGATAGAGTGAATGGAATCACATCTTTAAAGACTTGTGAGATATTTGGTGGAACTTCGTCAGGCATACGAATAGTGACGTTGTTCTTAACACAAACCTTATAGATGGCTACAGTAACAAAGGCAGCAAGGAAGGCTGAAAGCAAACCTTTTGTCCCCAAGAGTCCAGTAGCTAGACCATTTTCGATAGGATCAGTTGCCAACATCAACAAACCAACAATTGCTGCCAACAATGTTGACATATAGTTGATTTGATTGGTTTTCTCCATGCTACGGTTTACTGAGTCGGTCAATGACTTAGCTGTTGTACCAGCTACCAAGAGAGCCAGAATACCCATAGAATAGCTGTAAGGTTTCATCAGAAAGGCTACAACTTCATCAGACCATTTAAAGCCCCATGAGTTTGGTACAAAGGCGATTAAGATAAAGATACTTGAGAAGAGAATAACAGGCATACCTGCAATGAAACCATCACGAATAGCACGAAGGTAGATATTACGAGATAGTTTCTCAAAGAAAGGCTTTCCTTTCTCAATAAATGCAATTAGTTTATTCATTATTTAACTCCTCTCTTGTAGAGTTCGATTAAATGATGCATCAAATCTTTTAACAAAATAGTTGTCATCAAGTGGTCTTGGCCATGCATCATGGTCACACTATATGCTAAATCCTCACCAGAAGCTTCCTTAGTCAATAGACTTGTTTGCGCGTGGTGAGCCTCTGCAATGCAAGAACCAGCTTCCTCGACTAAGCTATCTGCTTTCGCAAAATCACCAGCTTCAGCAGCCTTCAAGGCTTCCAATAATTTTGAACGAGCATCGCCAGCATAGGCTACGATTTCAAAACCTAACAATGTTACTTCTTCTCTATTCATGATAGAATTCTCCTTATATAATTTTAAATAATTTTTATGATAATAGACGTTGGATATGTAGAACTAGATAAACTCGTTCACTTTTATACAAATCAAGACCTGTATGTTGCGTAATCACATCATAAATCTTAGAACCAATCTCAAACGCTTTTGGATAGGATTGTTTAATATGATCTTCCATATCCAGAAGTGATTGGTTATCATCTCTAGATCTGTCTAAATAATCCAAGAAATAATTCAAATGAATCATAAAGCGATCATAGAAATGGTTATTCTCTTTAGTTCGTTGAATTGAATAGTCCGTTAAAACTTCTTCAACATTCCTGAGAATTTCTTTCCTCTTATCAATCGACTCCACAAGTTCCACTTCATTTTCACCTTCGGCATTAATGAAATGATAAGCAATCCGAATAATTTCGTCCTCAGGAAAATGATCAGCTAGCTTCTGACGGTAAATTTCAAATGCTTCATTTGCGATTTGAAAAGCAACAGGATACTTGGCAGAAATATCTGGCAGATTACTATCCTTGTACCTTCCTTGTGCTAGAGCTTGGTAAGAACAGTAAATATGATCTGTCAAGGTTACGTAGAGATACTCTTGAATCGGATAATGATATTTCTTTGATAGCTTATCAATGATTTCATAAGTCACTGTGATAAAATCAAGCGGAACATCTTTGAGGAGAGCCATAAAGTTTTCTCTGGACTCTTCGGTCTTCATCCGAAAGATTTTCTCAACCTGATGTTCAGCAATCAAATCCCCTTTCTTCTTTCCAAATGCAATCCCCTTACCAATCACAATCACCTCTTCTCCTTTATCATTTCTGACAAGCGAGACATTGTGATTCATTGGATTTAGAATTCGATACATGTCAACCTCCTTTTATATCTTAAAGGTATATGAGTACAAAAAATGACCACAAATGAACTAGAAAATCATCCGATTTCTAATTCACCTGTGATCATGCCTAATATTACTTAGTAACACTCACCTTGTATTAACTTGTGATTTAAGTATAGCACAAGTAAGTTGTTTTGTAAACCTTTACATACAACTTTTTTTAAAATTTTTTAGATTCATGTTCCTAACCTAGGAGGACTTGCTTACACGCGTTCTTTCCATGAAGTCGCTGTTGTTTGAAGAACTTTGTTGAGTTCATCAATATTTTCAAATCCAGTTGTACGAAGCCATTCGCGAGCTGCTGCTTCACCATCTTTGATGTAAGCTTCAACTGATCCAGCCCATGTTGCACGGCCACAAAGAACTCCGTTAAAGTTTGCACCTGATTCATGAGCAAATACAAGAGTATCTTGGAAGAGTTTAGCTGATACACCAGCACTCAAGTAGATGTATGGCAAGTTAGTTGCTTCATCTTGTGCTTTGAAGAAGGCTGCTGCTTCTTCACGTGTATAAACCACTTCACCTTCAGCGAAGCCTTCAACGTATTTAATGTTAACAGGAACTTCAACTTTCAAGACATCAATATTAAAGCGTGGGTCTGAGAAGACTTTCATAGCACCGATAACTTTGTGTGGTTTTACTTTCGCGTATTCTACAGAACCAGCATCCGCAATTTTTTCATCGTAAGCAAGGATTTCAAGGAAGAATGGGATATCTTCAGCTACACACTCAGAACCGATGCGTTCGATATAAGCTTGTTTTTCTTGGTTAAGTTCGTCTGAGCTATCTACATCATAGTAAAGCAAGAATTTAACTGCATCTGCACCTTCTTCTTTAATACGTTTTGCAGACCAAACATCCAAGCAGTCTGGCAAGCGTTTTGTGCTTGTTGTGTCATAACCTGTTTTTTCATAAGCAAGGAGAAGACCAGCTTTTTCATCAAGAGCTTTAGTTGCTGGAAGTCCATACTCAGGGTCAAGAAGCATTGATGAAGCGTATTTAGTCAATTCATCTGCTACCAACACTTTAAGTTCTTCCATTTGAGCCACAGTTGGTTCTTCTGTTTGGTGTTGAGCCATGAGGCGTTTCAAAGCACCGCGTTGGTCAAATGCAAGAGCTGAGATGATACCATTTTCATCAGAAAGTTTTTCTAAGCGTGCACGTTTTTGTTCTGTTAAAGCCATTTTATACCTCTTTTACTATTAATTGATCATATAGAGCTTGATAGTTGGCCATGTTGACATGACCAGTCATTTTTTCTTGAGCATTAAGCATACCAAGGACATTTGCCTTGATGAGTAATTCTGCATCCGATTCTTTGTGAAGAAGTCCTGAAGAAATTCCTGCCACAGTAGAGTCTCCAGATCCGACAGGATTTACCACCTGAATTCTAGGAATATCTACCTTGTAGAAAGTATCTCCATGTTTGGCAAAGGCACCGTTGGCACCAAGTGAAACGATAATCCATTCAATATCTGCAAACAAAGGTTCTTGAAGGACTTCTTTTAATTCATCCAAATCCTCAGAAACTTCTCTTCCTAGAAGCTGGGACAATTCCTCATTATTTGGTTTGATGACTGTTGGTTTATGTGGTGATTCAAGAACCGCCTGAAGTGCTGCACCAGAGCAGTCCAAGACTACAGGCTTGCCAGCTTGATTAGCAAGTTCTACCAAGCTCGCATAGTAATCAACTGGAAGACCAGCTGGCAGACTACCTGAGATAGCTACTACTTCAACTGACTCCAATAGTTTTTTGAAATGTTCCAAAAAGTCTTGACCTTCCTGTTCCAATACTTCAGGACCTTTTTCAAGAACTTCTGTTTGGTTGTCTCCGTGAAGAATAGCGATACAGTTACGAGTCTCTCCCTGAATTGAGAAGAAATCTTTCTTAACATTATCATCTATATTTTCAACTAAAAACTCACCAAGTTTGCCACCCACTAAACCAGTAGCAAGAACAGAATCCCCAAATTCTGAAAGTACTCGGGTAACATTGAGTCCCTTACCACCAGCCGTTTTGGTTACATCCACCACACGATTGACAGTATCAATCTTCAACTCATCCAAGGGATAGGAAATGTCAATGGATGGGTTCATTGTGACTGTTAAAATCATAGGTCACCTCTTAGTCGTGGTATTCTCCGCGATCCCATTTTTCAAGGAATTCAGTGAAGAAGTTTGCGTCTGTCTGTTGAGCATTGTGGCTTTCAACGTGTTCAATTTTCGCAATCAATTTCTTGTTTTCTTCAGATGGTTTGTATTCAGCATGGATGAAAGCTTCGATGATATCACACATGAGCAATTCACCAGTAATCTTACCACCAAAACCGATAACGTTGGCGTTCAATTGTTCTTTAGCATAAAGAGCTGTTGTCATATCACGAACCAAGGCAGAACGAACACCTGGGACTTTATTTACAGCGTTGTTGATACCAACACCAGTACCACAGATACATACCCCAAGATCAGCTTGACCGCTAGTTACAGCTTCCCCTACTTTTTTACCAAAGATTGGGTAGTGAGTACGTGTATGGTCATATGTACCAAAGTCAATGACTTCATATCCTTTTGATTTCAAAAATTCTGAAACCGCCATTTTTTCATCTGTTACGATGTGGTCACATCCAATTGCAATTCTCATTAGTTATTCCCTCCGATTAATTATATAAATCTAATATCATTTATCCCTACTCAAAAAAATCAAGATTAGCTTAGGAAGCGAGCTGCAAGCATAACTGAGGTTAGCTAAAGTGAGCTGATAACAGATTATCTTGATTTTTGAAGAGTATTAGCACATTTTGTTCAACATGTCGACCCTAATTTGGTGACGTCCACCATCGTATTTACCATTAACAAATCCTTTAGCAATGTTTTTAGCCAATTCATCACCAACAAGTTGTGCACCCATAGTGATCATACGTGAGTTGTTGTGGCCACGAGTCATATAAGCTGAACGTTCGTCAGATACTTCTGCAGCAACCATTCCTTTGATCTTAGTTGCGACCATAAATGGACCAGCTCCATAAGCATCAATCACGATACCAAGGTTTTGTTCTTCTTTGTTTACTTCTGCAGCAACAGCAAGAGTCACATCAACAAAGTCTTGACTCTCAGCTGTAACATCCACAACGTGGAAGTTTTCTTTTTCCAAGAAGTCTTTCACAACTTCTTTCAATCTCAAACCTGCAGCATCTGCACCGATAACAATAGACATATTGTATACTCCTTTTTATTTTTCTAGGCTAGTAAAACCTTTTACAGTTAGCAGTTTACCTACAAAAAGCTTTCTAGCAGTTTATTGACAAATTGGATTGAATGAGATGAATGACACCTTATTCAAGTTTAGGAAACCAGTTCCCTATAAATAATCTTTCTCCACGAAAGAGAATATAACAATTGATTGTTTGTTTGTTACAAACATCATTTGTTGTTTACAAACATAATATACTCCTATTTTCTAAAAAAGTCAACAGTTTATGTTTGTTTTTGTGTTTTTTTTAACTAAAAAATTTCGATGTCAAAACCAATTTGATCCACTTGACCAGATTCTAGGAGACGAACATTCTTCTTATCTTCTAGATGATCTCCTTCTTCAAGGGATGTTGATAAGCCAGACCATGGTTCAAAGGCAATGAAAGGTCCTTTATTCAAAGTTGACCAGATGATGAGATTTGGAAACTCTGCAAAACGAACTTTCAATCCCTTATCATGTTTACGGGAACGAAGGGAAATTGTTCTAGATTGCAATTCATCTAAGGTAACTGCATCTGTGCTGAAAAGATCATAATTAAGATCTAATTCTTTTTGACCTTCTAGCCATGGACTTCTATCTTGGAAATCAAGCATCCCCGTTTCTGGGAAAGGACGTGGAACAGAGCAAGTCTCTTCTTTCTCAAACTCTATATAGTAATCTTCGTAGACTTCATCATCAAGTAGAGGACAATTAAATCCTGGATGGCCACCAATAAAGTAAGGCATGACCTTGCTAGTTTCTTTATTAAATATTTTGTATTGAGTTCGTACTGTTTTACCAGTAAGGCTATAAGTGATTTCTAGGCGAAAATGATAAGGATAGTTTTGATAGCTATTCTCATCGTCTTCAATTGCAAAAGTTACACTATTATCTGTCTGTTCAACTAATTCAAATTCTTTCTTGCGAACCAAACCATGACGAGGAATCTTTCCTTGGATTTCTTGTCCATTATCATCTATATAAAGTGCTGTATCCTCTCTCAGTGAACCACAAATAGGAAAGAGAACAGGAGCTTGTCCGCTCCAATAAGTAGCATCCCCTTGCCACAAATATTCAAGTCCTTCAGCATCTTTTATAGAAGAAAGAGCCCCACCAAAACTGTTAAATTGAACTCTTAATTGTTCTGATTTTAATTCAATTACCATTATTTTCTCCGATTTCTTGATAGTTTATAAAAAACTAGGCTGTCACTCCTAATGGTATGACAACCTAGTTTCAACAATTTACATTTTATAGGAGCGCATTATTTTGCTTTTGCTGCGTACTCTTCGTTACGTTTGATCATTTGTTTTCTGTACCATGCAAAGATACCGATATAGAATACAAGGAAGACTACAGCACCAAGGATTGCTTTGATATCACCAGTTGTAGTGTTACCAATTGTCCAACCAAGAAGTTTTTCGATTGGTCCTTCAAGAGTTGAGTGAGTGATCAATTGAGTTTCGCTCACACCTGCTGGGAAGGCACCTACACCTTTAGCAAGTTCTGTTGCAAATGGTGCGATAAGTGTACCTGAAAGAAGGAAGAGTGGCAACAAGAGTGTTCCGAAAATAATCATACGGAGCAATTTACCACGTGTTACAACCAAGAGAGCTGGAGTAACACCCATAGCGATGATACCTGCAAGTGGCAAGATACCATTTCCAACTTTTGAAAGAAGCACAGCTTCAATCAACATGATTGGTGCAAGTACGTTGGCACAAGCCCAGATTTCAGCACGACCAGCGATGAATGGCCAGTCAAGACCGATGTTGAATTTACGTCCTTGAAGACGTTTAGTAGCAACGTTTGTAATACCTTGTGATAGTGGTTCTACGGCTGCGATGAACCATGAACCGATAAGTGAGAAGAGTTCCAAAGATACACCGGCAGTCAAACCAAGAGACAACCATCCTTTGATAACAAGACGCCATTTATCTGCATCTGCAACCCCTTCAATTGGATGTGGAGTTCCCATAATACCGATTACAATACCAAGAATGAAACCGATAAAGAATTTAGATCCCCAGAAACCGATTTTTTTGTTCAATTTAGCAGCATCAAAGTCATATTTATCAAGACCTGGGAAGAATTTTTCAAAAATCTTATCCAAAACCATGATAACTGGGTTCATCATGTAGTTCATGTGAGTTGAAGTCATTGGTGATGAACTTGGTGCATTAAGAAGGTCATCAAATGTAGGTTTCATCAAGTCAGAGTTGATAATTTTCAACACACCAACAAGTACGATAGCTGCTGTAGCAATCAAGAGTGAAACCCCTTGGCTCACACCGTTGTTGTCTGCATACCATTTAATCAAAAGACCTGTGATAGACAAGTGCCAGATATCGAAGATATCAACGTCGAGTGTATCTGTTTTCTTCATAGCAAGCATCACTACGTTGACAATCAACATGATAAGCAAGAAGTAAAGTGTCCAAGCTGATCCCCAAGTGATTGTAGCAAGTGGTGCCCAACCAACGTCAGTGATACTCAATTGGATACCAGTGTTTTCAACGAATTTTGCAAGTGATGCTGAGAAAGCACCATTTAGCATACCGATGATAGCTCCGATACCAGTAAGAGCGATAGCAAGTTTGATACCACCTTCAAGCGCTTTGGAGAATTTCACTCCAAAAAGTAAAGCCAATACTGTCAAAATGATTAACATGATGACAGGTCCACCCATTTCTAAGATGGGATTGAAAACCTTTCCGATTAGGTCAAAGATTGCATCCATAACAGTTCCTCCCTTTTTTATGTTATATGAATGTTAACAAATTTGAATTAGCTTAACCCGTGTTCTTTGATAGCTGCTTCAATATTATCAAATACTGGAGCACTCATTGCTGGGATACGGAATAAGATTGGTCCAGCTTCGATAACTGGAATACCTGGGTCAAAACCAAGATCTGTTGCAGCAATTGGTGTAAAAATGTCATAACCTTTAATAAGATCTTCGTTAACGTCTTTGACCATGACTGCATCACAGTGGACATCAAAACCGCGGTTTGAAAGTTCTTCTTCAAGAGCACTTTTAATTTGGTGGCTTGAGTTAACACCTGCACCGCAGGCAGCAAGAATTTTAATCATATGGATTTCCTCCGATTTAATATTTTTAATAGACAAGATTAAGCAATTGCTTCAGCAATATAAGCATAGAGGGCTTCTGGTTCAGAAATTTTTGATAGGTCTTCAAGATGACCATTTCCAGTAAAGAAGTCCATCAACTGAGCAAGAATGTTCGTTTGGCTTGAACTTGAGTTATTAATGATAAAGAAGAGTAAGGATACTTCTACTTCCTTATCTGGCGCAATCATATTGTTGAAAGTCACTGGTTTTTCTAATCGAACGACCACAACTTTTTCGGCTAGATTATGAACAATATCCGTGTGAGGAATAGCCACATTCGGCAAATCCTTACCCAAAAATTCCATATCTAAGCCAGTTGGAAATGACTTTTCACGCGTGATCAAGGCTTCACGATAGGTTGGAGTTACGATTTCTCGTTCTTCCAATAAAGTTGCAACCTGATCAAAGAGATGTTCTTGATTATCCGCTTCTAAGCAAAACACAAGGTTTTTGTCAAAGAAATGATCTAATCCCATAAGGTTTTCCCTTCTTTCCATTAACTTTATGCTATAAGTATAACACTATATGAAATCGTTGTCAATATTTTTTTGTTGTTTTTTGTCCCTTTTTTGATTATTTTGTTTACTTTTTATCTTTACAATCAAAACAAACATTTAAAACAAACACTTTAAACGATTTAATCCTATTATAAATGCAAAAAACAGGCCTATTTAAGCCTGCTTTACTATTGATTGTTATATAAATTTCCTGTAAACAAGGAAATACATTTCTGATAACTTATTCCTCATCCATGCTCAAGACGCTGAGGAAGGCTTCTTGTGGGACTTCTACCGATCCGATAGCTTTCATCCGTTTCTTACCAGCTTTTTGTTTTTCAAGGAGTTTACGCTTACGAGAAACGTCACCACCATAACACTTCGCAAGTACGTTCTTTCGAAGGGCCTTGATATCAGTACGGGCCACAATCTTGTGCCCAATTGCTGCTTGAATTGGAACCTCAAATTGTTGACGAGGGATAATTTTCTTGAGCTTATCAACGATGAGTTTCCCACGTTCGTAGGCAAAGTCCTTGTGAACGATAAAGCTGAGGGCGTCCACCTTGTCTCCATTGAGAAGGATATCCATTTTGACCAGCTTAGATGGACGGTACTCTGACAATTCATAGTCAAAACTTGCATAACCACGTGTCGAAGACTTAAGTTTATCAAAGAAGTCAAAGACGATTTCAGCCAGTGGAATTTGATAGATAACATTGACACGGTTATCATCGATATAGTCCATGGTCACAAAGTCCCCACGCTTGCGTTGAGCCAGCTCCATTACTGCTCCGACGAACTCCTGTGGCACCATGATTTGCGCTTTGACATAAGGCTCTTCAATGGTCGCAATCTTAGTTGGGTCTGGAAACTCAGATGGGTTAGACACATCCATAGACTCACCGTCGGTCAAATTAACCTTATAGATAACGGATGGAGCTGTCATGATAAGGTCGATGTTAAACTCACGTTCCAAACGTTCCTGGATAACATCCATATGAAGAAGTCCAAGGAAACCACAACGGAAACCAAATCCAAGTGCCTGAGATGTTTCTGGTTCAAACTGAAGACTAGCATCATTCAGTTGTAATTTTTCAAGCGCTTCACGTAGGTCATTGTACTTGTTTGACTCGATAGGATATAGACCCGCAAAGACCATAGGATTCATCTGCTTGTAGCCATGTAATGGCTCTGCAGCAGGATTGGTTGCCAAAGTAACAGTATCACCCACACGAGTGTCTTGAACCGTCTTGATAGAAGCTGCAATATAACCAACGTCACCAGTCGCAAGGAAATCTCGACCAACTGCTTTGGGAGTAAAAATACCGACTTCGGTCACATCAAAAGTCTTGCCATTACTCATGAGCTGAATCTTATCGCCAGGTTTAACCACCCCATCCATGACACGCACTTGAAGAATAACCCCACGGTAAGCATCGTAAACCGAGTCGAAAATCAAGGCCTTAAGTGGTGCCGTCACATCACCTGTTGGCGCTGGCACTTTTTCCACGATTTGCTCAAGGATTTCCTCGATACCAATACCAGCCTTAGCAGAAGCCAATACTGCTTCGCTGGCATCCAAACCAATCACATCTTCAATCTCTGTACGCACTCGCTCAGGATCTGCAGCTGGTAGGTCAATTTTGTTAATGACTGGCATGATTTCCAAATCATTGTCCAAGGCTAGATAAACGTTGGCAAGGGTTTGAGCCTCAATACCTTGAGCGGCATCGACCACCAAAATAGCACCCTCACAGGCAGCGAGAGAACGTGAAACTTCATAAGTGAAGTCTACGTGCCCCGGCGTGTCAATCAAGTGGAAAATATAAGTTTCCCCATCTTTTGCAGTGTAATTCAGCTCGATGGCGTTGAGTTTAATGGTAATCCCACGTTCCCGTTCTAAATCCATGCTATCCAAAAGCTGGGCCTGCATTTCACGACTGGATACTGTCTCTGTCTTTTCCAAAATGCGGTCTGCTAGAGTCGACTTCCCGTGGTCAATATGGGCGATAATAGAGAAGTTACGAATCTTCTCCTGTCGTTTTTTCAATTCTTCTAAGTTCATGATTCTCTTCCTTTCAGGGTATCTATTTATTATAAATTGTTTTTGATATTTTGACAAGACCATACCCTGCTAGGAGTACTAATCTTCAGCAACAAAGCCGTCATTTTCGATAAAGTGGTGTTCTGTCATTCCTTGGTCTGTAAAGACAATCCCATGAAGGACACCACCATAGACAGCTCCTCCGTCCATCCCAATCTTGCCATCTTCTGTAGTCCAAAGCTCAGCAGTACCACGCTCTTGCTTCAACAAACCATAAACTGGTGTGTGACCAAAGACAATGCTTTTCCCAGTATGATTTTCTGCTTCGTGGAATGGTTTTCTAAGCCAGACTTTTTTATAATCTGTGGTTTCATGCCAGTCATCCAAAGTCAAATCAATACCTGCGTGAACAAATATATACTTGTCTGTTTCTACCTCAAAGGGCATTTGACGAATAAATTCGACTAAATCTGCCGCTTCGGTGGCAACACGCTTGGCATCCTCAACCCCATCAACTGGTGCATCCAAGGGACGACCTAGGATAGAGTTAATGGTTGTATCTCCACCATTGCGACGATAGTGGTCATAGCTTTCTTCTGGGTCATCTAGCCAAGTCAAAAACATATACTCGTGATTTCCTGACAAACAGATTGCCCCTTGATTGTCCACTAAGTCCTTAACCATCTCTAGAACACGGCGACTATCCTCACCGCGGTCAATCAAATCCCCTAGAAAGAGCAACTGGGTCTGACCATCCCATGTTTTGAGAAGGTCTTCCAGCATCCCAGCTTTTCCATGAACATCTCCAATTACATAATAGTCTGTCATCTTATTTCTCCCTGTTTCTCAACAATTCTCTGGCTTGCGTCAGGGCTGCTTCCGTCACATCATCACCTGCCAACATCTTAGCAACTTCTTCCACTCGCTCTTCAACCGTCAAGAGACGAACAGTCGAAACTGTTGAATGGTCATTACTAATCTTCTCAATAAAGAATTGATAATCCGCAATCGCAATCACTTGTGGCAAATGGGAAATAGCCAGAACCTGCCCATGCTGACCAATTTTATGAATCTTCTGTGCAATGGCCTGAGCTACACGGCCTGAAACTCCCGTATCCACTTCATCAAAGACAATGCTGGTCTTGCCTTCTTTACGTGAAAAGGCAGACTTGATAGCTAGCATGAGACGAGATAATTCCCCACCAGACGCAACCTTGACCAAGGGTTTAAAGTCTTCGCCAGGGTTGGTTGAAATGTAAAACTCAACCGTTTCATTGCCCTCACGACTGAATTTACCCTTGCTAAAACGAACCTGAAATTGGGCTTTTTCCATATAAAGGT
Source organism: bacterium (assembly GCA_905221155.1). Lineage (GTDB taxonomy): Bacteria > Bacillota > Bacilli > Lactobacillales > Streptococcaceae > Streptococcus. Next base: position 432,934 of record CAJNCB010000001.1, on the reverse strand, counting down.
CTTGAAGCTCTTGTTTAATCTCAGCTTCAAGTTGCTGGGCCAAATCATGACGAGCAGATGCAAGCTGACCTGCTAAGTCGACAAGATTGACTTCTAACTTCTTAAGCTCTGCTTCCATGTCTTCAGACGAAAGGTTATTACCTGTCAAGAGATTGTATTCTTCCGTAATTTTGGCAAAATAAAGCAAGACATCGTCTACAGTCCCACCATACTTACGCGTGATAGTATGAAGGAGGTCCAAACGATTCTCAACCTGCATAAGACGACTGCCGTCAAAATCAAGATCCTCAATAATAGCTTCCAAACGTTTGCTAATATCTTCTAAGACATAGTAGGTCTCAGACAGAGAGTTTGAAATTTCACGATATTCAGGATCGTACTCTTCGACACTTTCCATATCATTCATGGCCGAACGAACATTGGCCAGACTTGAAAAATCTTCATTGTCCAACATACTGTAGGCATTAGTCAGTGTATCCGCAATATTTTTATGGTTGAGAAGTTTATCTCGCTCTTGATTGAGAGCCAAGTCTTCACCTGCCTGCAAGTTTGCTGCCTCAATCTCTGCCATTTGAAATTCCAACATTTCAATACGAGACTTGTGTTCCTGTTGGTTTTTCTTGACTTCCAGAACCTGCTTGCGCATTTTACGGTAGGCATCAAAACTCGTCTGATAGGTTTCTTTTAGGTCCCAAAAAGCTACATCACCGAATTCATCCAACATTTGAATATGAAGTTGAGGACGCATTAACTCCTCTTGGTCATGCTGACCATGAATATCTACTAGATGTTGCCCAATAGATCGCAAAACAGACAGATTAACCATCTGGCCATTGACACGACTAATACTACGACCATTTTGCAGAATTTCCCGACGGATGATAATCTCATCACCCATTTCCAAACCTTGCTCATCAAAAATTTCCTGTAAAAGGCGACTATTTTCAACTGAGAAAAGCCCCTCAATTTCTGCCTTTGGCGCACCATGACGAATAACATCTGTCGTAGCACGAGCTCCCAACATCATATTCATGGCATCAATGATAATCGACTTCCCTGCACCCGTTTCACCAGTCAAGACAGTCATCCCCTTTTCAAAATTGAGGGAAATAGCCTCAATAATGGCAAAGTTTTTTATCGAAATTTCAAGTAACATATCGACCTACCAATTTTTTACTTGTTCAAAGATTTCCTCAGCTAGACTTTCACTTCTGGCAATGACTAATATCGAACTATCATCAGCTAAACAGCTAAAAATTTTGTCCGCAAATGTCTCTATTAACTGAGCTTTTACAAATGCTGTATTTCCTGGAATAACTTGGAGATTAATCATCTTATCCATCAATTCAGCTGACTCAATATTGTCTTCAGCCAGTTGCAAACTTTTTACGATTGATTTTGGTAATTCATAGACATAGGTGTTGTCTCTCAAAGGAATTTTAACAATACCTAGCTCTTTGATATCTCGGGATACCGTTGCCTGAGTGGCAGTAATGCCAGCCTCTTTCAAATGTTCTACGATTTCTTCTTGTGTGCCGATTTGATAATCTGTCACAAATCGTCTAATTTTTTCAAGTCTCTCTTTTTTATTCATTTTTAAATTGACTATGCGCCCTCTCTACTACTTCTTCAATCTCAGCAAGAACCTGGTTACTTGCTGACTCTTCTTTTTTCAAATACGCTAAAAACTCAATATTTCCATGACCACCTTGGATGGGAGAAAAGTCCAATCCAAGGACTGAAAAGCCTTCCTCTACTGCCATGGTTGTGACAGATTCAAGGACATTCTGATGAACCTTGGCATCGCGAATAATTCCATTTTTCCCAATCTGCTCACGTCCTGCCTCAAATTGGGGCTTAACCAGAGCCACGACCTGACCTTGATCTGCCAAGACACGGTGTAAGGCCGGAAGAATCAGACTGAGGGAAATGAAACTCACGTCAATACTGGCAAAGCTCGGTTCCTGCTCGAAATCAGTCTTTTCAGCATAGCGGAAATTGAACTGCTCCATGCTGACAACTCGCGGGTCCTGGCGTAGTTTCCAAGCCAACTGATTGGTACCAACATCAACTGCAAAGACTAACTCAGCACCATTTTGCAGCATAACATCGGTAAAACCACCAGTAGAAGCCCCGATATCAATCGTTGTTGTCCCTTCCACTGACAAATCAAAGACCTGCAAGGCCTTCTCCAGTTTCAAGCCACCACGGCTGACATACTTGAGTTTCTCCCCCTTGAGTTTTAGCTCGGTGTCATCTGGAATTTTCTCTCCTGGCTTGTCAAACCGTTCTCCATTAAGTACTGCTACGACTAGGCCAGCCATAACACCACGCTTGGCCTGCTCTCTCGTTTCAAACAAGCCCTGTTTATAAGCTAGTACATCCACTCTTTCCTTAGCCATTGATTCTCAAACTTTCTACTACTCTTACAATCGATTCTATCTCAAAGGGAATCTGCTGGGCAATTTCTTCTAATTTAGCATTAGCTTGATCCAAGGTTTGGTTACAAAAGGCAATAGCCTCTTCCAAGCCCAACAAAGCTGGATAGGTTGACTTTTCAGCCTGGAGGTCCTTTTGAGGAGTCTTGCCGATTTCCTCAAAACTAGCGGTCACATCCAGTACATCGTCTCGAACTTGAAAAGCAAGTCCGATTAATTCCCCAACAGTTTTCAGCTTCACCTGTATTTCAGGTGCCAATTCCGCAATGATAGCAGCCGCTTGGAAGGGATAGGCTAGTAGTTTTCCAGTCTTATTAGCATGAATAGTCTGGAGTTCTTCCAAAGACAGGTGCTGGTGTTCACCCTCCATGTCCAAAACCTGGCCTGCTACCATTCCCAGACTACCTGAAGCAAGGGATAAGTTGGCAATCAAGTCCACCTTGATCTGACTTGGCAAATCTGCCTGCGCAATCACGGCATAAGGATCTAGGAATAAAGCATCTCCTGCCAAAACGGCCATAGCTTCACCAAATTTCTTATGATTGGTCAAGCGTCCCCGACGGTAATCATCATCATCCATAGCTGGAAGATCATCGTGAATCAAGCTCCCTGTATGAATCATTTCCAAGGCCGCAGCTACCTGCGCGTGAGCAGGTTTGATGGCAATATGCAAGGCTTCCAGAACTTCTAACAAGAGAAAAGGTCGAATACGCTTGCCACCAGCATGAATGGAATAGAGAACAGACTCTCGCAAACTAGAGGCAAACTGCTGGTCTCCATAAAAATCTTCCAAGGCTGACTCGACAAGAGCTAATTTTTCTTGCTTTTTCATTCAAAATCACTTTCTGTTCCATCTTCTTGCATGACCTTGACCAAGGTCTTTTCAGCCTTGTCCAGCGTCGCTTGGAGTTCTTTTGACAAGACCATGCCTTTTTGAAAGGCCGCAATCGCATCTTCCAGAGCAATTTCACCATTTTCCAAACTTTGGACAATAGTCTCCAGTTCTGCTAGATTTTCCTCAAATTTCTTTTGTTTTGACATCTTTAACCTCTAATTCTACTTGACCATCTCGCATCAAAAGCGTCACTTGGTCTTTTTTCTTCAAACTCTCAACCGAATCCACAACTGACTCTTCTTTTTTGACAATAGCATAACCACGCGCCACGATTCGACTGGTATCCAACATCAACAAGGCTTCCGAAAGTCGTTTCACCTCAGCAACCTTGGCATCATAAACCAGCGCCATTTGGCTACGGAGAAGCTTGTCCAACTGGCTTAAGCGGTCTTGATAGCGTTGGATTTTGGTTATAGGTGATAATTGTACCAATTGATGCGTCCTTGCTTGGACTAGTTGGTTACTGTCAGAAATCCGTGTTCGCAAACTTTGTTTTAAGCGCAGTTGCAGTTGATTCAAGCGTTGCAAATAGCCATCATACAAGCGCTCTGGCTGTCTAAAGATGACTGACTGACTACATTTTTTTAAAGCTTCTTGTTTCTTCGATAGGAGATTTAGGACTGCTGTTGCCATCCGCTTTTCTTGATTTTGCAAATGAGCTAATACATCCAACTTGGTCACAGGTGTTGCCAGTTCAGCAGCTGCTGTTGGTGTGGCAGCGCGGCGATCTGCCACAAAATCTGCCAAGGTCACATCCGTCTCATGCCCCACACTAGAGATAACTGGTAAACGAGATTCAAAAATCGCTCGTACCACGATTTCTTCGTTAAAGGCCCAAAGATCCTCGATAGAACCTCCACCACGACCAATAATCAGCAAATCCAAATCGTCCCGTTGATTGGCACGCGCAATATTTCGAGCAATTTCTTCTGCCGCTCCATCACCTTGAACCTTAGTTGGATAAAGTAAGATATCGACACCTGGAAATCGCCTGCTGACGGTCGTGATAATATCTCGAATAACGGCTCCACTGCGACTGGTTACTACACCAATTCTCTTAGAAAATTGGGGCAGAGGTTGCTTGAAGCGTTCTTGAAACAGGCCTTCTTCTGTCAATTTTTTCTTGAGTTGTTCAAACTGAATCGCAAGCGCCCCAACCCCATCAGGCTCTGCCTTTTCAATGATGATGGAGTAGCTACCACTTGGTTCATAGACCTGCACACGCCCAATCACATTGATTTTCATTCCTTCTTCCAAATCGAAGCCTAATTTCTGATAAATTCCAGACCAGATGGTCGCTTGAATAACTGCATGGTCATCTTTTAGGGAGAAATATTGGTGAGTAGGTCGTTTACGAAAGTTGGAAACTTGACCAGTTAAATAGACCCGTTCCAAGTAAGGGTCTTTATCGAATTTCATTTTCAGATACTTGGTCAAAGTTGTTACCGATAAATACTTTTCCATCTCCACCTACTATTCATTTTCTTGCTCTTTCATGGGTATTATTATACCAAAAATATGCCTAAAAATCTCCATTTATGTACCATTATGAGAGAAAAATAGAAAAAGGAGGCAAGGCCTCCACATCTGATTATTTGCTATTTCGAGCTTCTTCCAAAATCTTTGCAATCTTGGTCGTCAACAGGTCGATAGCCACTGTATTGCTGACCCCTTCAGGAATGACGATATCGGCATAACGCTTAGTTGGCTCGATAAACTGGTGGTACATTGGTTTAACCACACCTAAATACTGGTCAATAACGCTATCTAGACTACGGCCACGCTCCTCCATATCACGCTTGATACGACGAATAATGCGCACATCATCATCCGTATCCACAAAAATCTTGATATCCATCAAATCGCGTAGGCGCTTGTCCTCCAAGACCAAAATACCCTCAACGATAAAGACATCTTGAGGCTCCTGACGATAGGTCTTGCTACTGCGTGTATGCTCTGTATAGTCATAAGTCGGGATGTCCACTGGACGACCCGCCAATAACTCCTTAATCTGCTCGATCATCAAGTCTGTATCAAAGGCAAAAGGATGGTCATAGTTGGTTTTGACACGCTCTTCAAAGGTCAAATGAGACTGATCCTTGTAGTATGAATCATGCTCAATCATGGAAATCTTTTCATCAGGGAAATGCGATAAAATGGCTCTTGAAACACTGGTCTTACCTCCACCAGAACCACCTGTCACTCCGATAATGATTGGTCTATTTTGCATGCTATCCTCCGTTTTTTTATCCGTCGTCTATTCTATCACATTTTTTGCAAAATTTATAGTCTGATTTGGATAGTATAGGGGAAACAACACTCCCTACACCCCAGTTAGATTAGCTAAAAACCTTCCTTGGCTTGTAGAGATTGTCACGTTTTTCTAGAATGGCTAGCAATTTATCATCTTCAAAGGCAGCTAATTCTTGTTCTGTTTGTTCGAGTTCTATAAAACGACCAAAGCGTACTTCTGTAGCCTCTTCTGGACTTAGGAAAACTTTGACAAGGTCACCTGTCCCAATCTCTATAGGATGGAGAAAATCCAATTGGCCAGCCTCCACTTTTGCAGCAATTTCTTCCAAGGTAAGAGCATCTTCTAGTTGCAAACCAGCTGCACTGGTTCGAGTCAGATATGACATATGAGCCGCATAACCAAGCTTCTCTCCCAAGTCAACCGATAAGGTACGAATATAGGTTCCCTTACTGCATTTCACACGAAAAGTAAATCGTGCAAGATGACCCTCATAAGAAATCGGACTTGTCCGCTCAAATTGATAAATGGTCACCTGACGTTCTGGACGCTCCACTTCTTGGCCAGCACGCGCATACTCATAGAGCTTACGACCATTGACCTTAACAGCCGAATACATAGGGGGAATCTGAGTAATAGGTCCAGTCAAGCTAGCAATCGCTTCATCGATAATTTTTTCATCCAAGGGCGACAGAACGGGTGTCTCAGCGACCACTTCCCCACTGGCATCCTCAGTCGTCGTGGAATAGCCCAGAGTAATTTCCCCCTCATAGACCTTACCCTCGTCCTGCATAAACTCGACCATGCGTGTCGCCTTGCCAACCGCAATGGGCAAAACACCCACCACATCCGGATCCAAGGTCCCACCATGACCAATCTTCTTAGTCCCCAAAATCTTACGCAGTTTAAAAACCGCATCATGCGAGGTCATCCCCGCTTCTTTTTTTAAGTTGATAATACCGTTCATTTTTGCTTCCTCACTCCCCCTTCATTTATTAATGTTTAACTCTTTTCCTATCAATATCAATAGTAAAAATATTTACAGTTCAGAATTAATTCCTTTTTTCTCTAATCCCTACCATGATATCTGTATACAAAACATCATTTATCTTGCTTGAAATATAAAATACGGGTGTAGATTCTTCTAAGTCATTATCAAGCAATAATTTGGTTAGCACGTATATCCCCTTATCAAAGTCAACATCTTCCTCTCCAGTAACTCTTACTCCTGCCATTCGAGGAACCAAAAAATAACTGTTATAGGCTGTCCCTTCCATTATCTCTTCTTTTCCTAGATAATCCTCATGAACGGGAAGATAGACTGTGATGTTGTATGTTCCATCTTCCAATTCTCCGATATGGGGGCATGAGTAAAAGGGGTTGCTTTTAGGTGTATATCCTGCCGCTACAGCTGTTTGAATCATATCTTGAAAGGCTACTGCAATCTCATCACCGACAATATTATAGTTCACACTCAAGACATTACTCATCATTAAGGATTGATTCATACCATATGTAATTTCTGCCATTTTACTTCTCCACTGGGATAATCAAATCCACAAACAAATCATCATAAACAGGTATCAAGACTAGGTATAACTTATCTTGCAACTCCCAACCATGATCACGAATATAAGCTTTCATCTCCTCAATTGTTTCATCCAAGCTACCATCAAATAGAACCCGCTTGCTAATTCCTTCTATATCTAGAGATGCCTGATAATCCAGTTGACTTGTTGGCTCTGCTTCAGATATAACTGGAATATAGACTCCCACATCTTGCTTTTCTTCGTTAAATTGAGTTGGAGTCATCTCAAAAATGGTTGGGCCATCCTTATAAATACCATCAGTATAGGGAAGGAGTTCTGTATGAACAAATAACTCCAATAGTTCGTCCGCTTGAATCTGAACCTGGTCTGTCATCAAATGGCTCATATGTAGTTGTATTTCTTTAATCATCTTTAGTTACCTTTCTACTAAACCTATCTCTGTCAAACTCTCTGTTTGAAATCATATCTGGGTTTACTTTTATATGTTTCATTGAAGTCTCTTCCTCAACATCATTACGGTGTTGGTAGGCATAGATAATTATAAACCACGTTTGGTATAAAGCAGGTCCAAAAATCATGGATAATAAAGAAGTTCCCCATCCCCAAAAATATTCATATCCAATTATCCCTAAAAAAATAAAGCAAAGCGATAAAATTACAGGAGGACCAAATACAAAATTATAGAAATTTTTGGCGGCCTTTTCTGGTAAAATTTCTTCAGAGTCTAAGTCAACCATCAAACTCATAACAATATTCATAATAATGGAAAAGATTAGAGGAAGGAAAATTTTTAAACCAAGAAAACTATGGTCGCCACTCATAGCGCTAAAGCCAATAATGGCATAAATATGACCAGTCAGATACATGAGATAGGTTCCAAAACTAGTTAAAATTCCTCGTCTAAGGTCCAGTAAAAATACCAGATTTAAAACCCAAACAACAATCCCTGCAATAAGAAGCCCTTGATATAAGTCCTCATTTTTTAGAACCTCTAACCCTCCTGCAAAAAACATAAAAAATGCCAAAGGATATAAAATAAAAATCCCATTTAATACCCCCCACAGAGGAACTGGTCCGTGGACACTCCTTCTTTGAAGTTCAAACGTTTTTTTAATTCGTTCCAGTATCATTTAAACCATCCTCTCATGCCTTTTAAAACTTTACTTTTTAAATCTATCTCTGTCAAATTCTCTGTCGCCCTACTAACTATTTTTTCAATCAATTTCATATATTACTCTCATTTCACTAATTCTAAATATTTCTTCGCTTCCTGAACATAAAAGAGTTCTGGATTTTCATGGGCGATAGTTTCAAACAAACTACGTGCACGTTCTTCATCACCTTTTAGCTGAGCATTAAGAGCGCCATAATAAGAAAATATGATTCGAGCTAGCTTACTTTCTGGTTCAGTGGTGTCAAAGTAGTCTGTAACTTCTCCATTGAGTATTTTTGATACTGGTTCAATTAAATCCAACATTCTATTTTTATCAATTCTTTTAATTTTTTCCCAATCACAAGATACTAAAAGTTTAGAAATCTCATCTGCCTCCCTTAAATGAAGGTATGATAATGATTCTATAAATACGATGTTTAGTTCATAAATACGTTTCAAATTCATTTTAGAACTTTTAACTCTTATTCGTTCAGCATATTGGATTGCCTCACTAAAATTCCCTTGATACAAAGCACACCTAGCTAAACCCAGATTTAATGCATTTAAATTCCCTGTTCTATTATCAGGACGCCTTTCATAAGTTTCAGTTAAAAGAGAAATATATTTTACAAAATTCACTTGCTCGTATAAAATAACTTCTGCAACGTGATTTACTAAAAAATGAGTTATTACAACGATAATAGTCAGTAATGTTAGAAATATGAGCAATAATGTAGTAACGACGGTTGATTTTACGAATAATAAACTAATTGCTGTTGCAATAATTGTCCAACGTAGATAAAATAAAATAAAAACCTCCAGTATGCTACAGATTCGAACTGATGACCAATTCGAGATATTCTTAGAAATATTATCTAACATAAAAAACTCCTATAAAAAATTACAAACTAATTTATACAAACAAACTAGCTAAATAAGTTAGTAAAGCTCCTCTAGCTTTTAAGAAAAATTAATTCTATTTTATCAGCTGACCATGTTCTAATAATTTCTACAACTTTTTTCATATAAACTCCTGTTTTTAAGGTAATCTCACTCCCCCTTTAGTGCTTCAAACTTCGCTTTCATAGTTGGATTTTTACGTGTCAATTTTTTGACGGAAACATCTTCCAGCTTATTGTTAGCTAGACGAAGTTGGTTTTCAGATGTTGTTAGGAATTTCTTAACCTCTTCCATGCGTTTGATGGCCTTGTCAATTTCATCGATAGCTTTGCCAAAGTTAGTCGAAGCTGAGTTATAATTCTTAGCAAAGGCTAGTTTAAAGGCATCCAAGTCTTCTTCAAAATGAGTAATGTCGATATTTTGCTCACGCACCAAAGCCAACTCCTGCTTATATTTAAGAGAATTAAGCGCAGCATTTCTCAAAAGCCCAATCAACTGGATAAAGAATTGAGGACGAACCACATACATCTTTTCATACTCGTGGCTGACGTCAACAATTCCCGTGTTAAAGTAGTCATTATCGGCCTCAAGCATAGTCACCAAAACCGCATATTCACAGTTCTTCTCCCGACGGTCCTTGTCTAATTCCTTGTAAAAATCTGCATTCTTGTGCTTCTTCTCTGTTCCGTCAGCTTCATTTTTCATCTCAAACATGATGGAAATAATTTCGACCCCATTTTCATCACTCTCGCGGAAGATAAAGTCGCCTTTGGAACCACGCGCAGAGACCTTATTATCCTTCTCAAAATAGGCATTTGGAAAGGCAAAACTGCGTACCTTGTTAAACTCACTCTCTGCATACTGTTCCAGACTTTCACCTATAGCTTTTGTCGATTGTTGAGCCTTAAAATTCTTATAAAACTCGACCTGTTCATTAGCTGCCTTGAGTTGAGCTTCGTAGTTTTGCTTAACTGAAGCAAGAGAAAGCTCGTTTTCCTTTTCTTGCAGTAGGAGCTGATTTTTGACCTGATCCCGTTCTTTTTCTAGGTCAGAAAGGGTCTTTTGCAGTTGATTTTCATGCTCTAAACGCAAGGTTGCCAATTGGTTTTCCAAGGCCTGTACTTCCTTGTCCTTAGCCAATAAAACCTCATAGCTTGTCTGTTCAACTTCTTTCTTGGCCAATTCTTTTTCTGTATCAAAGTTTTGGATTTGACTCTGCAATTGCGCAATTTCTTGGTCTTTTTGAGCTAGTTTAGACTGTTGTTCATTCATGGCCTTTTGCTCAGCCAAGGCCAGTTCCTGCTTCATGCGATCGTGCAATTCCTTATCAAACTCTGCTGTTCTCACTTGGGACAAAAGTTCAGTATACTGACTTTCATTTACTGTAAAAACTTCCCCACAGTTGGGGCATTTAATTTCGTTCATATCGTTCCTCTTTCTAGACTTCTTTAACCATTATATCATGCCTGCAGGAAAATCAAAAACAGCGAGTCGAAACCCACTGTTTAACTTCTCTTTCTTTAAATTTTTTCCAAGGCCAAGCGCAAGTCTTCAATCAAATCTTCTACATTTTCAAGACCGATAGACAAGCGAATTTGGTTTGGTGTGACACCTGCAGCTTCAAGGTCTTTTTCTGACAATTGACCATGGGTGGTTGTTGCTGGATGGACAACAAGCGATTTAGCATCTGCCACGTTTGCAAGGTCAGAAAAGATTTCTAAATGATCAATGACCTTGCGTGCCTCTGCCTCCCCACCTTTGACATGGAAGGTAAAGATTGAGCCCACACCTTTAGGCAAGTATTTCTCAGCCAAGGCATGGTAAGGACTATCTGCCAATTTTGGATAATTGACTTTTTCTACCTTAGGATGGTTGACAAGGAAATCAACAATTTTCTCAGCATTTTGTACATGACGTTCCACACGAAGTGAAAGGGTTTCAAGTCCTTGAAGCAAGAGGAAGGCATTAAATGGTGACAAGGCTGCACCTGTATCACGAAGCAATTGGACACGGACAGCGATAATAAAGGCTGCTGCACCCACATCACGAGTATAGCTCAAATTGTGGTAGCTTGGGTCTTCCTCAACAAATTGAGGGAATTTCCCTGAAGCTGCCCAGTCAAAACGACCGCTATCAACAATCACGCCTCCAATAGTCGTACCATGCCCACCGATAAACTTAGTCGCAGAGTGAATGGCAATATCTACACCGTGAGAAAAGACGTTAATCAAATAAGGTGTGGCAAAAGTATTGTCAGAAACAAGTGGAATATGATGTTTATGAGCAATCTCAGCCAATTTTTCCAAATCTGGAATATTAATCAAGGGGTTACCCAAGGTTTCAATCAGAACAAGTTTGGTATTGTCATTGATAGCTGCTTCCACTTCCTCCAAATTATCCACGTCCACAAAGGTTGTTGTGATTCCATAACGAGGAAGGGTTTCTTTCAAAAGATTGAAGGTTCCGCCGTAAATAGTTGAGGCCGCTACAACATGGTCACCCGCATGGGCAAGAGCCAAAATCGTATAAGTCACTGCAGCCATACCTGATGCTGTTGCAAGAGCTCCGACACCACCTTCAAGGGCAGCAATTCTTTCTTCAAAAGCAGCCGTTGTAGGATTTGTAATACGAGTATAGATATTACCTGGTTTTCTCAAGGCAAACAAATCGGCACCTTCCTGCGTGTCATCAAAAACAAAGGATGTTGTTTGATAAATCGGCACTGCACGAGACTTAGTTCCTGGATCCACAACTTGACCAGCATGTAGTTGCAAAGTTTCAAATTTAAAATCACGAGTCATAAAACGACCTCCAAATAGTTTGATTAAGGATATTGTAGCACCTTAAGTTATAGTTTACAAATATCAGTTTTCTATATTTTGATATAAGAAATAGCTATTTCCCTATTTTAAAGATGAAAAAAGCACGACTCAATCGTGCTCATTTTCTTAATCTACATAAGTATCTTCATTTTTATTGAGGAAGGCATATGGAAGACCCATCAAGAGGCCTCCTCCGATAAAGTTTCCGATGAAGGTTACACCCCAGTGGCGAAGCATATTCCCAACACCGAAGTTAGCAATTGAATCAGCAGCAACACTGAATTTTACAATCGCGAAAGAAGCAAAGTTCGCCGCAATGTGCTCGTTTGTTAAGAATACAAACATGTAAATCGCTGATAAAACAAGCCAAAGTTTGGCACCACCATCTTTGACCAAAACAAATGAAAGAATCGCAATATTTACGAAAATATTTGCCAAAATCGCCTCAAGCAAGATTAATTCATTTGAACGGCCTAACTTCATCTCAACAACCCCTGAGATGAAACTATCGTGTGTCAGATGTGCATAGGCTGCTGAGTGGGCAAAGCCCCAACCTGCTATCAAAGCCCCGATAAGGTTGAACAAGGTACAGTAAAGAAGAATCTCAGCTGTTTTTCTCCAAGAGATTTTTTTCAAGAAACTACCAGCAGTTAAGAACATCATGTTTGATGTTACCAACTCGGCATTCAAGAAAACAATGTAGGCCAATCCCCAAGCAAAGACAAAGGGGAATAGGAAGCGTCCACTACCTGGTGCAATTTTATTAATCAAGTCAGCCCCAACTGCACCAGCAGCTGTACTGAAGGTTAAAAATGCACCTGCGAACATCGAACGAATCGCATACTTAAATTTGCTTTGACTATAAAGACTTTCTTTCTTCTTGCAAGCAAATTCAATCTTTGAGATAAATTCTGAAGAAACCATAATAAACTCCTAAAATTTTTTTACCTGATAATTATATCACAAACTTTAGAATTAAGGAAACGTTTTCTATATTTCATAACAGTTTATTTTGAAACGCAATCTATAAAAAATCAGTAAAATCTTAGATTTTACTGATTTTATCTTTAATAGCGCTGTTTATATGGTTGATTGAAAGCTGTTAGAATTTCTTCAGGTGTTTGTGAATAATCTTTTGTATCTTTCAAGTCACCTTTGACGATAATACGTTCTGTCGCATCATAGTCAACACAGGTTACAAGTGTGATTTCATCAACTCCAGTACGGTCATCAATCTCATCAACGCGATCTGGAGTCACATGCTTCACTTCACGGATTTCATAGGTATAAACTTTATCTTTATCAGTTAGATAAATTTTCATCCCATTTTTAGCGCGTGATAATGGAGAAAAGAGCATTTGGCTAGCGTTTTCCGCCGTGAAGATATGATGGCTCGCAAGGGAATAGTTACCTTTCCCCATCACTTGATCACGCTTCATTGTACCAGCTCCATAGAAAAGATTGACATTATCAAGCCCCTTAAAAATAGGCAAGTTAATTTCTACCTCAGGGACAGCAATTCCACCGATAACTGGCAATTTTTGCGAATCCCATTGTGAGGATAAGACAGCTTCTGACGAGATGGCTTTTACGGAATCAAAGTCAAAATTCCCTTCTGTATCTTGATTTTCTTCCAATTTTTCTTTTGATACCTGGCTGACTTGGTATTTATTGGTATTCCAAACCATGAACATATCACGAATTTTTGAATTGAAAATCAAAGCTATTGACAAGATGATTAAGAATCCTGCCAAGATATTGATTAGTAAATTTTTACGGTTTGTTTTCTTTTTATTCTTTTTATGAGACATTATGCTTCACCTTCTGTTTCGTTTTCTGTCCCAACTTCTTCTTTTTCTGCAGCTGCAACCGTAGTAAAGGTTACAATTTTAGCATCTTGGTCTAGGCGCATCACTTTAACTCCCATAGTTGAGCGACCTGTTTGTGAAATATTGGCAACGTTGGTTCTAATCATGACACCAGTATCAGTGATAATCATCAAATCTTCATCGCCTGTAACGGTCATAAGACCAGCAAGAGAACCGTTCTTTTCTGTAATCTTAGCGGTTTGCATCCCTTTACCACCACGACCTTTAGTTGGATATTCGGTCGCAACTGTGCGCTTACCATACCCCTTTTCTGTGATGATAAGAACCTCGTCCTGGTCTGTAATCACACTAGCACCAACAACTGTGTCCCCCTCACGGAGATTAACTCCTTTCACACCAGTGGCGATACGACTCATACCACGAACAGCTGATTGATTAAAGCGAACTGCATAACCAAATTTGGTACCAATGATAATATCCGTATCCTCTTCTGTCAGTAAGACATTAATCAACTCATCTTCATCCTTGAGGTTAAGTGCTTTAAGTCCATTCTGACGGATATTAGCAAATTCCTTAACGCTGGTTCTCTTCACAATACCATGACGAGTTGTGAAGAAAAGATAAGCATCATCACTGCGTTCAGATTCAACATTGATGATGGTCTGAATACTTTCACCTTCATCCAATTTCAAAAGATTGACAATTGGTAATCCCTTAGCAGTACGGCCATACTCAGGAATTTCATAGCCTTTCAGGCGATAGACACGTCCTTTATTTGTGAAGAAGAGCAGGTGATCATGGGTGCTAGTCGACACTAACTCACGAACAAAATCGTCATCCTTAACACCTGTACCTTGAACACCACGACCCCCACGTTTTTGAGCAGTAAACTCAGCTTGATCCAGACGTTTGATGTATCCTTTGTTAGAAAGAGTAATCAAGACATCCGATTCTTCAATTAGATCCTCATCTTCAAGACTCAAGACTTCACCAACCATCAATTCAGTACGACGTTGGTCGCCAAACTTACGCTTGACTTCATCTAATTCATCCTTGATGATTTGAGAAACACGTTCGGGCTTAGCTAGAATATCTGCTAAATCCGCAATCAGAGCCAAGAGATCATCATACTCAGACTGAATCTTATCACGTTCCAAACCTGTCAAACGACGGAGACGCATATCAAGAATGGCTTGACTTTGACGTTCAGATAACTTGAATTTGCTCATCAACTCAGCTTGTGCTTCCGCATCCGTTTCACTAGCACGGATGATACGAATCACTTCGTCGATATGGTCTAGTGCAATTAAGAGACCTTCTAAAATGTGTGCACGCGCTTCTGCTTTTTCCTTGTCAAAACGAGTACGACGAACAACCACCTCTTTTTGGTGCTCGATATAAGCATCCAAAATCTGACGAAGAGACAAAATCTTCGGTACACCATTTTGGATAGCAAGCATATTGAAACCAAAGTTGGTTTGCATCTGGGTCATCTTGAAGAGATTGTTGAGGATAACATTGGCTGAGGCATCGCGCTTTACTTCGATAACAAATCGAACCCCTTCACGGTTTGACTCATCACGTACTGCTGTGATACCCTCAATGCGTTTTTCCTGAACCAAACGAACAATGTGCTCATGCACCTTGGTTTTATTAACCATGTAAGGAAATTCCGTTACAACAATACGCTCACGGCCAGTTTTAGTTTCTTCAATTTCAGTACGTGAACGAAGGACAATAGAACCTTTACCTGTTTCATAAGCCTTATGAATACCTGATTTCCCCATAACAAGAGCACCAGTTGGAAAATCTGGCCCAGGCAAGACTTCCATCAAGTCCTTAGTGGTCACTTCAGGATTGTCCATGACCAACTTCACAGCATCAATAGTTTCACCCAGGTTATGAGGTGGAATATTTGTCGCCATCCCAACAGCAATACCAGTAGCTCCATTAACCAAAAGATTAGGAAAGCGCGCTGGAAGGACTAAAGGTTCCCGTTCATTTGCATCATAGTTATCAACGAAATCAACTGTATTTTTATTGATATCACGAAGCATCTCCAGAGCAATCTTGCTCATCCGTGCCTCAGTATAACGCTGGGCAGCAGCACCGTCTCCATCCATGGAACCAAAGTTTCCATGTCCATCGACAAGCATGTATCGGTAGCTCCACCATTGAGCCATACGGACCATGGCTTCATAGATAGAGGAATCCCCGTGAGGGTGATATTTACCCATG
Source organism: bacterium (assembly GCA_905221155.1). GTDB lineage: Bacteria > Bacillota > Bacilli > Lactobacillales > Streptococcaceae > Streptococcus. The sequence continues at coordinate 416,858 of CAJNCB010000001.1, read as the reverse complement.
ACATCCCCTGTAATACGAGCAGATTTTTTATGAGGTTTGTCTGGAGTAACTCCCAATTCATTCATTCCGTAGAGAATCCGACGGTGAACAGGTTTCAAGCCATCTCGAACATCAGGAAGGGCCCGTGCTACGATAACACTCATGGCGTAGTCGATAAAGCTCGTCTTCATCTCCTTTGTCAGATTGACATTCACTAAATTTCTATCCTGCATTAATAAATGCCTCATTTCACTATTAGTAATTAACTATATTATACCATAATATCCACCATATTTCAGGTATCTAAAACCACTAAAACGTTTACATCAAGAACTGAAATGCATATCCGTGACAAAGCTTTTCAAAAGTGATAAAATTGAAATAACTGGGGAAATCCCTGAATAAAATTAAGGAGATGTTTAGAATAATGACTTCAACTAAACAACACAAAAAAGTTATCCTTGTCGGTGATGGTGCTGTAGGTTCTTCTTACGCTTTTGCACTTGTTAACCAAGGAATTGCACAAGAGCTTGGAATTATCGAAATTCCACAATTGCATGAAAAAGCTGTTGGTGACGCGCTTGACCTTAGTCACGCCCTTGCCTTCACTTCACCTAAAAAAATCTATGCAGCTCAATACTCTGACTGTGCAGACGCTGACCTTGTTGTAATCACTGCAGGTGCGCCTCAAAAACCAGGTGAAACTCGTCTTGACCTTGTAGGTAAAAACCTTGCTATCAACAAATCAATCGTAACTCAAGTTGTTGAATCAGGTTTCAAAGGTATCTTCCTTGTTGCTGCTAACCCAGTTGACGTCTTGACTTACTCAACTTGGAAATTCTCTGGATTCCCTAAAGAACGCGTTATCGGTTCAGGTACTTCACTTGACTCAGCTCGTTTCCGTCAAGCACTTGCTGAAAAATTGGATGTTGATGCTCGTTCAGTGCATGCCTACATCATGGGTGAACACGGTGACTCTGAGTTCGCTGTTTGGTCACACGCTAACATCGCTGGTGTAAACCTTGAAGAATTCCTTAAAGACACTCAAAATGTTCAAGAAGCTGAATTGATTGAATTGTTCGAAGGTGTTCGTGATGCAGCCTACACAATCATCAACAAAAAAGGTGCAACATACTACGGTATCGCAGTAGCCCTTGCTCGTATTACTAAAGCAATCCTTGACGATGAAAACGCAGTACTTCCACTTTCAGTATTCCAAGAAGGTCAATACGGAGTTAAAAACGTCTTTATCGGTCAACCAGCTGTTGTAGGTGCACATGGTATCGTTCGTCCAGTAAATATCCCATTGAACGACGCAGAAACTCAAAAAATGCAAGCATCTGCTAAAGAATTGCAAGCTATCATTGACGAAGCATGGAAAAATCCAGAATTCCAAGCTGCTTCTAAAAACTAATTTAGATAAAAATAACTCCTTGACTCATCAGGGAGTTATTTTTTATCTCTATCTAAGCTAAACATTTAATGAAAGTTGCGTGAAGAAACAACATAACTTTAAAAGCTATCATGTCACAATTTGGGCATAAATCCGAAAAACTACTAATTAGATCTATACTCACGTTACAAAAAGTCTGGAGCAAGCAGTATTTGACGCACTTGATACCGTTCCATTAAATCAAAAGTAAAAAGTTTTGCCCCATTTGTGCTCCATAGACAAAAAAAGAGCCCATCATACAGGCTAGAAAGCTTGATATGATAGGCTTTTTTCATTTTGATTAGCGTACTGTACGGATACGCATTGTGTTTGTACGAACAGCTTCTCCAAGTGGTACACCAGCTACGATAACGATATCGTCACCAGATTGTACAAGACCTGCTTCAACTGCTTTACGTTCAGCAATTTCGAACATATCATCAGTTGATGATGGAGCATCTGTCAACATTGGGATAACACCCCAGTTCAACATCAATCCACGTTCTGTCAATTCGTCGAATGTCAATGCCAAGATATCAGCATTTGGACGGTATTTAGAAATCAAACGTGCAGTATGACCTGTCTTAGTAAGAGTTACAACCAATTTGATATCCATTGAGTTAGTAGCATCTTTAACAGCTGAAGCCATTACTTCTGTCTTAGAGTTACGTTCGAATGAATCTGAGTTCAAACGTCCGTATTCGTTAAGAAGAGTTTGAGCGTTCTTGTCAATTGTAGCCATTGTAGTTACTGACTCAAGTGGGTATTTACCATTTGCAGACTCACCTGAAAGCATTGTAGCGTCAGTACCGTCGATAACAGCGTTAAATACGTCTGATACTTCTGAACGAGTTGCACGTGGTTTTTCAGTCATTGTTTCAAGCATGTTTGTTGCAGTGATAACAACTTTACCTGCAGCATTGACTTTCTTGATAATCATTTTTTGGTAAACTGGAACCATCTCGAATGGTACTTCGATACCCATGTCACCACGAGCGATCATGATACCATCAGCAGCTTCGATGATTTCATCCAAGTTGTCGATACCTTGTTGGTTTTCGATTTTAGCGAACAATTGAACGTGTCCGTTTCCAGTTTCTTTACAGATTGCACGAACTTCGTTCACGTCTTTTGCAGTACGTACGAATGAAATCGCGATGAAGTTAATTCCTTGTTCAAGACCAAAGCGGATATCGTCGTTATCGCGTTCAGCAAGAGCTGGGAAAGGAATTTTAGTGTTAGGGATGTTAACACCTTTTTGTTTAGCAATTACGCCATCGTTTTCAACTTCAACTTCAAATTCACGAGTTGCATCATCTTTAGCAACCACACGAAGACCAAGTTTACCATCGTCAACCAAAACTTGACGACCAACTTCAACATCATCATAGATATCAAGAGCGCCAGCAACGTTCAATGCGATTACATCACGAGTTGATTTGATTCCTTGTTTAGTAGCAACACGGATTTTTTCACCAGTTGTGTAAGAGTACTCTTTTGCATCTCCTTCAAACAATTCAGTACGGATTTCTGGTCCTTTTGTATCAAGAAGGAAACCAACTTTTTTACCTGCAAGTTTTTCAGCAAGTTTAACAGTTGCCATACGGTCACCTTGCTCTTGGTGGTCACCGTGTGAGAAGTTGAAACGGAATGTGTTAGCACCAGCTTCAATCAATTTAGCAATGTTTTTAGCTGAAGCTTCAACATCAAGTTTTTCACCCCAGTAACCGTCATCACCGAATTTTTTACCACCACGGATTTCTACCGCAGGTCCCAATGTTGCAACGATTTTTACACGTTTGTTCATGATTTTTGTGACTCCTTTATATATATGACCTTTTTGGTCTTATTAACTAAATTATAAATTATGACAAGCTCTTATTCAAGCTAGATAGCTCAAGGTCAGCCTTGTGTGGGTTGTTAACCACAATCTTACCATCTGCAGTAAGGCTAAACAATGCTCCTTCTTCTGCAGTTCCAAGAATAGGGTTTTCAACCATTTTCTCGTTACGGATACCAACCGCAACACCACCGATACCTTCTTTAAGAAGTTTAACAGCATGTGCACCCATACGTGATGCCAAAACACGGTCACGCGCAGTTGGAGAACCACCACGTTGAATATGTCCAAGTTCTGTCACACGAAGGTCGCTTGTATCCCCAGCTTCTTTTAGTTTTTGACCAAATTCAGCTGCTGACATAACACCTTCAGCCAAGACGATGATGTTGTGTTTTTTACCACACTCATAACCACATTTAATGCTTTCTACGATATCTTCAATCTTGAAGCCTTCTTCAGGAATGATAATTTCATCAGCACCAGTTGCGATACCTGCCCAAAGAGCGATATCACCTGCGTTACGTCCCATAACTTCGATAACAAAAGTACGACGGTGACTTGATGATGTATCACGAATCTTATCGATAGCATCCATAGCAGTTGTAACCGCTGTGTCAAAACCGATTGTAAAGTCAGTACCAACGATATCGTTATCGATTGTACCTGGAAGACCGATAGCTGGGAAGCCATGTTCAGTCAAACGCATAGCACCGTGGTAAGATCCGTCACCACCGATAACAACTACACCTTCAATCCCGTGTTTTTTCAATTGCTCAATCCCTTTAAGTTGCCCTTCAAGTTGAGCGAACTCTGGGTAACGAGCTGAGTGAAGGAAAGTACCACCACGAGAAATGATGTCTCCTACTGAAGCCGCATCTAGGGGATGAATTTCACCAGCAACCATACCAGCATATCCATCATAGATACCAAATACTTCCATTCCTTCTGAAATTGCTTGACGAACAACTGCACGGATGGCAGCGTTCATACCAGGGGCGTCTCCACCACTAGTCAAAACAGCAATACGTTTCATATTGGTTATGCTCCTTTTTCTTTTAACATTCTTACTGATTATACCACATTTACGTTGAAAATTCTTCTATTTTCCGTAATTTTAGCGATAAATCGTTTTCATAACGATTTCATTCAATTTCGCTTCTAATTCATCAGATTTAACTACAAAATGGTTGGGAGAAACAATTGTTCTCTGCTCCTCTTCATACCTGATAATGACTGGGATTGGGCCTTTATACTGGTCTAAAATTCTCGAAATTTCTTGATCCGATTCATGATTTTTTACCTGTATCCAAAAGCGTTCAGCAACTGCTTCTCTTATTTCTTGTGCAATCATTTGCAGACGACCATCACGTGACTGGATTTTTCCTTTTATATAGTAGAAAGCTCCCTCTTTTATTTCCTGCCCAACCTGACGATATAAGTCTGAAAAGAGAGTGACATCCAATTTTTTCTTACTATCATCTACCTGTAAGAAAGCCATGTTTTCGCCCTTTTTGGTACGAATTACTTTTATCTTCTGAACTTCAACCAAAATAATAGCGTAACTATTTTCTGACAATTTTTCAATTGGTGTAATCGGATAAATAGCCTTACTTGCAATAGCTTGTAGGGGATGTTTGCTGACACCTATCCCTAAAAGTTCTTGTTCCATATAGAATTTTTCTTGTTCCGTCCAATCTTCCGATTCCTGCCAACTATATATCGCATCACCGAACAAGCTTCCTAACTCTTTCACAAATTCAAATAGATTAGCTATGTTATTAAATACTTTTTGACGATTTATTTCAAATGAATCGAAAAGACCAACTTTTACCAAAGGTTCTAGCAGAGGAAGTTTCAAATAATTTTCAGGTAATTTAGCTATAAAATCTTCAATGTTAGAATAAGGTCGATGTTCGATAATCCAAAGCGCCAAATCCTTGCTGAGCCCCTTAATCGATTTCAAACCTAGATAGATAGACTTGTTGGCAATTTTATCGTGATAGGGAATAGTATTGATGGACAATGGGGCTACTTCAAAACCTGCTTCTAAGGCATCTGTTACATAATCACTGTTGGCAGAATTCAACATAATCTGATAAAAGATGGCTGGATAATGTGTTTTAAAATAAGCCAACTGGAAGGCCAAGGCTGAGTAGGCATAGGCGTGTGACCTGTTAAAACCATAACCTGCAAACTTCTCCATAACATCAAAAACCTGCTCTGCTTTTTCCACAGTATGACCAGCTTCTATGGAGCCTTGAATAAAGGAAGCCCTCATCTCATGCATGGCAGAGGCATCCTTTTTACCCATAGCTCGACGCAAAATATCGGCCTTCCCAAGACTAAATCCAGCAAATCGCTGAGCAACCTGCATAACCTGCTCCTGATAGAGCATAATGCCATAAGTTGGAGCCAAAATATCCTCCAGAGCTGGATCGAGAACAGTCACTTCTTCCTGCCCATGTTTTCTTGCCACAAAATTATTGATATAATCACTAGCACCTGGTCGATTTAGGGAAGTAGTTGCTACGACATCTTCAAAACAGACAGGCTGAACACGCTTGAGCAGGCGAATAGCACCAGATTGCTCAAATTGAAAGATACCTTTTGTATTACCAGACGCAAACAAAGCTAGGGTGTCGTTGTCTTCTAAATCGATTTCTTCAATTTTCAAGTGAATACCTTCTGTTTCAGCAAGCAACTCTTGCATTTTCTGAACAAAGGTCAAATTTCGTAGCCCCAGAAAATCCATCTTCAAAAGTCCACTTGCTTCGACTCCATGAGCATCATACTGGGTCAGTGGAATTTCATCACCCTGCTTTAGAGGAATGTAGTTGGTCAAATCTTGGTCACTGATTACAACACCAGCTGCATGGACAGAGGTTTGTCTTGGATATCCCTCAATCTTGCAGGCAATTTCAAAAGCTTTTTGATATTCTAACTTACTATTGATTTGCTGACGAAACTGGAGGTTACCCTCATAGGCCGACTTGAGATTATCACGAAAACTGATTTTCTTGGTAATTGCAGATAATTCATACTCTGGCACACCAAAACGTTTTAAAACATCTCGTAGAGCTTGCTTGGCTCCAAAGGTTGAAAAAGTAACGATTTGAGCAGCATGTTTACTGCCATATTTATTGCCAACATACCTGATAAAATCTGGACGATAAATATCAGGAATATCGATATCAATATCAGGCATGGTATAACGTTCACGATTGAGAAAGCGTTCAAAAATCAGATTTTTCTCTACTGGGTCAATCCCTGTGATATCTAAGGCATAAGAAACCAAGCTACCTACTGCAGAACCCCGTCCCATTCCCATATAGTAGCCATTCGAACGTCCAAAACGCAGCAAATCCCAGACAACCAAGAAATAATCATCAAAGCCCATATCATGAATAACAGCCAATTCTTGGTCTAGACGATCTTGATATTCTTTACCAGTCAACCCCTTCTGAACAAGCCCCAATTCAGCGCGTTCTTTCAACTCTTCTACTGCTGGTCTAGCAGGATTAAAGCGAGGCAGTTTCAGACTAGTATCCAAGTCATAAGAAATACCTGAAATAAGCTTTTCTAAGTTTTCCAAGGCTTGAGGAAAACGTTCTTGGAATAGTTTCTCTAAAGAACTTGCTGATATAAAAACATCTTGTTTCGAACGCAAAGGAACTTCTCTAAGCGGTAGATTTTCTTTAATCGCTGTTAATACTTGAAGAACTTCTCTATCCTTACTTTCAAATGTATTGACCCGATAAAGTGGCAAAATAGGACGATAAAATTTGCTTGCCAGTGTTTCTGGATAAACCCCAATATAATAATCACAGCCTAAATTGAGCGACTCAAGCTCTTCAAAATAAGGTACAATGACAGCAATATCTTCCAGATACTGAGATAGAACTGACCAACTTTTCTCCCCCTGCATCTTGGCTGTTGAAAGTTTCATCAACTGCTGATAGCCCACACTAGATAAAGCTAAAAAGCGCAGATTCACATCCTTATCATCTACAAGCACATTCATTTCAAGCCCTAACAAAGGATGAATGCCGTATTTTTTTGTAACCTCTAGAAAATCGAAAGCCCCGTAAAGATTGTCAATATCCATCATAGCCAGATGAGTGTAGCCATAGTCTTTTGCTGCTCTCACATACTTGTCGATTGAAATGACACTCTCCATAAAACTATAGACTGTTTTTGTATCTAGTTGTGCGATCAATTTACACTTCTCCTCTATCGTTCTCACTATATTATACCATTTTCTTAAAATTTCTATTACTATTACTGATACTTTAATATCTAATAGCTCAAATCATAGTTAATTAGACAATCCTTGCCTGATTTCCAACAGCACCACTAATATTTTTGTATTTAAGCTTATCATTTCACATGTTTATTTTATAAATACTTATTTTTATTTATTATAGTTTCTATTAATTTTTATAGTATCTTTTCTCTCTATTTTTTGATATAATAACCTTAATATATTTCATAAGTAGGAGGCTTTTATGCGTTTTAATCAATTCAGCTATTTTGCGCTACCTAGAGATACAATTATCTTTGAATTAAAAAAGTATGGATTTGATTTACCAGTCAACATCACAAATAAAAAAATGCTTGAAGCGTTTCTTATTCGTTTCTTTTTTAATTACAAAGATAGCTCCTATCCCCTATCCAGTTTAGCAGCTGATAAAGAAACCGACTTACTGACTTTTTTTCAGTCAGACAAAGAGTTGACTGCGGATATTTTCTACACTGTAGTCTTTCAACTTCTAGGCTTTTCTTATTTGGTTGACTTCGAAGACAGTAGTGTTTTTCGTAAAGAAACTGGTTTTCCCATTGTGTATGGTGACTTGATTGAAAATCTCTATCAGTTACTCAATACTCGCACCAAAAAAGGGAACACTCTTATCGACCAACTTATCAGTGACGGTCTTATTCCTGAGGATAATGACTATCACTACTTTAACGGCAAGAGTTTGGCTACTTTTTCTAGCCATGATGTCATTCGTGAAGTCGTTTACGTTGAGACTCGTGTCGATACTGACCGAAAAGGGCTTCCAGACTTAGTCAAGGTCAGCATTATTCGTCCTCGTTTTGACGGGCAAATCCCTGCTATCATGACTGCCAGTCCCTATCATCAGGGAACAAATGATAAAGCCAGCGATAAAGCTCTCTACAAGATGGAGGGCGATCTTGAGGTTAAGCCTGCTCACAAGATTGAGCTAGAGGAACCTCAACTAAATCTCGTCCAACCTCAAGGTCAAGCTGAGCTTGTGTCAGAAGCTGAGGAAAAGCTAACGCACATCAACGCTAGCTATACTCTCAACGACTACTTCCTTCCACGAGGCTTTGCTAATCTCTATGTCTCAGGTGTTGGTACCAAAGACTCCACAGGTTTCATGACTAATGGAGACTACCAGCAAATCGAGGCTTATAAAAATGTCATCGATTGGCTTAACGGTCGCTGCCGTGCCTTTACTGACCACACGCGCCAGCGTCAAGTCAAGGCTGACTGGTCAAACGGAAAAGTTGCCACAACGGGACTTTCCTATCTAGGTACTATGTCCAATGGTTTAGCAACTACAGGTGTCGATGGTTTAGAAGTTATCATAGCCGAGGCTGGCATTTCTTCATGGTATAACTACTACCGTGAAAACGGTCTGCTAACTAGCCCAGGTGGTTATCCAGGTGAGGACTTTGACTCCCTTGCTGAACTAACCTACTCTCGTAATCTCTTGGCTGGTGACTATATCCGTGGCAATGAAGCTCACCAAGCTGATTTGGAAAAGATAAAAGAGCAACTGGATCGCAAATCTGGCGACTACAATCAGTTTTGGCATGATCGCAATTATCTGCTCAATGCCCATAAGGTAAAAGCAGAGGTTGTCTTTACCCACGGGTCTCAGGATTGGAATGTCAAACCACTTCATGTTTACCAGATGTTCCATGCTCTACCTGCTCATATAAACAAGCATCTCTTTTTCCATAATGGTGCCCATGTTTACATGAACAACTGGCAATCCATTGACTTCCGTGAATCCATGAATGCCTTATTGACTAAGAAATTATTGGGACAAGATACAGATTTCCAACTTCCAACCGTTATCTGGCAGGACAATACCTCTCCTCAGACTTGGTTATCGCTTGATAACTTCGGTGGCCAAGAAAACTTTGAAACCTTCGCTCTTGGTCAAGAAGAGCAAGTGATTCAAAACCAGTATTCAGATAAGGATTTTGAGCGTTATGGTAAGACTTACCAGACCTTCAATACAGAACTCTATCAAGGGAAAGTCAATCAAATTACTATTGACCTTCCTGTGACCAAAGATCTCCACCTGAACGGTCGTGCACGGCTCAATCTTCGTATCAAATCCAGTACAAATAAGGGTCTCTTATCTGCCCAACTGCTAGAATTTGGACAGAAGAAATACCTACAACCTTATCCAGCTGTTTTAAGTGCTAGAACCATTGACAACGGTCGCTACCACATGTTGGAAAATCTTAACGAATTGCCTTTTCGTGAAAATGCACAACGCGTCGTGACAAAAGGCTATCTCAATTTGCAAAATAGAAATGATTTACTGTTAGTAGAGGATATTACTGCAGATGAATGGATGGATATCCAATTTGAATTGCAACCAACTATTTACAAGTTAAAAGAAGGAGATACTCTTCGTTTAGTCCTCTATACTACTGACTTTGAAATCACAATTCGTGACAATACCGCTTACCACCTGACTGTTGATCTTGAACAGTCTAGTCTTATCCTACCTTGTCAAAAGGTATAATATAACAGAGATTCAGTATGGAAAAATTTCCACTTGAACAGTCTAACAAAACATAAACTTGGTATCAAATCCACTCTCAAAGAAGGGCTTATGATAATCCCATAACGGGAGCTTGTACAAAAGATACTAACCCCAAAAACCAACATGTGTACTCATTAATAATACTCGCTACCACACCACATGTTGGTCAATCTCTGTGAATTGACATTTAGAATAAATTCACAACAAGCCGTGACAAAAGGCTAACCTAATTGAATGATTTACTGTTAGTAGAGGACACCAATGTAAATAAACGGATAGATAGCCAATTCATCTCCACCCAACTAGTGACAAGTTAAAAGAAGGAGATACTCTCCGTTTAGTCCTATACTACTGACTTTGAAATCATCATACGTGACAATACCGCTTACCACCCGACTGACGATCTCGTTCAGTCCACGCTTTCTGTACCTAGTACAAGGAGTAACATTTTATGAATAAATCTGAACACCGACACCAACTCATACGAGCTCTTGTAACGAAAAACAAGATTCATACTCAAGCTGAGCTGCAAGCCCTTCTTGCTGATAACGACATTCAAGTTACCCAGGCAACTCTCTCACGCGACATCAAAAATATGAACCTGTCAAAAGTCCGCGAAGAGGATAACTCTTACTACGTGCTCAATACAGGTTCTATCTCAAAATGGGAAAAACGCCTAGAAATTTACATGGAAGATGCTCTTGTCTTGATGCGCCCAGTTCAACATCAAGTCCTACTAAAAACCCTTCCTGGACTTGCTCAATCCTTTGGTTCTATCATTGATGCCTTGAGCTTCCCTGACGCTATCGCTACACTCTGTGGTGATGATGTTTGCCTTGTCATCTGTGAAGATGCAGAAGCTGCTCAAAAATGCTTTGAAGAATTGAAAAAATTCGCTCCACCATTTTTCTTTGAAGAATAATAAAATTCCGTGTCTCATGTGGCACGGAATTTTGTTATATTCTTTACTGAGATGGATTTTCTTTTTTAGTTCGTGCCAATCTTAGGGCACGATTTGGATTGAGACGATTAAATAGTTCTTCCAATTTCTTTTCATTCCAAACATCTGCAGCGGAAACGAAATTGCCATCCGCATCTCGGAAAGATATCGGTTTATCTCCCATATCAGTCTCCTAGTCTACAAATTCAAACTCAAATTTACCAATTCTGACCAAGTCACCATCTTTAGCACCACGCGCACGAAGGGCTTCATCAACCCCCATACCACGTAATTGACGGGCAAATTTCATAACTGATTCGTCACGATCAAAGTTGGTCATATTAAAGAGTTTCATAAGTTTTTCACCAGAAAGTACCCATGTAGCATCGTCATCACGGCTAATTTCAAAGGCTTTCTCTTCCTCGTCAAATCCATAGTAAGCTTCTTCTTCCATATCGGACTCATCGTAGAGCAAGAATTCTGGTGTCTTATCTAACAATTCAGCTGTAGCATCCAATAACGTTGCCAGACCTTGCTTAGTCAAACCAGAAATTGGGAAGATAGCTGGTAACTCTTCAAATTCATCGTAGTTTTCAGCCAATTTTTTCTTAAATTCTTTAAGATTTTCTTGACTCTCAGGCATGTCCATTTTGTTGGCTACGATAATCTGTGGACGCTCCATGAGACGGAGGTTATAAGACTCTAACTCCTTATTGATAGCTAAGTAGTCCTCATAAGGATCACGTCCTTCGCTAGCTGACATATCAATAATATGAAGGATGACACGGGTACGCTCGATGTGACGGAGGAACTGAGTTCCCAAACCAACACCTTGACTAGCGCCTTCAATCAAACCTGGCAGATCGGCTACTGCAAAGGAGTCACCTGATTGGGTACGAACCATACCTAAATTTGGCACAATTGTCGTAAAGTGGTAGGCGCCAATTTTAGGCTTAGCAGATGTGATGACACTTAAAAGTGTTGATTTCCCAACAGAAGGGAAGCCTACTAAACCAACATCTGCCAAGATTTTTAGTTCCAATTGTAACTCACGTTCCTGACCTGGTTCTCCATTTTCAGAGATTTCAGGTGCAGGATTTTTTGGTGTTGCAAAACGGATATTTCCACGACCACCACGTCCACCATGGGCTACAATAAATTCTTGACCGTGTTCAATCAAATCTGTCAAGACCTTGTCTGTCTCAGCATCACGCACAGTCGTACCTTGTGGCACTCGAACTCTAAGGTCCTCAGCTCCACGACCATGCATCCCTTTGGTCATTCCTTTTTCACCAGAATCAGCCTTGAAATGACGATTGTAGCGGAAATCCATGAGAGTACGTAGACCTTCATCTACAACGAAGACCACATTGCCTCCACGACCACCATCACCGCCCCAAGGACCTCCATTAGGGACATATTTTTCACGGCGAAAGGCAACCATGCCATCACCACCATTACCAGCCTTGACCTTAATCTTGGCTGTATCTAAAAACATACTCATTATTTCTTCTCACTTTAAAAAAGGGCTGGGAAATCCCAGTCACTATATTTTCTTGAATCTATTTTATAGATTACTGAGGGCACCAATTGCAGTTGCAAAAATTCCCAATAAACTTGCTACTAGCATGATAATCACGATAAACAAGGTTATTTTCTCAAACATAGTTTTTTTACGATTTCCATTATCTCCAAATGCCATTTTTTTCTCCTTCGTTACATTCTATTTTCTATTATCTTAGCATGAATTGAGCTAGTTTTCAATAGTCAGTTGCTACAGGTGCGATAATCCATAAAATGATATAAGCTATAACTCCTGCTCCATAACCAAAAGCAAGAACACCCCATATTACGCGAACAATAGTAGGATCCATATCAAAATAATGGGCTACCCCAGCACAAACACCAGCAATCTTTTTATCACGACCGCTTCTCATTAATTGTTTTTTCATACTGTTCCTCTTTCTATTCTTCATGGTCTTTCCAATAATCTCTTATACTGATCAACTGTGTTTTTGAAGCCTTCAGAATGCGTCTAGAGCCTTTTACGGGCACAGCAACCACCTGTTGCGGTAGATACAAAACTGTTTTAAAAATACGCTGACTGACCGTATCATCTTTTGCTAGATCTTTCTGGAAGTTATTTGAAATAATGGCATCCAGATAAAACTCATGCACTCGTTTCCCAAAGTTCTCAGCTGAAATCTCATACAATTTCTCTGATAAGGTATGCTCATTCATGTCCGGCGTAGCAATCAAGGCTTCCAGAATAGCTCCAGCCAAATCATACTCGCCGTAATACAAGGTACCAAACATTTTATCACTAATAAGATTGTCCAGATACGGATTTCCGTGAGCAATGACAGGCGTCCCACTAGCTAAGCTTTCCAAGTAGGTCAAACCTTGCGTTTCACTCGTCGATGCCGAGATGAAGAAATCTGCCGCCTTGTAATAAAGAGCCGTCTCACTAGGAGCAATCATGCCTGTAAAGATGACGAAGTCTTGAATCTCTAGTTTCTGGGCTTGCTCTTTGAGGTCATCCAGATAAGGACCATCCCCAGCTACCACCAGTTTGACATTGTCTTCTTCTTTCAGAACTTCTGCAAAGGCTGCTAGTACTGCTTGAATATTTTTTTCATAGGAAATTCTGGAAAGACTCAGCAACATCTTTTCATCATCTTGAATCCCTAGTTTACTACGCAGTTCTTTTAGATTTTCTTGCTTGATTTCTGGACGCTCAAACTTGGCTAATTCAATCCCAGTAGGAATGACCCGCTTTTCAACCTTGACTTTATAGTCAGAGAGCAAGTCATGGACAATCTCACTCGGGCAAATAACCCCATCCACATCGTGCAGGAAACCTCTGACTAAGTACTTGACCATACTAGGACGAATCAACATCCCCTTAGCAATATAATGCACATAGTCTTCGTACTGGGTGTGATAGGTATGGATGACTGGAATCTTCAATTCACGCGCAATCCAAATCCCCAACAAGCCTAGAGAAAATTCTGTCTGAGTATGGATAATATCTAGCTGATACTGTTTGGCAATTTCAAGCGCCTTGCTAAAACCTCGATAGGCAAAGCGGCGATCCTTAAAAGCAAAGAAAGGAACACTTGGTATGCGGATAATTTGCCAATCTTCGTAGCGATTGACATCCTTATCTGTCGTTGTAAAGATAAAAACAGCATGCCCCTGCTTTTCAAGTTCTGTTTTCAAGGTTCGAATACTGGTCGCAACACCAGAAACCTGGGGAAAATAGGTATCTGTAAATAAACCAATTCGCATAGATTACCTCACTTTTTCTTTCTCCCTAAAGCGGCTTGTTTCTCATAAAAGTCCAACCAGATTTGTAACAGATGCTCTTCAGAATACTCTCTGGAAATATTCTTAGCTTTTTCTTTGAGGTCTTTTAAAGCAACAGGATTTGCTTGATATTCCAGAATAGCTTCTTTCATCTCTTCTCTATCTGCTGTCGCCCGATAATTTCCCTCCAAAATTACCTTATAAAGATCCAAATCACGCAACATAATAGGAGCTTCACAACTAGCAGCCTCTAAAATAGTCATAGGGAATAGCTCATTGTAACTAGGTAACAAGAAAAGATCCGCTAGGGCATACAATTCGCGCATTCGCTCTGGTGACACAATACCTGGAAACATCAAATTTTTAGGTGGATTATCCATAATTTTCTTGTAGCGTTCATAACCATCTGTCATGCCACCAAAAGAGAAACCACCTGCCCAGATAAAGGTAATTTGCGGCAATTCCTCAGCCAGACGGATAAAATCGTCAATCCCTTTGCGCTTCTGAACTTGACCAGCACCTACTACGATAAACTGATTATCACTAAGACCTAGCTCTGTACGCAGTATCGCTACCTCTTCCTGTGGAAGAGGATGCCATTTTTCCTTGTTTACAAAGTTAGGAATATAGGTCACTTTTTCACGTGGAATACCAGCTGCCACCAAATCCTCGATAAACATAGGATTGACCACAACCAAGTGCTCCATCCGGTTGTAAAAAGAAAATACATAGCGTTTCACAATTCCCTTTAAGAAAAATGGAATTTTCAAACTCCCCTCAAGTGTATCAGGCAAGAAATGCACATAGCCAATTTTCCTTCCTGAGCGTTTCTTTTGGAATGTTGATAAATAATAGGGGAAATCAATTGTATGAAAGTGAGTCACATCTGCCTCTATTGGAAGATTTTCTGTAACAATCAATTGGTCCTTGGCATCACGGTGAAGAAGACGAACTAATTCACGGTAAGCACCTGAAACTCCTTGTCCTGCTACTTTCTCACTTGAACTCAACATATTGATGCGTAATTTCTTTTTTTCCATAACTACTATTATATCATTTTCTTTGAATAAAATCAGCAAAAGAAAGGAGAGACTAAAGGAAAAGAAGAGGAAATTTCCTCGCTTTTCCAATAATCTCTCACATGCTTTTATTTGTTTACTTAATGCCTAGGGCAATGCGTGCATAGCGACTCATTTTTTCAACAGTCCAGGCTGGATACCAAACTAATTTGACCTCAGTATCCGTTACTTCTGGAACCTCTGTCATAGCATCATAAATCTGGTCTGTCAAAAGATCTGCCAGGGGACAACCCATGGTTGTCAAAGTCATATCAATCTCTGTTTGCCCTGTGTCACCGTCAAAACGAATCTCATAAATCAAACCAAGATTGACAATATCGATTCCCAACTCAGGGTCGATGACTTCTTCCAAGGCTGTTAAAATCCGTGTTTTGATATTTTCAATTTGCTCTTCTGTATAAGCCATATTTTCCTCACTCTTAGTCTTCAATAAAATCACGAAGCGGTTTGCTACGACTTGGTTGGCGTAGTTTTCTCAAAGCCTTTGCTTCAATCTGACGGATACGCTCACGGGTTACGTTAAAGACTTTCCCCACATCTTCAAGGGTGCGCATTTTTCCATCATCTAGTCCAAAACGTAGACGCAGAACATTTTCTTCACGGTCTGTAAGAGTATCCAAGACCTCATCCAACTGCTCACGCAAGACGATACGAGTTGTATAGTCCACTGGATTTTCAATTACTTCATCTTCGATAAAGTCTCCAAGATGGCTATCATCCTCTTCACCGATTGGTGTTTCAAGAGATACTGGTTCTTGGGCAATCTTCAAGATTTCACGAACCTTATCAGGTGTCATATCCATTCGTTCAGCAATCTGTTCTGGCGTTGGATCTTGTCCCAATTCTTGAAGGAGATTACGCTGTTCACGAACCAATTTATTGATGGTTTCAACCATGTGGACTGGGATACGAATAGTACGAGCTTGATCCGCAATAGCACGAGTGATAGCCTGACGAATCCACCAAGTTGCATAAGTTGAGAACTTGAACCCTTTAGAATAGTCAAACTTGTCAACCGCCTTCATCAAGCCCATGTTCCCTTCTTGAATCAAGTCAAGGAACTGCATACCTCGGCCGACATAGCGTTTAGCAATAGAAACAACCAAACGAAGGTTAGCTTCCGCAAGACGTTGTTTGGCTTCGATATCACCAGCTTCAACAGCCAGTGCTAATTCTTTTTCCTCTTCATTAGTCAAGAGAGGAACGACTCCGATTTCTTTCAAGTACATTCGAACAGGGTCATTAACCTTAGCCGAAGTTGAACCAATCAAGTCCTCATCGCTGAGTTCTGGTTCTTCTTCAGCACTAAGAACACGCGCACTTGGATTTCCTTCGTTATCTGTGATTGAAATTCCTGCATCCTGAATCCGTTGCAAGAGATCTTCAATTCCATCAGCATCCAAGGTAAAAGGAATCACCAGACTCGCATTAATTTCATCATCAGTTGCTGTCCCTTTTTGTTTATGATTACGGATAAATTCTGCTACTTGTACATCAAATGTTGTTACTTCTTTTTGTTTTGTTGCCATTATTACTCCATTCTTCTCTTTTGGGAAATTAAACGTCCCAATTCTTCTAGGGCTGTGTCTGTATCTCCTACATGGCTAGCTTCCTGCACCTTCTTTTTGATTCTCATATTGTCCTGATTCAAGAGAGCCTTGTTTCGAGTCATTTCTACTTCACTAAGTTCCTGCGGTGACATCTCAGCAGGCAAATCCTGAGCTAAAACTTGATACCAGGCTCTTTCAACTTCCTCTGTCTGTTCTGCTAAAACTTCTGGAGGAAGATTTCCATACTGGTCAAGCAAGTCATATAAGACCTGAAATTCAGGTGTGTCAAACGCAAAGTCTTCTCGCAAACGGTAATCGTTTAAAACAAGAGGGGATTCCATCATTCGATAAAGTAGATGGGCTTCTGCCCTCATAATAGCTGATAACTGCTTGGTGACAGGCATAGTGATTTGCGTCGGTCTGGAAATTCCTTCCATACGATTCTGCCTTTGAGCCTGACGGCTTTCATTAACAATCTGCTCAATCTGAGCATAATCAAAGGACGTCAAACTGTCAGCTAAAATATGAATATAACTGTTTTGAGCAGTGATAGACTTTTCTTGAACAATCAAGGGAGCTATTTTTTCAATAAACTCAATCTGAGCCTGCAGATTTTCACTATTTTCAGGCTTATACTGGTGAATGTAGAACTCAATCGGACTAATACGAGTTTTCGTTAATAGATAGGCCAAGTCTTCTGGTCCATTTTTTTGTAGATACTCATCTGGATCCAAGTTATCAGGCATGCTGACAATCTGCACAGGCATATCACCAATTTCATCCAATGCTTTCAATGTCGCGGCTTGCCCAGCCTTATCGCCATCATAAACAAGAACCAACTTCTTGGTTAACCTTTTCAGATGCTCAACATGCTCTCGACTCAAGGCTGTTCCCATTGATGCAACAGCGTTTTCGATTCCAGCTCGATAGGCTGCAATAACATCCATGAATCCTTCCATCAGGTAAATCTCACTGGCTTTTCCAGAAGATTTTTTAGCCCTATCCATATGATATAATTCGTAACTTTTGTTAAAAATTGCAGTCGATCGGCTATTTTTATACTTAGAAGTTTGTGAATCCGTTTTCTGCCAGATACGACCTGAGAAGGCAATGACCTTTCCTTGGTCATTTGTCAGGGGAAACATAATCCGATTGTGAAAGGTATCTACAAATTGATTAGCATCCGAGAGATAAAACAGTCCTGAATCTAGGAAATCCTCATCACGATACTGACCAGACAAACGTTGATAGAGATAGTTTCGTTCTGGAGGTGCCAAACCAATCCGAAAATGCTTGAGCACTTCATCTGTCAAACCACGCTGATAAAGGTAGTTTCTGGCCTCCTCCCCCATGGTCGTTGTCATGAGAATAGCATGATAAAATTTGGCAGCATCTTCGTGCATATCATAAAGAGCTTGGTGGGGTGAAGCTGGCTTCTGTTCACTATAAAGCGGTTTTTCCACCTCTATCCCGACACGCTGACCTAAGATTTGGACAGCCTCCATAAAGGGAACTCCTTGATACTCCTCGATGAATTTAAAGACATCACCTGAGCGACCACAACCAAAACAGTGATAAAACTGCTTATCCTCTACAACGTTGAAAGAAGGTGTTTTTTCACCATGAAAAGGACAGAGCCCTAGATAGTTCCGTCCTGCCTTTTGTAAAGAAATCACATCTCCTATGACTTCCACAATGTTGGCATTGTTTTTGATTTCTTCAATGACTTGTTTGTCAACCATACACAATACCTCCATGTTATCATAGTTTACTTTATATAGTATACTTTATTTCAGAAAAAAAGTAAACCATTTCACTCATTTTCCCTACTTTATTCAAAGAGTTGATAATAATCAGAGATTTTCATTTTTGCTTTTTCTTCTTGGTTCAAATCTTGGATAATTCGTCCTTCTTTCATGACAATCAGACGATTACCATATTTGAGAGCATCTTCCATATGGTGGGTAATCATAAGTGCTGTCAACTGATCCTTCTTGACAAATTCATCTGTCAATTCCATCAAGGCCACACTAGTCTTTGGATCCAGGGCCGCAGTATGCTCGTCCAACAAGAGTAATTCAGGACGCTTCAAGGTTGCCATCAAGAGACTCAAGGCTTGTCTTTGACCACCTGATAAGAACTCAATTGGCGTATTCAAGTGTTTCTCAAGACCATTTCCTACTTTTTCAATAGTAGCCTGAAATTCATCCTTGTAGCTAGCCAGACGTCTTGGTAACAATCCACGTTTTTCACCACGAAACTTGGCAATCAAAAGATTTTCAGCCACTGTCATACGAGGAGCTGTCCCCATCTTGGGATCTTGGAAAACACGAGACAGATACTTGGCTCTCTTCTCTGGTGAAAATTTGGTAACATCTTCACCCAAAATACGAATGGTTCCACTGGTTAATGCTAAGGTTCCTGCAATGGTGTTAAAGAGGGTTGATTTCCCAGCACCATTTCCACCTAAAATCGTGATAAAATCCTGTTCAAAAATTTCTAAGGAAACATCATTTAAAATAATCTTTTCTTCATCAAAGCCATTTTTAACGACTTTGGTTGCATTTTTTAATTCTACAATGGCTGTCATTTACTTAACTTGGCTCCTTTCAAGATTGTTTGCTTAAATGTAGGAATCATGAGGCAGACTGCTAAAATCACGGCGCTATATAGACGAAGGTAACTTGTGTTAAAGCCAAGCGCAATAACTGCCCATACTAAGAATTGATAGGCAATAGAACCTACAACGATGGTAACCAAACGCTCTGCCAAGCTCAAACTCTTGAAGATAACTTCTCCAATAATCAAACTTGCAAGCCCCACAACGATAACCCCAATTCCTCGAGACACATCAGCATAGCCTTCTTGCTGGGCAATGAGAGCACCTGCAAGGGCAATCACACCATTTGATAAGACCAAGCCCATGAGCTCCATGCGTCCAGTATGAATTCCGAAACTTCTAGCCATATCAGGATTGTCACCTGTAGCAATATAGGCTTGTCCGAGTTTAGTGTCCAAGAAAAAAAGCAGGAGAACAATAACAAGACTGACAAAGATGAGACCTGTCAAGAGTTGGTTCAAATCCGAATCAAAAGGCAAAACATCCTGAATTTGCTTAGTTCCAAGCAAACCTAAATTTGCACGTCCCATAATCAAAAGCATGATAGAGTGACAAGAAGTCATCACCAAAATCCCTGAGAGCAAGGTTGGGATCTTCCCTTTTGTATAAAGAAGTCCTGCTGCCATTCCAGCCAAACAACCGGCTCCAACAGCAACAAGTGTCGCTAAAAATGGGTTCACGCCTTTGGTTATCAAAGTGACAGCAACAGCTCCCCCAAGAGGGAAGGAACCTTCTGTCGTCATATCTGGAAAGTTCAAAATCCTAAATGTCATAAAGATTCCCAGACCTAAAATAGCCCAGACAAATCCTTGAGAAATAATAGATAATATCATCTGTTTCTTAACCTTTTCTATATGATTTCTATTGTAAAAAATTGGAGGAGATGTCCCCAACTCCTCCATTACAGATTATTCAATCACTTGTCCTGCTTCTTTTAGAACAGATTCAGGAATCGTAATACCTAGCTCTTGTGCCAATTTTTTGTTAATTACTGACTTACCAGTTGAAAAGACATTGACTGGAGTATCAGCTGGTTTTGCACCTTTCAAGACTTGGGCAATCATTTTACCTGTTGCCACACCAAGGTCATGTTGGTCAACTACAACGGATGCCAAACCACCAGCTTCTACCATTGCAGTTGCGCTTGGGTAGATTGGTTTTTTAGCTGATTGGTTGCTTGATACAACAGTTGAAAAGGCAGATGCGATTGTGTTATCGATTGGAACCCAGATAGCATCAACCTTGCTAGTCATAACGTTAACTGTTGAAGCAATTTCATTTGTTGAAGGAACAGCAAATGTTTCCACTGTCAAACCTGCTTTTTCAGCATAAGCTTTAAATTCTTCTACCTGTGTTTTTGAATTGTCTTCGCTGCTTGAGTAAAGAGCACCGATTGTTTTCACATTTGGTGTCAAAGCCTTGATGAGTTCAACTTGTTGTTGAGCTGGGTTGTGGTCAGATACACCCGTAATATTTCCACCTGGTTTTTTCAAATCTTTAACCAAGTTAGCACCGATTGGATCTGTAATAGCAGCCATGATAACCGGTAGGTCTTTTGTTGCACTAGCCAACCCTTGAGCAGCTGGTGTTGCGATACCAACCACAAGATCATTACCATTTGCAACCAACTGTTTACTCATTGTCGCAACCTTACTTTGGTCACCTTCTGAGTTCATAAAGTCAATCTTCAACTGATCATCTTTGTAGCCTTCTTCTGCTAGTCCATCTTGAATCCCTTTATAAATCAAGTCAAGAGATGGATGACTCACAAACTGAAGAACACCAACTTTGGCAACTTTCTTTTCATTCTTAGCTTCTGGTTTATTCATTGAAGAGTAAATCAAGCTTCCTGCTACTAAGACTGCTAATGCAGCGATAATTCCAATTAAACGTTTATTTTTCATTCTATTTCTCCTTGTTAATTCCTTTAAAATACTTCACTTATCTAAACAAGCGACGCCATCGTTTTCTTTCCATACTAACCTCCATCAAAAAAGTCCTCACACAAAAAACTTGTGTGAGGACGTCGATGCGCGGTACCACCTCAATTATAGGGAATTTCCCTATCGCTCTGTCTCGCAATAACGAGATGCACTGTAAGGTGTGCTCACCGAATTTTTATGATTTCAAATTCTAAATAACATCCAGCCCAATTTTCATCATCACCACTTATCTGTTTTCAGCTACCACAGACTCTCTAAAAAGTTTGTATGACTACTTTTCTGAATGTTTAAATTATATCATTTTACAACTACTTGTCAAGACTCTTTGAGAATTTTTTTGAAATATTCAAAAACTCCCCCTATAGAAAAGAGGAAGTTTGAAAGGTATCAGCCAGAATTACGCAATCCTGTCGCAATTCCGTTGATGGTTGTATGGATTAATTTTTCTTGATCGCTTGATAATTCTCCTCGGCGTTGACGTTTAATCAACTCCAACTGGATATAGTTGAGGATATTAAAGTATGGCATACGATAATCCAAACTTGCTTTTAGATATGGATTTTCAGCCAAGAGTTCATCATAACCTTCGATAGCCAAGATAACTTCCTTGGTAACTTGCCATTCATTTAGAATAGTCTCATAGATTGCTTTTACTTGATCATCTTCACACAGTTTGGCATACTCAAAAGCAATGTTCATATTTGATTTCGACAAGACCATATCAACATTTGAAAGAAGTGACTGGAAGAAAGGCCAATTTTGGTACATATCTCGTAAAATAGCGATGTTCTCTGGATTTTTATCAATAAATTCTTTGAAACTTGAACCAACCCCATACCAGCCAGGGAACATGACACGACTTTGCGACCATGAGAATACCCAAGGAATGGCACGCAAACCACCGATTTCAGTAATGGTCTTACGAGCGGCTGGGCGAGAACCGATATTAAAGCTAGAAATAGCCTTGATTGGACTTGACTCAAAGAAATAGTCATAGAAATGGTCATTACCAAAGACCAAATCACGGTAGATATCATAACTACGGTCCACTACCTGATCCATAATCGCTTCATAACGATTGGATGTATTGGTATCGCTCTTCTTCTGCGTAATCATACGGTTAATGGCTGCAGATACTAGCATTTCAAGGTTATAGTAGGCAGCGTCCTTGTTACCGTATTTATTTCCAATTACTTCACCCTGCTCCGTCAATCGGATACGATCCTTGATAGACTTAAGCGGTTGAGATGTGATAGCTTCATAAGTTGGTCCACCACCACGACCAACAGTACCACCGCGGCCATGGAAGAAGGTAACCTTCACGCCAAATTCATCTCCGATAGCAGTCAATTGTTGTTGAGCCTTGTAGAGGGTCCAACATGATGATAGGTAGCCACCATCTTTATTACTATCAGAGTAACCAAGCATGATTTCTTGGTAGTTATTACGTGAAGCAATCCATTTCTTAGCAAGGGCAAGAGAAAGATATTCTCTCATAGTTTCTTCTGAGTGGTCCAAGTCCTCAATTGTTTCAAAGAGAGGAACGATTTGGACACGGGCTCTTTCTTTATCAACTAACCCTACTTCTTTTAGCAAGATAGCCAATTCCAGCATGTCTGATACGCTGGTTGCATGTGAAATGATGGTCTGACGAATAACATCGTCACCCAATTTATCTTTCAAATTACGAGCAGCCTTAAAGATAGCCAATTCTTTTTCAAGTAACTCTGATTTTTCAACATGAGTAGCAGAAAGAATACGTGGATCTTCTTCTAATTCTTTCAAGAGAAGCTGGCATTTTTCTTCTTCACTTAGTTCGCTATAACGAGAATGAATTCCTGCTGATTTCAAAAGTTCAGCTACGCAGGCCTCATGAACACTTGAATCTTGACGCATGTCAATAGATGCCAAATAGAAACCAAAAATTTCAACTGCCTGGATCAACTCAACAAAATCACCAGAAATCAGTGCTTCACCCTTATTTTCCAAGAGGGAATCACGGATAGTAACTAAGTCCTTATAAAAGTCATTGGCTGTTTCATAACGAGCACCAACTTCCTTATCCTCAATCAGATAGGCTTTTGTTGCTTGGATTTTTGATTGAATATCAAACAAGGCACGACGATACAGCTCTTTTTCGCGGTAAATCGAATTATCCTTAGATTGACGAGCCATTTCTCTGACTTGCTTGCTGACATTAACAATACTAGTTGATAGAGAGAACTCACGATAAAGTTGATAAATCTTTTCATCATAGTAGTTCATGATGACTTCACACTGGGTCATGGCAGATTTCTTCAAAGTATCTGCTGTAACAAAAGGATTCCCATCACGGTCTCCACCAATCCACATTCCCATGGTAATTGGTTTAGGATGTTTCAACTCCAAGCCATGTTTTTTAGCCAGACGCTTGTACTCGGCAGTCAAATGAGGAACAGCTTTCAGGAATGAACTATTGTAGTATTCCATAACATTCGTGATTTCATTGGTTACTTTCAATTTCTTTTCACGAATCATATCTGTTTGCATGATAATCTCAATGTAACGACGGAGATCATTATGCCATTTTTCCTTATTAATCAAGCCTAATTTCACATCACGGTACTTACGCAAAAGTGTATGGATATGGTTTGTCAAATCCAACATACTCTTACGTTGTACTTGTGTTGGATGGGCAGTCAAAACAGGGACAACATTCAAGTGTTCTAGAATTTCAACCGCATTTTCTTTTTCTGCAACCATTTTGATAGTCGCTGATAACTTACCAAGATAATCTTGATCGATATTATTTTGGTGGTTGATTTCATAAGCCAAATCCACGTCTTCTGAAATATTAATCAAAAGAGGCAAGATAGAGAAATAGCGTGAAATATAAGCCATTTCATCATTTGTCAGACTAGTAACCAGTTGGTTTAAGCCTTGATAATCTTCTTGAGTTGATAATTCTTTCAACTCCATGATTTTTGCAAAAGTCTCTGAGGCAAGCATATTTTTAGTGATATCTTCTAACAATTCTGTTAAAATCAATACTTCTTCTTGCACGACAGCTTTATTACTATAGTTTTCTAATTTTTGAAGAGACATAGGTCATCCTTTCCACTATCAGCTCTACATATAGTTTGATGAGTGAGTTTCTAACTCCTCATATAATTGGGCACGTTTTTCACTTGCATCAATATTTAAGACAAAGGCGATGGCTACAGACAAGACTAGGAGACTGTTCCCCCCTTGTGATAGGAAGGGGAAGGTTACTCCTGTCGAAGGAATAATGCCAGAAATTCCACCGATATTGACAAATACCTGTACCAGCATCATCCCCCCAACCCCAATCGCCATCATGGAATTAAAGGGATTCTTAGCACGAATACCGACTAGGATAATTCGTAAAATCAGGAAAAAGACAAGTGCTAAAATCAAGCTGGCTCCCACAAATCCAAATTCTTCGATGACAATTGAAAATACAAAATCTGTATGGGCCTCTGGTAAATAACCACGTTTTTCGATTGAATTTCCTAAGCCTAGACCAAACCAACCACCATTTACCATGGCAAAGTAGGAATTTGCAAGTTGGTGGCCTGCTCCTGCCAAATCAGCAAAGGGATTAAAGTAGGCACTGAAACGCTTAGCAACGTAACCAAATACTGGAACTTTTGAAAACTTATCAACCCCGATAATAGAAATAGCTGATAAGGATAGGGCTGAAACTCCTACCAATACACCGATAAAGGCTATAAACCAACGATGAGCAATCCCACTAACTGTATACATAATCAAGGCGACCAGCGCTAGGATTGTAGCATTCCCCAGATCTGGGAAAATAGCCAAACTTCCTATCATTACCAAGAGAACAAAGCGCCAATCATTAAAAGCTCGAGGAATCCATTGATTTTGAGTTAAAACTTGAAAATCGTAAACACCAATTTCATCCTGTTGTTTTGAAAAACGTTGGGCCAAGTACCAGACGATGATAATCTTCAAATACTCCGCTGGCTGAATGGTCAAAGGTCCTACTGAAATCCAACCATAGGCTCCATTGACCGGCGTACCAATTAAGCGAGCCAGAGCCAAAAGAATCAGCTCAACAAACATAACAATAAATAACAGTCGTTCTTTTCTTAAAAAATTCAGTTTCAGCTTATATATCAAGGCAATCAATATTAAACTAAATACCCAAAACATTCCCTGACTTCGAACCAATTGCAAGGCACTTTTACCTTCTTCGATAAGAATGGCACTGGTTGTAGAATAGACTACAATCAAGCCCAAAATAGATAAAAGTAAGTAAGGAACTAGAATAGAATAGTTTAATAGGTGCCTCTTACTAATCTTCATAGTATCACCAATCTAATGAGAACAAAAGAAATTATTCCCAAATTCCGTTTATTTTCTAGTTTTGATTGCTATTATACCATTTTTTCCGAAAGAAAAAAACTCTTACCCTTAAGATAGAAGATTTTCTCATAAGAAAAAGAGCACTTGGCTCTTTTCTGTTTTATTCTTTTGAAGAACTGCTTGAGCTTGAATCTCCACCACCGATGTATTGAGTGAAGATATTTTGGAAGGCCTGGTCTTTAACCTTGATATTGGCTGCTTGCAATTCTTTCCCGATAATACTTTGAACAAATGATGCGTCGTTTTGTTTTTGAGTTAAGATAACAGTTTTTAATTTTTCTTTGTAGTCGTCAATATTAGATGATTTTTCTGTTTTCTTAATCAGTTTAACAATGTAATATTGACTGCTGTAGGCTTGTGTTCCAGTAACACTAATCACATCAGAAACACCGTTTACATCTAAAGCAAAAGCTGCTTTCTTAACTTGATCTGGTACTTCTGTTGAAGCAGAATCAAAGGTGATTTCTCCACCATTCGCTTTAGTTTTCTCATCTGTTGAATTATCTTTGGCTAATTGAGCAAAGTCTGCATCACTAGCTTTGGCTTTTTCAAGAATTTCTTTGGCCTTGTCTTCATTGTCCAAACGGATAATTTGAGCAGTCACGTCTGGAGTGTACTCGTCAAAAGCCTTCTTGTAAGCATCATCTGTCAATTCAGCTTCTGCTGCTTTTTTAACTGCCAACTCAACTAATTTACTAGTACGAATTTGAGCTTTACGTGTTTCAAGAGTCATTCCTGCTTGTGACAAGACACGTTGGTAGTTTTCACCATATTGTTTCTCTTCTTCGGCAATAGTATCATTGACTTCTTTGTCATCTACTTCAGAACCATATTGTTTCTCAAATACTTTTTGGATGGTCATGTTCAACAAGACTTGTTGAGCTGAAGGATTGCTCTTTACTTGCTCATAAAATTGATGTTCTGTGATAACATCTCCTTTCATGCTGATAAGGTCTGCCCCTTCTGAACCTTTCGAACAAGCTGCTAAAGTTGCTACTGATAATAGTGTAATGGCACCTGCCAATAGTTTTTTCTTCATGTCTACTCCTTTGAGATAAGTGTTACCCTATCTATTTTACTATATTTTCTTAAATTTTTCTGAAAATCATTCGCTGTCAGGCAATTGAACGTCTGCTACATTTTTACGAAGCATGAGAATACCGTCCCCCAGAGGGACTAATGTTGCAGTGAGGCCTGGATTGTCTAAGGTTGCATCAAATAGTCTTTGAAGTCCTCTGTAAATAGTTCGCTGACCACGACGGACTTCCATAATATCCTTGGCAACATCACCACCTTGGAAAATATCATCCAAAACAACCACACCACCAACTTCCAAATGTTTTAGGATTTCTGGCAGAAAGACGATGTATTTAGACTTGGCAGAATCCATAAAGACGAAATCATAGGATTCTGTTAGGGTAGATAAGACATCTACCGCATCTCCTTCTAGGAGTGTGATTTGCTTACGACTGTCAAACTGGGCGAAATTTTCCTTGGCAAATCCAATCATCTCTGGATTGCGGTCAATGGTTGTAATCTTGGCCTTTGGAGCATGTTCTGCCATCAAGAGGGCTGAAAAACCGATAGCCGTCCCAATTTCCAGAATGTTTTTAGGTTGTATGGTTTCCATGAGAAAACGGAAATAAGCAACCGTTTCATGGGGAATAATGGGAATATTTTCCTTGCGCGCAAAGTCTTCCAATTCTTTCAAAGAACCTGTAACTTGCTTTTGACGCTGACGCATCAAGTCCACAATTTCTTCCTTGACGACAGGGCGACGCATGTTATGGTTGGCATTTTTACTATACGATTCAACCATCTTATGCCAATCCCAATTTTTCAACAAGGGCTTCAAACTCATTCAAACGACGTTCAAAGACTGCAAAGGCATCGTTGAGATAGTCTTCCTTCTCCATATCAACACCAGCTTTTCTCATGACATTAAGTGGATAGTCAGACTTACCTGCCTTGAGGTAGTCGATATAGCGGTCACGGTCTTCTTGACTACCATGAACAATCTTTTCAGCTAGGGCTGAGGCTGCAGCAAAACCTGTTGAATATTGATAAACATAATAGTTATAGTAGAAGTGTGGAATTCGGGCCCACTCGTATTGGATTTCAGGATTGTCTTCCTTACTCAAACCATAATACTCTTGGTTCAAGTCTGCGTAGAGTTTATTTAAGAAATCACTTGTCAAGACTTCACCATTTTGATCCGCTTGGTGAATCGCGTGTTCAAACTCAGCAAATTGAGTTTGGCGGAAAACTGTTCCACGGAAACCATCTAGGAAGTTATTGAGAATAGCAAAGCGCGTTGCGTCGTCTTCCACTTCTTCCAATAATTTCTCCGTCAAGATATTTTCATTGGTAGTTGATGCAATCTCAGCCAAGAAGATAGAATAATCTCCGTAAACATAAGGCTGCGTTTCACGAGTATAGCTTGAATGCATACTGTGACCTGTTTCATGGACAAGAGTGAAGAGATTGTCTAGATTGTCCTGCCAGTTAAGAAGCATAAAGGCATTTGTATCGTAAGAACCACCAGAGTAAGCTCCTGAACGCTTGCCTTGGTTTTCGTAAACATCAATCCAACGCTCACTGAAGGCACGTTTAATACGGCTCAAGTAATCCTCACCCAAGACTGACAAAGCATCTTCTGCCTTTTTCAAGGCTTCTTGGTAGGTAAAACTATATTCAACAGATGAAAGTGGTGTGTAGACATCGTACATCTTGAGGTCTGAAATTCCCAAGATTTTTGAACGAAGTTCAAGGTAACGATGCAAGAGTGGCAAATGCTTGCGAACTGCTGCTACCAAATTGTCATAAACACTCTCTGGAACAAAATTGGCCGCTAGGGCTGCATGACGAGCACTCTTATAGTTGCGAACTTTTGCTCGGTAGTTTTGAACCTTAACATTGGTTTGTAAAGTTTTAGCATAGGTGTGTTGGAATTGTTCATAAGTCGCATAAAGGGCTTGATAGGCACCACGGCGAACCTCACGATTTTTAGACTCCATCAAACGTGTGTAAGTCCCATGAGAGAGTTGAACTTCCTTACCATCATCGTCGAGGACATAGGGGAAAACAATATCCGCATTGTCCAAGATAGCGAAGGTTTCACTTGCCGAACCAAAGATTTCTCCAGCGCCAGCCAATAATTCTTCTTCACGTTGTGATAGAACGTGTTCCTTGCCTTGCAAAAGCTTGTCAAAATAGTGTTGATAAACCTGCAATTTTGGTTGAGCCTCTAAAAAGTCAGCATACTGCTCTTCACTGATTTCCATAAATTCAGGTTCATAGAATGAAAAGGCTTGGTCTAGCTGGCTGTATAGAGTCATAGCCTTAGCATAGTACTCTTGATACTTGGCTTCACGTGTATCTTGGTCATTCTTCATATGAGCATAAACGTAAAGCTTCTCCATCTGGCGTTCCATTTCAAGAGAAAATTCAGTGATTTCTAGAAGGCTATCCGCACTATCTAGGAGATGGCCTTCATACTGGGCTACTGTCTCCAATTGTTCTGTTAAATCTTTTAAGGCTTCTTCCCAAGCCTGGTCAGTTGGGTAGATCGTTGATAGATCCCATGTATCTTTTTCATTTATTTCATATCTTTGTAATACCATTAGATTCCTCCATCCTTTCTATTCTACCATATTTTTTAAGAAATATTGCTGATAAAAGGCTGGTGGATAGAGCTTTTGCCAATCATTTTGAGAATTTTGTTGATAATAGATTTGAAAATACTGATAATATCTGGTCAAGTCCTTCTCAATTTGGCAAAACTCACCTACTAATGGTCGAATTTGTGGATACCATTCTTTTAGCCCATAAGTCAGGAGATTTTCCCCCTTTTGATAGGCTTCTGCCTGTTCTTTCATCCAAATAGGATTTTGATAATAGAGTTGTTGTCGGATATAGCGACAGATGTCCTTATCTTGAAAAACTGTAAAATGAGATATTTTTTGTTTCTTATAGGGAAGACGTAATATCTCCAATAAACTAGCTTGCCCATAGAGAAATTCCTTAATCTGATAATGGAGTTTACCTCGGAGATCTTGGTGAATGAGATATTTGAGCCTTAAAAGCTGTTTTTCCTTGTCTAATTCCCAAACATAAAAGCCCATGTTTTGACTGAAATAGAGAAAACCTTCTTGCAGACGAGTCAACCTCTCCTTGAGCCAAAGTTTTTCTCCCAGCAACCACAGTACTTGGTAACCCTGACTACGATAGCCCTCGCTACGCTCTTTAAGAACTTTTTGAGGCAAAGGACTACATTGGACTTCTAGAGCTAGATTGCCATTTACAAATACATCCGCAATCTGTTTAAGTTCTGGAAGAGGGTATTCTAATTGCACCTCTGCATCTTTTTCCAACCAGTAATAAAGTGATTCTTTATTTGCCAAGTGTTCTAGACTTTCATTTTCAGAGGAATAATCACAGTCTTTTAGGGATTTATGGGCAAAATGGGTTCGGACACTTGGTCCTTGACGCAAACGGAGCTGACCTCCACAAGCTGGGCAGGTGTATTCTTCCTTCTCAAGCTTATCCTCTAACACATTTACCAATTCTCCCCTAGTATCTCTCGCAACAAACATGATTTCCCTCCTTTTCTATATTATTCGAAAAAAAGAAAAAAGATCAGGAAACTTCCTAATCTTCATTCTTATTTACTTCATTTTCTTAGCTAGTATGGTCGCAAAGCGTAGTTGAATACGATTGCCATTTTCGTCACGACGGTGCAAATGGCCTGGATTTTCATTGTACTTAACCAATTCCCAGTCCTTGTAATAGTCTGCCAATTCCCCTTCTTTAAAGGTAAATGGGAAGTTCACAGAGCAAGGGTAATCTTTCGTGTCCATGGCACAAACGATAAGATTATAACCACCGACCGTGGTATGCTCCTGCATATTTTTGATAATTGCAGGAATGCGGTCTGCTTGCAAAAACATCAAAACAACTGTCGATACGATGAAATCATACTCTTGTCCAATGCTGGATGAATTGATATCGTAAAGACCTACAGGCATATCCAGGTCTTCCTGCTCCACAATGCTTTGCAAGATTTCAAGGGCCAGTTCATTTTGATCTACAGCTGTCACATCAAAACCTTGCTGGGCCAGAAAGAGTGCATTACGACCTTGACCACAGCCCAAGTCCAAGGTTTTCCCTGGTTTTACTGTCTGCATGGCCTCTAGGACCTCTGAATGAACAGGATTGGTATTGTATTTCTTAGGAAAATAATCCTCAGGTTTACAATAAAACTCCAAATACCATTCCACATCGTCTGTAGCAGCCTCTACTCTGTGCCAGGCTTGTGGTTGTGCCATTGGATTGTCAGCCCCTGCTTCAAATAGGTGTTCAGCTAGAACCTCACCATCCTCTGTCAATTCAATAAACTTGAGAGTTCCTTTTAAAACAGTAATCTTTCCCCAAGTCCCGACCTTGGTATTGTGTTTCTGCTGAACTGCCACTGGCATGGTTTCTTTAGTCCACAAAGGCATACGTTTATAGGCAACTAGTTTTTCCATTTTCATTTCCTCTTTTTATCGCTGATTAACAGCTTTCATAACACGCGCGATGTCGCGATTCTGCTCACGACGTTTGATAGACTCCCGTTTGTCATAGTCATGCTTCCCTTTGGCAAGTCCTAAAAGAAGCTTGGCATAGCCATCTTTGATATAGACTTTAAGGGGAACTAGGGTCATTCCTGTCCCTTTGGTATCTTGTTCCAACTTTTGGATTTGCTTTTTATGAAGTAAGAGTTTTCGACGACGTTCTGGTTCTTGGTTCCAGATATTGCCCTCTTCGTAAGGAGCGATATGAACATTGCTCAACCAGACTTCTCCATTTTTTACTTGGGCAAAGCCATCCTTGAGATTGATTCGAGCTGCTCGTACACTCTTGATTTCAGTTCCAGTCAGGACCATTCCTGCCTCTAGCGTATCTACGATTGTATAGTCGTGGCGCGCTTTTTTATTTTGTGCGACGGCCTTTCCCTCGCCCTTTGCCATGCTTGGCTCCTTTCTTAGCTACTTCCTTATAAAAAGTTTTCTTTCCTTTTTCTTCTTGTCTTTTTGTGAATGCTTGCGCTTATCATTTGAGCGTCCTGATTTTCTCTTGTCTTCCTTCTTATCTGAACGACGATTTGAACCACGCCCTCTGTCACTGCGATTAGACTGTTTTAAGCCTTTTTCAATCACATCAAACTCACTTGGGATATATGAGAAGTCAATTTCACCCGTCATCTTGTCGGCTCTTTCAACGCGGATACGAATCTGTTGTCCTACACGGAAGGTTGTTCCTGATTTCTCCCCACGCAGGGTCAAGTCACGTTCGTTGAAATGGTAGAACTCAGGTAAATTAGTGATGTGAATCAAGCCTTCAACTGTGTTTGGCAATTCGACAAAGAGACCAAACTTGACAACGCTGGACACAACCGCATCGTACTCTTCACCCACGTATTCTTCCATGTACTCAGCCTTTTTCATGGCTTCGACTTCACGCTCGGCCTCGATAGCACGACGCTCACGGTTGGAAGACTGGGTCGCAATCTCTGGAATCACTTGTTCAAAATGCTCTGCTATTTCCTTAGAACGGCCGTAGTCACGAATCATACGGTGAACAAGAAGGTCTGGATAACGACGAATCGGGCTGGTAAAGTGAGTGTAATAGTCAGCAGCAAGGCCATAGTGGCCGTGATTGTGCTCTGAATAGCGAGCCTGCTGCATAGAGCGAAGAAGCATCATGGACAATACATCTGCATAAGGTTCTCCCTCAACAGCACGCATGATGTCTTGAAGTGCCTCCTGGCTAATCTCACTGGCAGTCCCATAAATGCGTAAGCCAAAACTCGAAGCATAATCAATAAACTTCTGAACTTTTTCAGCCTTTGGCTCCTCGTGAATTCGATAGATGAAAGGCAAATCCAGCTTGCTAAAATGCTCGGCAACTGTTTCATTGGCCATCAACATGAAGGACTCAATCATGCGCTCGGCAACACCACGCTGACGAAGAACGATATCAACAGGCTTACCTTGTTTATCCACTAAAATCTTGGCTTCATTGGTATCGAAATTGAGGGCTCCACGTTTCACACGCATGTTTTCTAAAATTTCATGGAGGCTGGCCATGAGTTCGATACTAGGAACAATTTTCTGATACTCTTGTCTCTTTTCCTCGTCACCTGCTAGGATATCATTGACATCACTATAGGTCATACGGAAGCTTGTCTTGATAACCGTTTGTGTAATGGTGTAATTGACTACACGACCATGTTTATCAATTTCCATAATGGCAGACTGAGTCAAGCGGTCAACTTGCGGATTGAGAGAGCAGATACCATTTGAAAGGCGTTCTGGTAGCATTGGCACCACACGGTCTGTCACGTAAACAGAAGTCGCACGGTTAAGAGCTTCCTTGTCAAGGGCAGAACCCTCGGTCACATAGTAGGAAACATCTGCGATGTGAACACCAAGCTCCAGATTCCCATTTTTCAAGGCCTTGATATGCACCGCATCGTCCAAGTCCTTGGCATCAGCACCATCAATGGTAAAGGTAATCTCATCTCTTAGATCCAGACGACCTTCCATATCCTTTTGAGACGGAGCATCAGGCACACTTTCCGCTTCCTTGACAACAGCCTCTGGAAACTCGGATACAATGTCCATTGATTCCAAGACCTCAAGGACATCAATCCCAACATCCGTCGAGTGCCCCACCATATCGAGGACGCTCGCAACAAAGAAATCATGTTTCTTGCTTGGGTATTTATCGATAAAGACCTTGAGAACTTCTGTTCCTTCTAGTTTTAGGGCTGGTTTCTTAACATAGATGGGTTGGCTGATTTTCTGGTTTTTCGAACGGATGTAACCAGCATACTTAGGCTTTTCCTGATCTAGAACGATTTGGCCGACAACTGTTGTCAGGCTGTGTTCTAAGATATCGATAATTTTGGCTTCGGCAGCTGTTCCCTTGTTGCGGTCAGCGACTTTCTTGATGACGACCTCAACGGTATCACCATCAATAGCATAATTGACATCGTTTTTTCCTACAAAAAGGTCGTCCTCCTCACCTTCCAGACTGACAAAGCCAAAGCCATTTTTATGGGCATGAAAAATCCCCTTGAGAGTAATCTCGTGTTTTTTCTTGACTTCCAAGGTCAGACTTCCATCTTCTTCAAAGCGAATCTGGTGCTTTCTTTCCATTAGGGACAAGGTTTTAATCAACTCACGAAAATCCTTGGAACCGTCTTTTCCCAAAGCCTGAGCCAAGTCATTGACAGTCACCCTTCCCTCATCTTGTAAATATTCTTTTATTCTATCTTTCATATTTTCTTTCTAGATTTTTTAATTTTCTTTTACTGCAAAACCTTCTCAAATATCTTTTAAAAATAAAAAGAGGCAAAGACCTAGTCCTGCCCATTATTTTCTTATCTACTTGATAATACCGTCAATGCTAAGGCAATGGCTAGCCAGAAAAAGACTAAAATCCCTGTCAAACGCTGCATTACAGCTTCAAAACCGCGTGCTTTACTGCGTTCAAACAAATCACCTGAGCTGGCATCAAATACATTGCTGGATTGGTTTTTGGTTGGTTGCATGAAAATCGCAATCACAATCACAACAGATAATACTAATAAAATGGTTAATAATAGGTTATACATATCAAACTCCTTAAAATCCTTATTATTTTACCATAAAATCTACTTAGATTCAAGATGTAGGGTTACTTTTCTTTCCTTGGGACAATACTTTAAAACCTCGATCTTGTCTGGATGGGTTTTTGAATTTTTACTGGTTAGGTAATTGATACTGCCACAAGAGGAGCATTTGAGATTAATTTTTACTCGCACTAGATTTCCTTTACTTTTAATAATGTTCGAAATTGAAGAAGGTTAAAGAGACAACTAAAGGCAACACAAAGGCTTGTCGCATAAAAGACTGCATGGTAGCCAAATTGACCTGCTACTGCAGAACCTGCCATAGGCCCAACGACACCTCCCAGATAAAAGAATACCTGATTAAAGGCAAAGACCCTCGAAATGCCGGCTTTGGGAGTCATTTTGCTGAGAAGGGCATTGACCCCAGGTATCAGCGCACCGGTTCCCAATCCAAAGAGGAAACGATAGAGTCCTAGTTGAAGGGGGCTAGAAGCATTGGCACAGAGAAGATAGATGATAACTGAATAAAACTGGGCTACAACCAAGAGACGATGATTCCCCACCTTGTCACCTAACTTGCCCATGACTCCTGCACTCATCATGCTGGAAAAGCCCATACTGGATACAATCAAACCAGATACAAAAAGAAGATTCTCTGTCTGGCCTAAGTCGCGTACATACAGAGCTAAGATAGGGCCGATTGATTGGGCTGAAAATTGGATGACAAAACTGGTCAGAAAGAGGTTGACCAAGAGATAGGGATATTTAACTGATGTAAACAATTCCTTTGTTGGAATGGCCTTTTCCTTTGCTACTGGTTGAAAATCTTCCTTAATAAAGCAAATAGTTAAAACAGCAGCTAAGAATAGGAAACTACCAACCAGTAAGAAAACAGTACGGATGCCAAATAATTCTGCAATAAAGCCACCGATAAAGGGACCAGTTAGAGTGCCTGCAACTACGCCAGTAGACAAAGTCCCGAGAGCAGATCCTGATTTCTCCTTGGGAACCTGACTGGCTATCAAGGCCGTTGCATTGGGAACAAAACCCGCAAATACACCGTTTAGTAAACGGAGAAAGATTAACCAATAAATATTTGGGACAAAGGCTAAGCCTCCCATAGTAATGGTCATGGCCAGGCCAGCACGAATCATCATGGGTTTTCGACCGTATTTATCAGCAAGGATGCCCCAGATAGGAGAGAAAATTGCCGCGGAAATAGCAGAGACAGAAATAGCTAAGCCTGCATAAAAAGCGACTTGCCCACTTCCTACACCTAGATTTTCCACAAAGATAGACATAAAGGGCACAACCAAAGAAATACTGGCTCCAGTTAGAAAATTACCAAACCAGGCAATGCGCAGATTATCCTTCCAGTTAATCTCTGTCATCTTGCTTACCTCCCTCAAGAAGGGAGAACACCTGAGTAAGAAGCTGGTCTTGATTTCCATTGTTGTTTAAAACATGGCTAGCCAAATCTTTCTTTTTCTCTAAAGGCCACTGGGCTGCCAGACGAGACTCGGATTCATCTTTGGACAACTGGTCTCTTTTCATTAAGCGTTCTACTTGGACATCTCGGTCCACATAGACCAACCAAGTCTCATCAAACCAAGAGACGTAGTCCTGCTCAAAAAGCAAGGGAATATCCATGAAGAAAATCTCTTCTGTCTGAGCCAATTGGTCTCTTAATGTAGCTAGTTCCTCACGGATAATCTCTCCTTGGATTTGCTTAGACCATTCTCGTTCTTCAGGATTTGAAAAGATGAGACTAGCTAGGAGAGGGCGATTGAGTTCTCCATTTTCTAAGATAATTTTTTGACCAAAGTGCTGGACTAGAGCCTGAAACAGACGACCACCAGGTTTCTGTAGTTGGTGGACGACTGCATCGGCATCCACCACTTGAAAGCCTTGCTTTCTTAGAAAAT
Source organism: bacterium (assembly GCA_905221155.1). Taxonomy (GTDB): domain Bacteria; phylum Bacillota; class Bacilli; order Lactobacillales; family Streptococcaceae; genus Streptococcus. Next base: position 380,381 of record CAJNCB010000001.1, on the reverse strand, counting down.
TTGTCACAGTTGACTTGCCAGAGGCAATTCCACCTGTGATTCCGATTATTTTTCCCATCAGCCCCTCCTTTGGCACTGAGGACAAAAGTGAGTTCCACGCCCGCCTAGTTGGATTTTCTCAATGATGGTGCCACAACGTGAACATTCTTGACCAGCCTTGTCATAGACCTGATGAAAATCCTGCATGGTCCCGTCTTCACCAAAGGCATTGGTATAAGTCCGAATGGTTGAGCCACCTTTTTCAACAGCCTGGCCCAATACAGCAATTGTCTGGTCATGAATGGCAGTCGCTTCTTCTGCTGTCAGAGTCTGGGAAGGTCTAGCTGGATGAACCTGAGCTCGCCAAAGAACCTCATCCACATAGATATTGCCAAGTCCAGCTACCAAGGTTTGGTCTAAAAGATGGGATTTGATAGGCTTTTTAGATTTCTTCAGGGCACCTATAAAATTCTCTAAATCAAAGTCTTGTTCGCTTGGCTCAGGCCCTAGTTTTTTAGAAATAAAGTAGGATTCCAAAAGGTCAGGAGCCAAGAGTTCCATAGTACCAAACTTGCGTACATCCTCATAAACAAGCGTGCCACCATCCGCAAACTGGAAGAAAACATGAGCATGCTTGCGTTCAGGCACTTGGTCTGGATAGTAAAAATACTTGCCCTCCATCCGCAGATGGGAAATCAAGACCTTGTCTGTCAGGTAGAAAAGTAAATATTTACCACGACGTCCCATTGACTCAACAATCTGACCAGGCACTTCCTTTCGAAACTCGTCCAAATCTGTCTTAATCATCTTGGGATAGCGAATATCAATGCTAGAAATCTTTTTACCCAAAATCAATTTTTCTAAGCCACGTCGAACGGTTTCAACCTCAGGTAATTCAGGCATAAGTCCTCCTTCTGTAAAAACAAGAAGCAGGCATGAGCCCACCTCTACTTAGTATTCTTTTTCATTATAGCCAAAGTCAGCCAAATCTAGCTTTTTATCACGCCAGTTTTTCTTGACCTTGACCCATGTTTCTAGGAAGACCTTATCTCCTAGCATGAGTTCAATATCACGACGGGCCATGCTACCGATTTTCTTAAGCATAGCGCCACCTTTACCGATGATAATCCCTTTTTGGCTATCTCGCTCGACCATGATAGTTGCACGGATATGAACCTTGTCTGTCTCTTCATCTCGTTTCATAGAGTCAACAACTACTGCAACAGAATGCGGAATCTCTTCACGAGTTAGGTGCAAGACTTTCTCGCGAACCATCTCTGAAACCAAGAAACGTTCGGGATGGTCTGTGATTTGATCAGACGGGAAATATTGGAAACCTTCATCTAGATTTTCACTCAAAATATCCACTAGATGAGACACGTTATTCCCTTGAAGAGCTGAGATAGGAACAATTTCCTTGAAATCCATTTGATTGCGGAAATCATCAATCTGAGACAAAAGCTGGTCTGGATGAACCTTATCAATCTTGTTCACCACCAAAATCACAGGGACCTTTGCAGCCTTGAGACGCTCGATAATCATATCGTCCCCCTTACCACGCACTTCATCAGCAGGTACCATAAAAAGGACGGTATCCACTTCACGAAGGGTACTGTAGGCAGACTCAACCATGAAATCTCCGAGAGCTGTTTTAGGCTTGTGAATCCCTGGTGTGTCGATAAAGACGATTTGTTCCTTATCAGTCGTGTAAATTCCCATGATTTTGTTGCGCGTTGTCTGCGCCTTGTCACTCATGATGGCAATCTTTTGCCCCATAACGTGATTTAAAAAGGTTGACTTCCCAACATTGGGACGTCCTAAAATGGCTACAAAGCCTGATTTAAAAGTCATAATTTCCTCTTACTGTTTAAAATAATAAATCCCAGATTCGTGGGAGAAAAATCAATGCGCCTGTTAAGGCTGCAAAAAGAGAGACCACTAATACCGCGCCAGCCGCCATATCCTTGGCATTTTTAGCCAGCATGGAAAAGTGATAGTGACTGGCCAAATCCACCACATTTTCAATAGCAGAGTTGATAATTTCAAAGGCTACTACCAAGAAAATGCTCAATAGGAGAAAGAGCCATTCGATTCGTGACACCTGAAAAACAAAACCTGCGAAGATGACCACTAGAGCCGTCACTGCATGTTTTCGCATATTACGTTCTTCCTTGATAGCAGTAAATATCCCTGTGAGAGCAAATTCTAAACTGGATATCAGGTCACGATTTTTCCATTTTCGTTTATTGTCTTGTGAGTCCATAGGCTGTCAAAATTTCTTCTTGTAAACCGAACATCTCCGCTTCTTCTTCCGGAGTGTAGTGATCATAGCCGTTGATATGTAAAAAGCCGTGTACTGCCAAGAAGCCCATCTCACGCTCAAAGCTGTGACCGTATTCCTCGGCCTGCTCATGAGCCTTATCAATAGATATGAAAAGTTCCCCAATATAGGCATCAAACTCAGACATCATCTCTGCCAATTCTGGATTTTCAAGTAAATCCTCTTCGTCAAAGGCAATTTCCAACTCTGGCTTATATTCAAGGCTGATAACATCTGTCGGACGGTCTGTGTCACGGTACTCCAGATTGAGTTCATGACTACGCTCATTGGTCACAAAGGTAACTGCCATTTCCTTGTCTTCTTTTCCTAATTTTTGGGCTGCAAATTCCAAAATTTCTTGGGTTTGTTGCAACATTTCTTTTGAAACTTGTCCAGTTTCATCTACCATTTCAATATACATGTGCTTCTCGTTTCTCTTTACTTGGCTTTATTATACCACATTTCCATGATTTTATTCTACCTTTTTGATATAATACTATGGAATACAATCACAAGGAGAGAACGATGTCATTTGACGGATTTTTTTTACACCACATGGTTGAGGAATTGCGAAGAGAGTTAGTTAATGGTCGCATTCAGAAAATCAATCAGCCTTTTGAACAAGAGTTGGTCTTGCAAATCCGTAGCAATCGCCAAAGTCATCGCCTGCTCCTTTCTGCCCATCCAGTTTTTGGACGCATTCAGCTGACCCAAACGACTTTTGAAAATCCAGCCCAACCTTCTACCTTTATCATGGTTTTGAGAAAGTATTTGCAGGGTGCTCTAATTGAGTCGATTGAGCAAGTGGAAAATGACCGCATTGTGGAGATGACAGTTTCTAATAAAAACGAAATTGGAGACCATATTCAGGCTACCTTGATTATCGAAATTATGGGGAAACACAGTAATATTCTACTAGTTGATAAAAGCAGTCATAAAATCCTCGAAGTCATTAAACACGTCGGTTTTTCACAAAATAGCTACCGCACCTTGCTGCCTGGATCGACCTATATCGCTCCGCCAAGTACGGAATCTCTCAATCCTTTTACAATCAAGGACGAGAAACTCTTTGAAATCCTGCAAACACAGGAAACAACAGCTAAAAACCTTCAAAGCCTCTTTCAAGGTCTGGGACGCGATACGGCAAATGAATTGGAAAAGATTCTGGTTAGTGATAAACTAGCCACTTTCCGAAACTTTTTCAATCAAGAAACCAAGCCATGCTTGACTGAGACTTCCTTCAGTCCAGTTCCTTTTGGAAATCAAGTGGGAGAGCCTTTTACTAGTCTTTCTGATTTGTTGGACACCTACTATAAGGATAAGGCTGAGCGCGACCGCGTCAAACAGCAAGCCAGTGAACTCATTCGCCGTGTTGAAAATGAACTTCAAAAAAATCGTAATAAGCTTAAAAAACAAGAAAAAGAGTTACTGGCGACAGACAACGCTGAAGAATTTCGCCAAAAAGGAGAATTGCTGACAACCTTCCTCCACCAAGTGCCTAACGACCAAGACCAGGTTATCCTAGACAACTACTATACCAACCAACCTATCACGATTTCGCTTGATAAGGCTCTGACTCCCAACCAGAATGCCCAACGCTATTTTAAACGGTATCAGAAACTCAAAGAAGCTGTCAAATACTTGACTGATCTGATTGAAGAAACAAAGGCAACCATTCTCTATCTGGAAAGTGTAGAGACCGTTCTCAACCAAGCTGGACTAGAAGAAATCGCTGAAATCCGTGAAGAATTGATTCAAACAGGTTTTATCCGCAGAAGACAGCGGGAGAAAATCCAGAAACGCAAAAAACCAGAACAATATCTAGCAAGCGATGGCAAAACCATCATCTATGTCGGCCGCAATAACCTTCAAAACGAGGAGCTAACCTTTAAAATGGCTCGCAAGGAAGAACTTTGGTTCCATGCCAAGGATATTCCTGGAAGTCACGTTGTCATCTCAGGCAACCTAGATCCATCTGATGAAGTCAAGACAGATGCAGCAGAGTTGGCTGCCTACTTCTCTCAAGGGCGCCTGTCGAATCTCGTGCAGGTAGATATGATTGAAGTCAAGAAACTCAACAAACCAACCGGTGGAAAACCCGGTTTTGTAACCTATACCGGACAAAAGACCCTCCGTGTCACACCAGATCCAGAAAAAATCGCATCCATGAAAAAATCCTGATTTTACTTGAAATCAGGATTTTTAACTTACTATTCAGTAATAATAGGACTAATCTTTACCACCTAGCTTCTCATTGATTTTCATCATCACACTAGCAATTTTTTCACCCCAATAAGGGTCTGAGGCATATTGCACATTCATACCAGATGCCTTGTTTCCAAGGAAAGTTCTACCCCTATCGATATAATTTTCCTTAATCCACTTGGTTGCTCCTAAAATTCCCTTATCCACATCATCAAATGTCTTGGCAGAAAGGTAAGGGGTCGTATCATAGGCTGTAATTCCAAAGAAATTATTCTTATCTTTGGCAATCTTGCTACGTCCCCAGTCGCTTTCTAAGGCGCTATGAGCAAGGAGGTAAAGTGCATTGATATGGTAATGTTCTTCGGCTTCCTTAAAGGTAGCTCCCTTATTTTCTAAGAGGCTATTATTAATATTTAACAAACTAAATACCTTATCCAAGTCTTCAGCACTATAGTTTGTAGCCTCTGTTAAATCTTTGAAAAGGAAGGGATTCTCAAGCTTAAAACCATCAAAATGCAGGCCATCTGCCGAATAATATTTCTTGCCTACTTCCATATCAGAAAGATGAGAAGCTACTGGGATACTAGCATTCTGAGCCACATAGTGATAAAAACGATGTCCATCACTCTCATAATAAGGGATAAAATCCTTGCTGGCATCTAGTGCTTGTAAATCTTCTGTTTTCATATAGCCTGACAAACCAGAAATAGTAATAGCCAAGCGCTTGTCATCACTTTTTCTATCCTTATCTAGCCAGACGACACTAGCTTGCGATATATAGGAGAGCTTTTCACCATCTGCATCATAAACATTTGCTGTGACAGGTACTACTTGATAATAAGCAGCATTTTCATTTGTTGCTTTTTCTCCAAGCCACTTTCCATCGCTTCCTAGCTGATGACCATCAATAGTCTCATTTTTTGCCATGTAACCACCGGATTTGAAGTAGTACCAGGCTTGACTATGAGAATCATAGACCCATTCTTTCTCAGCCATTTTGCCATCAGATTTTAGATAAAACCATGATTCCTTATCCAAAATCCATTCATTGGCTGCCATATAGCCACCGGATTTTAGATAATAATAGTGACCATTTTCGAAAATCCATTCTTTATCAGCATGATTTCCAGTTTCTTTAATGTAAAACCAAGATTGGTATTGTTTGTCAAAAAGCCAACCTTGCTGTACTTTAGCGCCACTAGCACTCACATAAGCCTGTTCAATCCACTGACTTGTCAGCAAATAACCACCGGATTTGAAATAATAGTCCTTGCCCTTAATTTGGAGCCATTCTTTCTCTGCGTGTTGTCCATCTGCTTTGATATAAAACCAAGCATCATATTGAGAATCATAGACCCAGTCTTCTATTACCTTGGCACCTGTAGCACCAACATAGGAAGCTCCTAGCCAAGCATTTCTTTTCATCTTTCCATCTTGGTCAAGATAATAGAGGACTCCCTTGTCTTCTATCCATTCTGACTTGGCCATATAGCCACCAGATTTGAGGTAAAAATAGTCGTCACCTTGCTTTAGCCATTCATTTTCAGCATAGTTTGCATCTTCTTTTATATAAAACCAAGATTGATAGTGAGCATCAAAAATCCACTCATTAGCTGCTTGACTCCCATCTGCTTTCAGGTATTGTTTGCCTTGCCAAGTACCATCACTAGCCATTGCACTCTCTGGTCTGGCTAAGAAAAATAGCAGAGCTAAAAAAACAAATCTCAATTTCTTCATAAACTTTCTTCCTCTGTTCTTTCCATTTTATTGTATCAAAATTCTCTATAATCAATATTACAAGCTGATAAAAAATTAAGAACAGATTGATTGCAGTTTACCTCAGAGACTCTTTTACTTCCTTGCGGAGATTTTCTAGACTGCTAATGCCGTATTTGTCCATAACCTTTGGTAAATTTTCGATGATGTCAGGACAGGCGTAAGGATTGGTAAAGTTTGCTGTTCCAACTCCAATAGCAGATGCTCCTGCCAGATACATTTCTAGGGCAGCTTCAGCCGAATCTACTCCCCCCATTCCAATGATAGGCAGGTCTGTTGTTTGGGCAACTTGGCGGATGAGTTTGAGGGCTACTGGAAAGACTGCTGGACCAGACATTCCACCTGTTCCATTGGCCAAAATTGGTTTTCTGGTTTTGAGGTCAAAACGCATTCCAACTAAAGTATTGATCATGGTCAAGCCACTTGCTCCCGCATCTTCTGCTGCTTTTGCGACAGTAACGATATCGGTCACACTAGGGGTTAATTTGACATAAACTGGCACATCAGAGGCTTCCACAGCTGCTTTCACCACATCATAAGCCAGATCTGGATCTTGACCAATCAAGAGTCCATGATTACAGTGATCTACGTTGGGACAAGAAATATTGAGCTCAATAGCCTTCACATTAGCTGCCTTGGAAATACCACTAGAAACAGCTGCATACTCTTGTTTTGAAAAACCAGCTACATTAGCAATAATAGGAAGATTTGGATACTCTCTTTCCAGCCAAGGTAACTTTTCAGCCAAAACAACTTCCAAACCAGGATTTTGTAAGCCAATTGCATTGAGCATACCAGCGGGTGTTTCTGCCACCCTTGGAGTTGGATTGCCAAAACGGGCTTCAAGTGTTGTCGCCTTGATCATAATAGAACCCAAAAGGTCTAAATCATAGTACTTGGCATACTCTTGACCAAAACCAAAACAGCCTGATGCTGGAATAATCGGATTTTTCAAATCCAAGCCTGGTAGAGAAACTTGTAAACGATTTGTAGTCATAATTTTCTCCTTATAATACAACTGTTCCTGTGCGGAAAACAGGGCCATCTTCACAGACGCGTTGGCTGACCGTCTCGCTTTCTGGCACTTTTAGGACGCAGGCATAGCAAGCCCCCATCCCACAAGCCATACGAGATTCCAGAGATAGATAGGCTCTTGGGTGGTCATAAAAGGTTTGATTGATATACTTCATCATTCCAGGCGCCCCACATGAGTAAACAGCATCAAATTGATTGTCTAAATCCTTGATAACAACGGAAACATTTCCCTTGATACCATATGAACCATCATCTGTCGTTACAAAGATCTGACCATATTGGGCTAATTCCTTTTCAAGGATAACAGCATCCTTATTAGCAAAACCAAGGACTGTCACTACTTTCACACCACGCGCATGCAATTCCTTGGCCACTTCAAGCAAGGGAGGAACACCAATCCCACCACCAACGAGGAGAACTTGACTCTGTTCATCAAGGTTAGACAAATCAAAACCATTCCCCTGAGGTCCCATCACATCAAGAGTATCTCCCTGACTTAAGGTTGAGAAAATAGCTGTCCCAGTCCCTTCAATCCGATAAATAAGACGACACTGCTTCTTAACCTTATCAATAGACGAAATTGAAATAGGACGACGCAAAAGATGGGCGTCATCAGGCACACGCATATGTAGAAATTGGCCTGCTCGCATAGCTTCAACCATTTCTCCTTCTAGAACTAATTCAAAGATTGCTGGCGCAATTTCCTCCTGTGCAACCACCTTCATGGTTTCCAATCGAATTGCACCCAAACGTTTCTTACATGTGGGATTCATGACTTTTCCTCCTTAAATTTTAAGGGGACCAGATAAAGAAAAGACCTTGCTAGTGCAAGGCCTCAGTTAAAATCGTACAACAGAAGAGAGCACACTCAAAAAGTCCCCTCTAGAAAATTGTACTATTCTTTTATCTGACACCTTGTGAGTCTCTCTGGACTCCCCTTAAAGGTTAAATTTTTACTAGTATACTCTTTCAGCTAAAAAAAGTCAAGTAGAAAACGAACATTCTACTTGACTTCACGAGATTATTTTTCACGAATGACTTCGACCTTGTAGCCATCAGGGTCTTTGACAAAGTAATAGTTAGGTGCAGTTCCTGGTAGACCATTTGGCTCAGTCACTTCATAGCCTTTTGCACTGTGCTCTTGATGAAGAGCTTCAAGATCAGGTGTACTGAGGGCGATATGGGCAAATCCATCTCCAACCACATAAGGACCATGATCGTAGTTATAAGTCAACTCCAACTCATAGTCGTCACCCTCAAGTCCTAGATAGACAATCGTGAAGGCATGGTCTGGAAAATCTCTGCGACGCAATTCTTTAAAACCAAAAGCATCTTGATAAAATGCAATTGATTTTTCAAGATTTTCTACTCGCAAGCAAGTGTGTAGCATTTTTGAAGCCATATTTTTCTCCTTTATTTTTAAAAAGACTGGGACAATCCTGTTCCAGTCTTATCTGTTATTATTTACCAAGTTTTGCTTTAGCTGCATCTGCAAGAGCTGTGAAAGCTGCTGCATCGTTAACAGCCAAGTCAGCAAGCATTTTACGGTTAACTTCGATCTCAGCCAATTTCAAACCATGCATCAATTGTGAGTATGAAAGTCCGTTCATACGAGCTGCCGCGTTGATACGAGTGATCCACAATTTGCGGAAGTCACGTTTTTTCTGACGACGGTCACGGTATGCATAGTAGTAAGAGTTCATTACTTGTTCTTTTGCAGTACGGAACAAGATGTGTTTAGCTCCATAGTAACCTTTTGCTAATTTAAGAATACGTTTACGACGTTTGCGTGATACAACGCCACCTTTAACACGTGCCATGTTTTATTTCCTCCAAATATTTCCTAGAATTGTTTACTTACAGTCAAGCTATTATTTCAAGCGAGTAAGCATTGCTTTGATACGTTTGTAATCTCCTGAATGCACCATAGATGCTTTACGAAGATGACGACGTTGTTTCTTAGTTTTTCCGTGGAAACGGTGAGAAGTGTAAGCACGGAAACGTTTAAGTCCACCAGAACCTGTACGTTTGAAACGTTTAGCTGATGCGCGGTGTGTTTTTTGTTTTGGCATGATTTTTTCTCCTTTATTTAACTTTCTGACAATTATTTTTTGTCAGTTGCTGGCGCCAATTGCATGAACATTTGACGTCCATCCATTTTAGCACGTTGTTCGATGATGGCAATATCTTGAGTTGCTTCAGCAAACTCGGCTAAAACTTTTGCACCAATCTCTTTATGGGTAATCATACGACCCTTAAAGCGAATAGATACCTTAACTTTATTTCCTTTTTCAAGGAATTTGCGTGCATTGCGAAGTTTTGTATCAAAGTCACCCTTGTCAATAGTTGGACTTAGACGAACTTCTTTCACAGTAACAACACTTTGTTTTTTACGTTGTTCTTTTTGCTTCTTCTGGTACTCAAATTTGAACTTACCGTAGTCCATAATTTTTGCAACAGGTGGTTTGGCTTGGGGTTGAATCAATACTAGGTCAACATTAGCGTTATCAGCCAAAGCTTGCGCTTCACTGAGTGGCTTGATGCCTAGCTGTTCTCCTTCAAGACCAATCAAGCGAACTTCACGTACACGAATCTCATCATTGATGAATAAGTCTTGCTTTGCTATGGTTTTCACCTCTTTTGTTTTATTAGAGAAAAACAATAGCGGACTCGTAAATATACAAGCCCGCACGTTATGATAGCGTTTCTTAGAAACTTTTCATCCGTAGGGCCAGGCAACTTAATGTCACAAGGCGAGAAGCTCTCACTTCTGCTTTTCTCAACTTTTATATGATACCAAGTTTTCTAGCTCTTGTCAAGATAAAAAGTTATTTTTTTGAAAAGTTTCTGCTCATTAACCAACCGTTTCAATCTTCCAACTCCTCCACCCTTTAAAACGTATAGCTCCTTGCTGGTCAGTTCGGTAAACTTTGCTATTGATATCTTCCAGTCGTGTCAAAGTTTCCTGATGAGGTAGTTTGGTTCGATTGTTCTTTCCAACTGAGATGAGAGTCATTTCTGGTTTGAGATGTTCTAAAAAGGCTGAACTTGATGATTTTTTATTGCCATGTTGACCAGCTTTCAAAACATCCACTTTCAAGTCTGGATAGTGCTTCAGCAAGTCCTTCTCTTCTTTCTCCTCCAAATTTCCAGTGAAGAGAAAGTGCTTATCCAAAAGTTTCCCATACAAAACCAGGGAATCTTCATGACCTCCATCTCCAATTTTCCTTGGAGATAGGACTTCTAACTGACTTCCTAAAAATGGCAAGTTCTCTCCTACTGACACACTGCGTACCTTGGTTTGAGTCGCCTGTAGTTCTGCCACAAATTCCTTCTGTTTCAAACTGCCTTTGGACACTAAAATTTCGCCTACATGGAAAGCCTTAATCACCTCCAACAAATCTCCAACATGCTCCTTGTCCGTATTTGTCAAAATCAGCTGGTCAATCTTGGCTAATCCTCGACTTTTGAGATAGGGAATCAAGGTTCTCTGGGCATTTCTGGTCGTCGTCTTTTCTTGCCATTTTTCTATTTTCTTACTAGACTCTGCCTTACCGCCTACATCTATGAGAATGGTTTTACCAGTTACATCCCTTAGGAAAATACTTTCCCCTTGCCCCACATCCAGCATGGTAATTTCATTTTCCAGTGGATACTTGGTCAGGAAAAAGAGACCCGTAATCAATAAGCTCAATACTATTAGCCTTTTAATGTTTTTCCTCAAATCATAGACTAAAGTCAATGATATTAACAATAGGATTAAAAGCCATGCATTGGGTTGTCCAAAGACCAGAGGCCTACTTGCCAGCTGCGATACCAAGCGAATAATCCCCTCCAACCACTCAAAGAGAAAATTCAGCTGAATGAATGGATAGAGAAAGGAAAGGGCAAATAAGATAGACAAGAGCGGTAAGAAGACCAAGTCAAATAGAAAGGAAAAGACAAAGGTCAAAAGGATGGACCAAGGCTGAAATTCCGCAAAATAGAAGGATAGGATAGGTAATATTCCCAGGGAAATGACTAGACTTTCTCTAGCAATAGCCTTAAGCCCCTCTTCTTCTTTGCTGGTCATGGTCAAGATAAAAGCATAAGCGCAGGACAAGACTCCTCCTGCAGTCAGGAAAAAGTTGGGCATGATGATAAAGAGGACAAGGACCGTCAAGGCAAAATTATCCAAGCCCTTAACACCATGTTGAGCCAGTAGCTTCTGCAAGAGACTGCGAATAACCGAAGCTGAAAATCCAGTTAGTCCCGCATAGATAAGGGAAAAGGGATAAGTTAGCCATTTCAACTTTTCTTGGGTCAAGCCCAATCGCAAGTGTAGTTTCTTAAAGCCATCCATGAAAAATCCTACCTGCATGCCCGACAAGGCAAAAAGATGGATAATTCCTAGACTGGAATAAAGCTCATTCATCTCCTCAAAATCTGTGTCCAGATGTCCTAATAGAAGCCCCGTCATATAATTGCGCATAGGGTCTGGAAAGTGCGTCTTAATCCAAACTACAGCCTTACGGCGTAAACTCGACAGATTTTCTCCTATATCCCAACTGTCAACCTTTTGAAGTGACTGGATTTTTTTGATATTGAGAGTCTGGTAAATCCCCTGAGTTTTCAGATAGGCTTGATAGTTAAATCCACCAAAATTCCTCTGCCCTTCTGGTTCTGAAAGTTTTCCTTCTAGTTCTATCTCATGAAGGTCTGTTAAGGCTTGAAATTGTTCTTTCTCCTCCTCGGACTGGAGTTTATAATAGACTTGGAAAATTCGTCCGTCAGACTTACCACGAAAAGATAAACTATCACCATTGACCTTAATAGTGTCGGGCAGAATCCGTACCCTCTCAACAGAATCCGCCAAATTTTGACTTGCTTGACTCTGTTGCCAATTTTGAAACAGAAACCAAAATCCAAAGATTCCACAAATCACTAGAACTCTGCCTGCTGATTTCCAAGGAAATTGGATAAAGAGACAGACGAGCAGAAAAATGAAACCCAATAAAGCAAGATAGGACGCTGAAAAAATGGCATAGTAAAGCCATAGTAACAGAAAACTCAGGTAAATGAGAGGGATAGAGATGTTTTTAATCCACTGTAACATAGTCTTTTAACTTTTCTATTGTCTTGGCACCAATGCCAGAGACCTTCTTGAGCTCGTCTACTGACTTGAACTTGCCATTTGCCTCACGATGGTCGATAATGTCCTGAGCTCGTTTGCCACCTAGACCCTTGACTTGCTTTAGTTCTTCTAGACTGGCCTTGTTGAGATTGACCTTCTTATCCTTGCTGGTTGAAGAAGCCATCCCAGAACCTGACTGTTGACTAGCTACTTCTTCTCCCTTAGTTGGAACGTAAACCAGAGCCTCGTCACTAACTTTCTGAGCTAGATTGAGCCCCTTGCTGTCTGCTTGCTCTGTCAAGCCACCTGCCTTCTGAACAGCGTCATTGACTCGACTACCTACAGACAAATCATAAATTCCAGGTGCTTTAACAGCACCTTTGACATCTACTGTGATTAGATCTTGTTCAACCGGTTCTTCCTTTTCTTCCTTCTTCACTTCCTTTTCGGTCGATGAATTCTTGGAAACAGCTGCAACTTCTACCTGTAAATTCGTTTCTTTGACAGGTGTTTCTGGAGCTGGCTTTAGCAGGAAAAATCCTCCTACAAGCAAGCCCAGACCAGTACAGATGACAATGATTTTATACTCTTTGATTTTCTCGATAATTGCTTCCATATTTTTCTCCTCTCTTAGATTATTCGTAAGAGGAAGAAAAAAACAGTTGAAAATTTCTTCTCAACTGCTTATTTATTTGCAAAATAGTCTTCCTTGGTCAAGACATAATGAACTCTTGTAACAATTCTTCCTGTTTTTTTGTCTAATCCTGTCCTTATAGATAGTTTACAACAAGTTTTTCTTGCTTTTTAAAGCGGTTTCATATAGAATAAAATCATCACCTTATTTTATAGAAAATTGTGATAAATCATTTACACCCCGTCAATAGAAAGTGAGTTTTTCTCTATGTTAATCGGAATTCCAAAAGAAATTAAGAATAATGAAAACCGTGTTGCCCTCACACCTGCTGGTGTCCACAGCTTAGTTGGTCGTGGTCATCGCGTCCTTATTGAAACAAATGCCGGTCTCGGTTCAGGATTTACTGATGATGACTATCAAAAGCAAGGAGCTGAGATTGTCGCTACTTCTGGTGAAGCTTGGGCTGCAGAGTTAGTAGTGAAAGTAAAAGAACCATTAACTTCTGAATATGGTTACTTACGTGACGACCTGCTTCTCTTCACCTACTTGCACATGGCCGCTGCTCCTGAGTTAGCAGATGCTATGCTAGCCGCTAAAACAACTGGGATTGCCTATGAAACTGTTCGTGATAATCAAGGACAATTACCACTCCTCGTACCTATGAGTGAGGTTGCAGGCCGTATGGCAGTCCAAATCGGTGCTCATTTCCTAACTAAGCAAGCAGGAGGTTCTGGTGTCTTACTGGGTGGTGTGCCGGGTGTACCTAAAGGGAAAGTAACCATCATCGGTGGCGGTGTCGTAGGGACCCATGCTGCTCGAATTGCGCTTGGTCTTGGTGCTCAAGTAACCATCCTTGATATCAGTGCTAAACGTCTCTCCGTTTTAGAGGAGGTCTTTGGTCACCAAATTCAAACTCTCATGTCCAATTCATTTAACATCGAAGCCAGTGTGAGAGATGCGGATGTTGTTATTGGGGCGGTTCTTATTCCAGGTGCCAAAGCACCAAAACTGGTCACAGATGAGATGGTCAAGCAAATGCGTCCAGGATCAGTCATCGTTGACGTTGCCGTTGACCAAGGTGGCGTTATCGAGACAGCTGACCGTGTCACAACTCATGATGAACCCGTCTATGAAAAACACGGTGTGCTCCACTATGCCGTTGCCAACATCCCTGGTGCGGTTGCTCGTACTTCAACTATCGCACTAACCAATGTCACTCTTCCTTATATCGAAGCTTTGGCTAAAAAAGGATTTGTACAAGCAATCTCTGAAGATGAGGGGTTGCGTCAAGGTGTTACCACTTATCAAGGTTACTTAACCAGTCTCCCAGTAGCCCAAGGCCTCGATAAAAAACATACTCCAATCGATGAACTAGTATAAAAAATCTAATTATCAGATAAAAAAGAGCAATTCCACCTGAACTGCTCTTTTTTGCTATTCTGTTTCTTCTTGGACTTCTTCACACCCTTCATTTTTAACTGGTACTGGTTCATAGGCTCGGATAATCTGAGCGACAACTGGATGGCGAACCACATCCTTGGCTGAAAAATGAACAAAGTCAATCTGATGGATGTTCTTGAGTTTCTCTTGGGCATCAATCAAACCGGACTTGACGTTACGCGGAAGGTCAATCTGACTGATATCTCCATTGACAATCATCTTAGAATTAAAACCTAAACGAGTCAAAAACATCTTCATCTGCATGATGGTCGTATTTTGCGCCTCATCGAGAATGACAAAGGCATCATCCAAGGTCCGTCCACGCATATAGGCAAGGGGCGCAATCTCGATAATTTCACGCTCCATGAGTCGAGTCGTTTGGTCTTTTCCCAGAATCTGATACAAGGCATCGTAAACAGGTCGAAGGTAAGGATCCACCTTCTCCTTGAGATCGCCCGGAAGAAATCCAAGACTCTCACCTGCTTCCACTGCTGGACGAGTCAGGATAATTCGCTTAACCTGACCACGTTTAAGAGCTGTCACTGCCAAAGTAACTGCAAGAAAGGTCTTCCCTGTCCCTGCAGGCCCAATTCCAAAGGTCACATCATGCTGTTTAACACTATCCACATAAAGTTTTTGACCCAGAGTTTTGACACGGATCGGTTTCCCAGTATTGTCTTTGATGATTTCTTCTTCATAAAGGGCGACAAACTTATCAATTTCATCGTTTTTGACCATACTAATAGCAGTCACCACATCTGGCGTACCAACGGTCATCCCACGATTTACCAAGACCATCAAAGCCTGAATAACCTGACGAGCTTCCTCACAGGCAGTCTCTTCTCCCAAAACTTGGACAATCTCCGTACGAGCATGAATCACGACATCAAGCTCTTCTTCCATCAAACGAAGATGGCGTTCATTGGAACCAAAAAGATGAAACAGGTCATCTGGGTGACTCAGTTGAATGTCAATTGAATGTTCCTTCAAATAAAGAACCTCTCTAATCCTTTTATTTCTTTTTATTATAGCAAAGAGAACAATAAAATACTAGCCTCATCTCATTGTCTCTAGTGTTCTAAGTATTCTTGCCAGATGGCGTCAAAGTCTCCTAGGTTGAAAGAGAAACTGGCATGTTCTTCCAAAAAGCGACTCACCTCATCAAAATCATCTGTGTGTTTTGGAAAGGCTGACTCTTCAAAAGCGAGGTCTGCCAAGATAGCTTTGGGACTGTTACTTTTAGGATTGCGCTCGGTCATGAGCCAAGTGTAAAATGATTTTCTCAATTCTTTCTCCTATCAAGACTTTTTTTGATGAAACTTTTCTGATTTTTAAAAATTACTGGACTTAGCCTCTGACACATAGTGATTTATAAAATCCGTTTTCGCATCAGTATAGGCGTCTCGATTGTGTTCAAATTGTTTCCACAAACTGAGTTTTAATTCCTGATACGCTTGGACAATATCTGGATGCTGGCAGAGATAATCTCTAAAATAAATCTCGTCATGATCTCCCGTCATTCGCAAATGTAAATGAAAAACTTTCTCAGCAAATCCCTGCTCTGTATATCCTTTATTTAGCGAAATCCTGTTAGGACTATCTGACATCACTAGCCAACCATTCTTCACCAATAAATCCCTAACTCTTGCCAAATCCTCTATTCTACCTACTTCTAGCAGAATATCAACGATATTTTTGGCCCAAATATTAGGGATAGCAGTGCTACCGATATGTTCTATTCTTTTAATAACATTTGCACCCAATATTTTTTTCAGACTTGTTTTTTCCGATTCATACCAGTCTTTCCACTCTGACTTGTGCTCTACTAGAAAAATAGGAAAAAGTTGCCAGAGTTCCTCTAAACTCATTTCTTCAAGTTTCTTTTTCATGTCTATAAGACCTAAATCAACTCTGTCCCAAACTGGTCTTGCTTGATTTTACCAGCCTTCATAAGACCACCTAAAGCTTTCTTGAACTGACCTTTAGAAATGCCAAAGGTTGCTTTGATGTCGTCTGGAGATGACTTATCATTTAAGGTCATGAAACCGCCATTGCTTTCCAAGTAGGTCAAAATCATCTGAGCATCATTTTCCAACATCTCAAAAGAGCGTGGTTTGAGGGAGAGATTCAAGGTACGGTCCACTTCGCGGAAACCAATGACACGCGCATCTAAAACTTGACCCAAACGTGGCTCTGCATATCGCTCGCTAGGATGGATAAAGCCAAGCATGTTATTTTCTGGCAGGTAAACAAAAGTTCCTGACAGCTTGAGGCGGTAAACAATGGCTGGCCAGTTTTGGTTCTGCATGTTGTTGTAGGCAGGACGAGCCAGACGTTGAAAGTCTTCTTGATAAGCCAAAAGGCCCCAGATACGGTCTTTCTTGTCCACTTCAAGACGGATGTAGAGTTGGTCGCCCTTCTTAGGCCAGAGTTCCTTGAGCTCAGGGAGAATATCGAGTGACACAACGATTTCCTTGTCAGGAAGGCCTGTATCCACAAAGACACCCAAGTCTTTACGAACTTCCGTTACAGTTCCCCAACCAAATTGGTCCTGAGTGGCAGTCACTTCTATGGTTGTCAGGCGGAGTTTTTGCTTCATATCCGTGTAGGCAAAACCTTTGACCGTATCCCCTACTGTATGTTGACCTTCTTCCTTAGCAAGAGCATAGGTTTGACCATCCTTTTGCACAAAGTAAAAACGGTCATTTTCATCGATGATGAGTCCAACAATAAAACTTGCAAGATTTGTATTCATATTTCCTTCTTTCGAATAAAACTCAGCCAGCAATGCCAACTGAGTTTTTCTGTTTATTTTTAGACTTCCAAAAGTTCTTTCTCTTTGTTGGCAGTCATGTCGTCGATGTGTTTAACAGCATCGTCTGTTACTTTTTGAATATCTTTTTCAAGAGTCTTCAATTCGTCTTCAGTGATTTCTTTTGCTTTTTCTTGTTTCTTAGCTTCATCCATAGCATCACGACGGATATTGCGGACAGCCACTTTAGCATTCTCACCAACCTTCTTCACTTCTTTAGCAAGGTCACGACGAGTTTCTTCTGTAAGAGCTGGGATAACCAAACGAATCACAGAACCGTCGTTAGCTGGTGTGATACCAAGATCAGAAGCGTTCAAGGCACGTTCGATGTCTTTCAATGAAGATTTGTCAAATGGTGTGACCAACAAAACACGCGCTTCTGGAATCGTAATTGAAGCGATTTGGTTAAGAGGAGTTTCTACTCCATAGTATTCTACATGTACACGGTCAAGCAAACTTGCATTTGCACGGCCTGCACGGATACCACCAAATTCACGAGCAAGTGATTGGTGAGACTGGGTCATTCTCTCTTTAGCTTTTTCAATAATTGCGTTAGCCATAATCTTTCTTATTCCTTTTCTTCGATATTATTTGAAACTGTTGTTCCGATATTTTCTCCAAATACGACACGTTTAATGTTGCCTGGTTGATTCATGTTGAAGACAACCAAGTCAATATCGTTATCCATTGAGAGGGTTGAAGCTGTTGAGTCCATGATACGAAGACCTTTGTTGATAACATCTCGGTGGGTCAATTCTTCAAATTTAACAGCTGTCTTGTCCTTCTTAGGATCGGCATTGTAAACACCGTCTACACCATTTTTAGCCATAAGGATGGCATCTGCTTCAATCTCCGCTGCACGAAGGGCCGCTGTTGTATCTGTCGAGAAGTAAGGTGAACCAATTCCAGCACCAAAGATAACGATACGGCCTTTTTCAAGGTGACGAAGGGCACGTCCACGGACGTAAGGCTCTGCCACTTGTTGCATAGCAATGGCAGTTTGCACACGCGTATCGACACCAACTTGTTGCAATGAATCTGCCATCACAAGAGCATTCATAACAGTCCCAAGCATTCCTGTGTAATCTGCCTGAACGCGGTCCATTCCTGCTTCTGCAGCAGGTTCTCCACGCCAGAGATTTCCTCCACCGATAACAAGGGCAATTTCGATACCTAAGCTATGAACTTCTTGAATCTCTTTTGCGATTGTTTGAACTGTTTGGATATCAATCCCTACGCCACGTTCACCGGCAAGGGCTTCACCTGATAACTTGATTAAAATACGTTTATACTTGGGATTCGCCATTTTCACTCTCCTTTTTTTATCCTACCTATTTTATCACAATTTCTAAGATTTTTATAGTATCATGAGCAATTCTTTGAAAAAAATTAGACTGTTAAAAATTCCTCTAAGTCGCTAAGAGCACGCTCTGCAATTTTTTCATAACGAGCCTTCTTATCACGGATACGTTCACCTTCCAACTCCTTGATAATCCCAAAGTTAACATTCATTGGTTGGAAATGCTTGCTGTCGGCATGGGTGATGTAATGAGCTAAGCTTCCAATCGCTGTTGTTTCTGGGAAAATAGCCTCGCTTTCTCCCTTGAAGAGACGAGCCGCGTTAATTCCCGCAACCAAGCCTGACGCTGCGGACTCAACATAGCCTTCCACACCCGTCATCTGACCAGCAAAGAAGAGATTTGGTTGTTTCTTAGAACGGTAAGTCTGTTCAAGAAGATTTGGTGAATCCATGTAAGAATTGCGGTGCATAACACCATAACGAACAAACTCAGCATTTTCAAGACCTGGAATCATTTGGAAGACACGCTTTTGTTCTCCCCATTTGAGGTGGGTCTGGAAACCAACAATATTGTATAGGCTACCGGCTGCATTATCCTGACGAAGTTGCACAACCGCATAAGGTGTTTTAAATTCTCCATCACGAGGTCCTGTGTAGTCGTCTGGATACTCAAGACCGACTGGTTTCATAGGGCCATAAAGCATGGTTTTAATACCTCGTTTGGCCATGACTTCGATAGGCATACAGCCTTCAAAGTACTTTTCTTTCTCAAAAGAATTAAGCGGTGCTTCTTCCGCATTGACCAAGGCTTCATGGAAATCCATAAACTCTTGCTTGGTCATGGGAGCATTGAGATAAGCGGCTTCCCCCTTATCATAACGAGACTTGAGATAGACCTTGCTCATATCGATGGTGTTGACGTCGATAATAGGGGCTGCAGCATCGTAGAAATAGAAGCCATCGCCGTCATTAAGAGCATGAATCTTTTCAGCCAAGGCATCGCTGGTCAAGGGACCAGTAGCGACAACTGTAATAACATCTGTCGGCAATTCTGTAATTTCATCACGCACCACTTCAATCAAGGGGTGGTTGGCAACTTTTTCAGTCACCATTTGGGAGAAACCATCACGGTCCACCGCAAGAGCTCCTCCAGCGGGAACACGTGTAGCCTCAGCAGATTCCAAAATAACTGAACCCAAGCGACGCATTTCTTCCTTGAGAAGACCAACTGCATTTGTCAAAGCATCCCCACGTAAGGAATTAGAACAAACCAATTCAGCAAAATTGTCTGTTTTGTGCTGAGGTGTTGACTTGACACCACGCATTTCATAGAGTTTAACTGGAATACCACGTTCTGCAATTTGGTAGGCAGCTTCAGAACCTGCCAAACCAGCACCGATAACATTGATATAAGATTGAGACACGACACTAATACCTCTTTGGGTGGGACCTAAGTCCATATCAAAACATCCCACTGGACTGTTTGACACCCACAAATCTTTCTATTTTTTTCTTCTACTAGTATAACAAAAAAAGGGAAGAAGGCAAACTTCCCTGTTTAGTCATTTTCTTGATTTTCTTCCCAGTCGTGGTAGGCAGCATAGAGCTGACTTTTATTCCACTGGTAAATCTTAGCGACTTCCTTGATAGCTTGATTTTTCTTCATGCCTTGCTGGATACGAGTTTGGATTTCTAAGAACAAGTCTTCCTCGTCTTTTTCTTCTACATCCTGACTGGCACCTTCAACGATAAGAAGGCATTCTCCCTTAAGTGGCGTTTCAGAGATGCTTTCCAGCAATTCAGAGATCTTTCCTCTTTGGTATTCTTCATAGATTTTGGTCAATTCTCTTACCAAGACTACCGAGCGTTCATCGTAGACTTCTAGCATATTTTTCAATGTATCTGCCACACGATGGGGCGATTCATAGAAAATTTGTGTTTCAGGATAGTCTTTTTTCGAGTCGAAAAATTGCTTTTGCTGGCCTGATTTTCTGGGTAAAAAGCCGTAAAAGATATGTGGCTGTGGCGCTAAACCACTGGCAATCAAGGCAGAAATTCCTGCAGAGGCACCTGGAACAGTGACAACTGCAATTTCTTCCTCAATAGCTGCCTTAACCAAATCATGACCAGGGTCTGAGATGCTTGGCAAACCTGCATCCGATACCTGAGCAATACTTTGCCCTGCTTTCAGGGAATCAATCAAATCAGGAATTTTTTCCTTGGCATTGTGCTCATGAAAACTGATCTGCTTGGTCGAAATGTCAAAATGCTTGAGCAAAAGACCTGTATTGCGCGTGTCCTCAGCCGCAATCCAATCCACTTCTTTCAAGGTCTGGATGGCACGAAAGGTCATATCATCTAGATTGCCAATCGGCGTTGCCACTAGATACAGCTTGCCATAGGGAGACTGCCCCTTAAAACTTTTTTGAATCTGCATGCTTACTCCCTGTATAACAACTCGTCACAGAACATACATTCTTCGTCCTGTTCTCGACGTTGTCCATAAAAATCATTACATACGTGAAATCCGTCTTTATAAATGCGACGAACACTTTCACGAACATGCTTAGCCTTGACGGGAGCATCTGCTTCCACCTCACCCAAGCGTTCTCGCAACTTAGAATTTTCCAAGCGAAGAGCTGTATTTTCCTCTACCAGGCTCTTGAGATTTTTCTTAATGGCTTCCACATCGGCCAAGGTTACCAATAACTGTTGGGAAAAATCATCTAGCGCGTCAAATAATTCTTTTTTGTCCATAAACCAGCTCTTTCCTTTCTTTATCGTTCATTTTTGAGTTTACATTTCTTTCAAGACCAGATATTCCATGGCATTTTGAAAGCTGACATTAGCTTGCCACATTTTTCTAGCTTCTAACAAATCTTGTAGAATCATCCGTACTCTTACCTGCAAGAGATCCTGCCCACAGAGGACTTCGAGAATCCGTAAAACCTGATCTTGTTTTTCCTTGTCGTCTGCCAAGTTGGTTAATTTAGCAACCTGCAGATAACTTTCTTTTTTCTTGGCTAATAACCATGTCAGCAGACGTTCACTTTCATCGACTAAGGTCCAAAAACTTGCCTGATTAGCCAACTTTTCTGCTTCAGCTCGCGATTGACTAAACTGGGCTAAGAGAGTTGCTTTTTTCTTAACCAGTCCCATTTGTTCTAAGAGAAAGATGAGTTTTTCTTCCTGCTTTTTAAAGTGGAAAATCTGGGTCCGACTACGGATGGTCGGTAACATCTTTTCCTCATCACTGGTCAAGAAGAAAATATAAATCTCACTCTGGGGTTCTTCGATGACCTTGAGCAGAGAATTGGCTGCATTAGGATGCATTTTCTCAGCTTGCTCGATAATAAAGACCTGTTGTTGGCTTTCAATCCCTGCTTGAGAAAACTGACCTACCAATTCTCGAATCCGTTCTGTCTTGATGACCTGATTGACTGGCTTAATCAAGGTAACATCTGGAAACTCTTCCTGTTCAATCAGCTTACAATTTCGACATTTCTCACATGGTAAAACGCCTACCTTATCCGTACAAAAGAGGCTCTTAGCCAAAAACTGCGCCATTTCCAAGCTTCCAAAGAAACCTGAAAAGAGGTAGGCATGATTGAGCTGGTCTTGTTCTAGGATATGGATAAAGCGGTCAAACTGGTCTGGCTGCCAAGCCTTTAATTCTTCTTGTTTCATTTAGCCAAGCCCATTCTGTCAAACAAGACAGCCTTGGTTGTTTCCACAACTTGCTCCAAAGGAAGACTGGCATCAATCTTGATAATGCGATTTCCTTCTTTATCCAGAAGAGAAAGGTAACCTTGACGGACTTTTTTATGCAAGTCCAACCCTTCCAAGTCCAAACGATTGACCTCACGATTGCTATTAGCAGCAATTCGAGCCAGTCCTTCTTCCACCTCAATGTCAAAATAGAGGGTCAAATCGGGTTTGAGGCCATCTGTCGCAAACTGATTGAGCCAGTTAATGGCTTCAATGTCCAAACCACGACCAAATCCCTGATAGGCAACAGAACTATCGATGAAGCGGTCCATAATGACCAACTTACCAGCGTCAAGGGCTGGAAGAACTTTTTCCACCAAGTGCTGTCTGCGACTGGCGATATAGAGAAGGAGTTCTGTCTTAGCATCCATCTGAGTATGACTTGGATCTAAAATCACTTCCCGAATCTTCTCCCCTATCAAGACTCCGCCAGGTTCACGGGTCGTCAACACTTCTACTCCTTTTTCCTGTAAAATTGGGAGCAGAGCCTCTAAAACACTGGTCTTGCCTGCTCCCTCTGGTCCCTCAAGAGAGACTAAAAATCCTTTTGACATGTCTAACTCATTTCTTTTTTACTACTTCTATTCTATCAAAAAAATAGGGGTTTGTGACAATCTTTTTGTCTTCTCATTTCATACTCAATGAAAATCAAAGAGCAAACTAGGAAGCTAGCCGCAGGCTGTACTTGAGTACGGCAAGGTGAAGCTGACGCAGTTTGAATTTGATTTTCGAAGAGTATCAACCACCATAAAAGAGGCAGACAAATCCACCTCTTATTTACCTAGTTCTTGTGTTCGTTTGTAGGCCTGACCAACTGCATCCATGACTGTTCCTCGAAAAGCATGCGCTTCTAAGCTTGCTACACCAGCGATAGTCGAACCACCTGGGCTACAAACTTGGTCTTTCAAGACCCCAGGATGCTCTTGGCTTTCTAGAACCAATTGACCAGCTCCTACCACAGTTTGAGCCGCCATTTTCAATGCTGTTTCTCGTGGCAATCCAGTCTGAACGCCTGCATCTGCCAAGGCCTCGATAAAGAGATAGACAAAGGCTGGTCCACAGCCTGCAAGACCTGTCGCAGCATCGATTAAGCCTTCTCCTAGTTCAACCAAGAGACCTGCCTTGGCTAACAGCTGACAAAAGAGCTCACTGTCCTCAACCTTACAATTAGGAGACAAAGCATAGCTGATAACTCCTTGCCCGATAGAAGCAGGGGTATTTGGCATCATACGAATAATTCGGTGTTGACTTGGAATAAGACTCGCTAGTTTTTCTAAAGTCAATCCAGCTGCCATGGAAATCAAAAGAAGACTCTCTCGTTTTTCAAGAATGGTCTGATATTGAGAAAGCAAGTCTGAGAACTGGGCTGGCTTAACACCTAGAAAAATCACATCTGCTTCTGCAAATATTTCTTCGTTTCTGGAAGCTTGACCGCCAAAGTCGGCAATGAAAGCATCAACCTTGGCTTGACTACGATTGGCAAGGAGAATCTGATTACCTGCCTTGACCTGCAAGACAGCTTTGGCCAAACTAGCTCCCATATTCCCCAAACCGATAAATCCAATCTTCATCTCTTACTCCCTTATCTGTCCGTCACCCGTAACCACATACTTGTAGCTGGTCAACTCTTTTAAGCCCATTGGACCACGCGCATGCAGTTTCTGAGTAGAAATCCCCATTTCACAACCAAGACCAAATTGACCCCCGTCAGTGAAACGAGTTGAGGCATTGACATAAACCGCTGCAGAGTCCACTTGATCTGTAAAGTAAGCTGCAGCTTCAGCATTTTCCGTCACAATGGCGTCCGAATGATGGGTACTGTGGGTTTCAATATGGGCAACCGCTTCTTCTAAACTGCTCACAACCTTAACCGCTAGGACATAGTCTAAAAACTCAGTGTCAAAGTCTTGGGCCTCAGCTGCTTGACCTGAAAGAAACGGACTTGCTTTTTCATCCAAGCGGAATTGAATTGGTTCCAGACCAGCTTCCTTACGATCTACAACCAGTACTTGCTCCAAGCGAGGAAGGAAACTTGCTGCCTTATCTTCATGAACCAGCAGAACCTCCATGGCATTGCAGACAGAAGGACGACTAGTTTTAGCATTGTTGATAATAGATAAAGCCTTATCTTCATCTGCGTCCTTATCGACATAAACATGGACAATCCCTGTCCCTGTCTCGATAACAGGTACGATAGCATTCTCAACCACGGCATTGATCAAACCAGCTCCTCCACGAGGAATGAGAAGGTCTAGATAGCCCTTTGCCTTCATCATAGCATAACTACTTTCACGGCTGGTATCTTCCACCAGTTGAATTACATCTGGATGAATAGTCGTTGTCTCCAAGCCCTTCTTCAAGGCTGTGACAATGGCATGGGCCGTTTGATAGGCATCCTTACCACTACGAAGAACAACCGCATTTCCACTCTTGAGAGCCAAAGCAGCCGCGTCAGACGTCACATTTGGACGGCTTTCATAGATAATACCTATGACCCCCATAGCCACCCGTTTCTTGGTAATAACCAAGCCATTTTCAAGCTGATTTGTTTCTAAAACTTCACCAATTGGATCTGGTAAAGCAACCACTTCACGAATCCCAGTTGCCATCGCTTCTATACGCCCTGCATCCAAATAAAGACGATCCAGCATAACATCTGAGATTTTTCCCTTGGCCGCTTCCATATCGAGGGCATTGGCCGCTAAAATTTCCTCAGTAGCAGCCACTAAGTAATCAGCCATGGCTAGCAAGGCTTGGTTTTTCACCTCTTCACTAGCTGTGTTGATCGATTTTTTAACAGCCTGTACCTGTTCAAATTGTTCTTGTGTACTTACCATAATTTACCTCTAAAATTCTGTAAAGAGTAGTTGGATTTCAGGCGTAATGGAAATCCAGTCATCACGGTGAATCAAGACACCCTTAGCTTTTTGAGAACGTAACATATCCTCCAAAGCAGATGCCCCAAATTGCACGCGTCCTTTTCCAAGTGATTTTCCACTTTCTTTGTCAAATACTGTCACGATATCACCGTAAGAAAAGGCCCCTTCTGCGTCAACTACACCAGATAAGAGAAGACTCTTTCCATGTTGGGAGAGAGCTTCCGCAGCCCCTTTATCAACCCAAATAGATCCCTGACTCTGAGCATAGAAGGCCAGCCATTGTTTCTGGGTACGAAGTCCCTTCTCTTGCGCAACAAAGTAGGAACCATCCTGAGTCTCCTCAGCCGCCTCAATCATGGCATCTGCCTTCAAGGATGAACAGATATAAACAGGAACTCCTGATTCTGTCGCAATAGTCGCAGCCTTGATTTTTGTTAACATGCCCCCAGTTCCATTTGACGAGCCAGCTCCACCAGCCATATCAATAATCTCACGATTGATGGTCTCGATTCTTTCCAAGCGTTTGGCTGTTGAATCTGAATTAGGATTTCCAGTATAGAGACCGTCCACATCTGTCAAGAGAACCAAAAGGTCTGCTTGGACCATGGCCGCTACCTGGGCACTTAGAGTGTCATTGTCCCCAACCTTGAGCTCATCAATGACGACACTGTCATTCTCATTGATGATAGGAATCGCACCACGGCTAAGTAGAACCGACAAAGCCTGATGGGCATTTTTATAACGGCGCTTATCCACAAAGTCGTCCTGGGTCAGTAAAATTTGTGCAGAAACGATTTGGCGCAAGAGAAGATTGGTCGTGTATTCTTCCAACAAAAGCCCTTGCCCTACCGCTGCTGAAGCCTGTTTATCAGCAATCTTAGTCGGACGCTTTTTAAATCCTAAGGCCCCAAAACCAGCCGCAATGGCACCTGACGACACCAAAATCAATTCATGACCAGCCTCGTGCAACATCGCCAACTGCTGGGTAATAGCCTTTACCTTACTACGTGATAAACTTCCATCCTCATTTGTCAGAGAAGAAGTTCCTACCTTAAAGACAATCCGTTTGTATTTCATAGTCTCACTCCGATTCTTCATATTTATCCATTATAACATGAATGACAGGAAATAGAAAAGAGTTGATAGGAAAAAGGTCGAGACAAGTCATCTCAACCTTTTATCACGTCTAATTCTTTCTCAATCTCTCTAATGTTTCCTTAAAAATCTCTGGAATATCTGCTGAAAATTCCATGGTCTCACCTGTTCTCGGATGAGTAAAACCTAAAGTCTTGGCATGAAGAAATTGCCCATGCCCTTTCAGAGTCTTGCGTGGTCCATAGACTTCATCACCAGCAACTGGATGGCCAATATAAGCCATGTGAACACGGATTTGGTGGGTACGTCCTGTCTCCAGTTGCAACTCCACTAAGTTATAATCACCAAAACGTTCCAAAACGTGGAAACGGGTCACTGCAGGCTTTCCTTTAGCAGTCACAGCCTGTTTCTTACGGTCTTTTTCACTCCGGCCAATCGGCGCTTCAATCACACCACGATCATTGGGTAGATTTCCATGAACAATCGCCCAATATTTTCGGAGAGACTTTTTATCCTTAAGTTCTTGAGCAAGCGCTATATGCGCCTCGTCATTTTTAGCAATCATGAGAAGACCTGACGTGTCCTTGTCAATACGGTGAACAATTCCTGGACGGAGGACCCCATTGATTCCTGACAAATCCTTGATATGATACATAAGAGCATTTACTAGGGTTCCACTAGTATGACCAGCACTCGGATGCACAACCATCCCCTGAGGTTTGTTAACGACAGCCACATCCTCATCTTGGTAGATGATGTCTAGCGGAATATCCTCAGCCACATACTCTAAGACCTCTGGTTCTGGCACATGATAAGTGACGATATCGCCCTCTTGGACAGTGTATTTAGCTTTCTTGACTTGCCCATTGACCAATACCTGGCCTGATTTAATTTGTTCATTCGCGAGACTACGTGATAATTCTGTCAAATCCGACAAAGCCTTATCCAAACGCAGGCCACCAGTTTCAATTTTAATTTCCATTTGTTTCCTCTTTTAGCATTGCAATCAATAAAATAATCACTCCAACCGTCAGATAGCTATCTGCCACATTGAAAATTGCAAAATTGATAAAGTCAAGGTGGAACATATCCACAACAAAGCCCTGACTGACCCTGTCAATAAAGTTTCCTAGACCACCTGCGATGATCAAGGTCAAGCCCAAGACCATCCAGAGTGAGTCCTCCATGTGTTTATGTAGATACCAAATTGCACCTACCATAACGACCAGTGTAATGATAGCAAATAACCACTGCTGGTCTTGTAAGATAGAAAATGCTGCCCCTCGATTTTGCAGGTAGGTCAAGCTAACGAAATTGGGAATCCAAGAACGTACTTCACCCAGTGGAATCTGCCAGACGATATAGGATTTGACTAACTGATCCAGCGCAATCAAAAGCAGTACAATGACTGCCACTATTCCTCTTTTTTTCATGATTTCCTCTTCTGATCAAAATATTCTTGCATGACTTCTACGAAAAGAGTTCCAGCCTGACTAAGCTCCACTTCCTCACGTTTAACATAGACCATACGATTATCCAAATTATCCTTGAGACGAATAACTGTGATACCATTAACACTGTCACTATCTAAAAATCCAGAACCTGTCGCATAGGCGTCTGTCCGCTCCAAAATACCATTCAAAGTAGCACGGTCTGTCACATTGAACATCTGTGAGCTAGCGCTGGTATCAACAAAGTTCTCTGAATAATAAAGGTACTCGTCTTTCTCTTGAGTGAAGCGAACCGTTGGTAAATCCGCTAAATCCTCCATGACCAATTCCTCTTTCTGGGCTAAAGGATGCCCCTCACGGAGATAAATGTGGGTATGGAAGGGAATCAATTCAATGACCTCCAGCCCTAGCTTTTCAACCCGTTGCATGATCCCCTTTTTATTTTGATTGTTGAGGTAGATAATGCCAATCTCACTGTGACCTTGCGCTACTTCATCTAAGATTTGAACAGTAGTTGATTCAAAAATACGGAAGTTCTTATAATCAGGATAACGCTCTGAAAATGCTGTAATGGTTGGTGGCAAGAAGTCATAGTGCTGGCTAGCAATGGAAAATTCATCTTTTTCTTCTTCAGGATTAGCATACTGATTTTGAAAAATATCAAATCCCTTGACCAATTCTTGCGCTTTTTCATAAAATTCCATACCACGACGAGTCAAGAAAGTCCCTGAGCTAGTCCGACGGAAAATCTTAAAACCCAACTCTTTTTCTAAATCACGAACAGAAATAGACAGACTCGGCTGACTAACATACATCTTTTCAGCAGCTTCACGGAAAGTACCACTATTGGCAATGGCAACAACATAGCGTAATTGTTGAATGTTCATCTTCTACCCCCAACTTCTTTATCTTTTCATTATACCATATTTTAGAAGTTTTCCAAAAAGGAAAAAAGTCAGGAAATTTTCAAGTTTCAATTAAGATTCTAACATTCCAATGCAAGAATTAAAATAATGTCTTTTTTCAGTCTAAATTATATTTCAAACAAAAACAGCAAATCTTGTTGATTTACCGTTTATAATATGATGCAAATACAATTCCCATAATAAGGGTAGCAAAATGGGTATCAAAGCAAAAAAAAAGCTCTCCGAAAACTCGGAAAGCCTTATTTAATGCTATTTCTAGCTTCCTCGCCTTTATATTTTAAGGCTCGGGATAAAAAGGTTCACTGGACCTTTTTATTTAGCGATTGGGTAAACAGAAACTTGTTTTTTATCGCGTCCTTTACGTTCAAAGCGTACTACGCCTTCAACTTTAGCGAACAAAGTATCGTCTCCACCACGTCCAACGTTTACACCTGGGTAGATGTGTGTACCACGTTGACGGTAAAGGATTGATCCACCTGTTACAGTTTGTCCGTCAGCTGCTTTAGCTCCAAGACGTTTTGCTTGTGAATCGCGTCCGTTTGATGTAGAACCTCCACCTTTTTTGTGGGCGAAAAGTTGCAAGTTGTTAAGAGTCATTTTTAACATAATGTTTTCCTCCGTGTTAGTTTTCTGTGATAACTCTGGTTTGGACGAACTCAGAAGAGTTCTCCGATAAGTTTGCCATACCTAAGAAAAATGATTCAAAGAATAACTGGGTCATTTCTCTCTGGTGTGAAGGAAGATCTTTTGGAATTTCAACCATCAGATAACCACCTTCATCTTCGTTTAATTCTAGGATTGGTTCATAGCCTGCAAATTTCTCAATAGAATTGATAAAGTTAATGGCAAGCGTAGAAACCGATGCACACACGACATCTAAGCCGTATTCGCCACTCTCGGCGTGTCCAGTAATTTCCGCACTCCTCAGCTCGCCATCTTCGGCTCTCTCAAAGACTGCTTGTATCATGTGTTCTCCTTAAAATTAAGCGTTGATTGCGTTGATGACAACTTTTGTATATGGTTGACGGTGACCTTGTTTACGGTGGCTACCTTTTTTAGGTTTGTACTTGTAAGTAACAACTTTCTTTTGTTTTCCTTGTTTTTCAACAGTTCCAACTACAGTAGCTCCAGCAACAAGTGGAGTTCCGACAACAGTGTTTTCACCACCAACAAGAACAACTTCGTTAAAAGTAACTTCTTGACCAGCTTCAACGTTCAATTTTTCAACGTAAACTGCTTGACCAACTTCAACTTTAACTTGTTTTCCGCCAGTTTTGATAATTGCGTATGTGCTCATTATGCACCTCCTATGATTTTTATGGGTTTCCCCGAATTTTTTGTGAAGACTCGCCTAGCATCGTGGGACGAACCACTTAAACTTGAATAATCAAGCAACGATGTTCGTGCGGTTGCACAGGAACGTGCATAGTCAACTCTTCAAGTATAGCATATCTCCTATTTTCTTACAAGTAATAACACCTAAAATGAAGCTTTTTCTTTTACTTTTTTCTGCCATGAAGCAAAAAGCATACTGAAGTAAAAAATGCTCATCATAATAGGAACACCAAGAATGGTCTTTTCATGATAAAAAATCGTCAAATAGGCTGAAAAAACAACACCAAGGACAAAACTAGTAAGCAGGCTAACAAATATGAAACCTTCACGCAAAAAAGGAGTGTGCTTAGTTCTGAAATAATCTCCAAAAGCCAGCATGGTCCGTTTGATATTTCCTGTCATAAATGCATTGTTATAAGCAATACCCGATACTTCTCCAAAAGCGGTTGTCACCAACCCCATACAAAAGGCCAAGGGCGGTACTAAATAGATATTCTCTACAGTTTGCGGTACAAAACCAATAATGATTGATAGGATTGCCAAAGGAATCAAGGACAGAATAGGTTTTTTCACAATTCTCAATTTTTCCTTATAAACAGTTAGTAAAAAGACCCCCATCATAAAAGCCAGTAAGGTCATTACTTTAGCACTGGCATCTGACACATTTTGTTGAATGAGTCCCACTGATAGAAAGACGACATTTCCGGTTTGTCCAGCTACCAGAGTATTCCCTCTTACAATAAACGTATAGGCATCTACATATCCTGCGCAAAAAGTCAAAAAAAGCGCTAGCCTCTTAGACTGACGTGATATTTTTCTTATAGGTAGTAACCTCATTTTCCCTCCTATTTCATTTACTCATCTCATTATTGTACCACTTTCTTTGGGAAAGTCCTAGTAGCTTATTTGAAATTTTTTACCCCCTGTTGGATAGTCCCGTCTATCTATGTTATAATGAAAGAAGGATTTGAAATCGGAAAAGGAGTCACTATGCTTAAATTAGGTGTCATCGGAACAGGGGCTATTAGCCACCACTTCATAGAAGCAGCCCATACCAGTGAAGAATACCAGTTGGTCGCAGTTTATTCTAGAAAACTAGAAACTGCAGCAACCTTTGCTTCTCGCTATCAGGATATCCAACTCTTTGATCAATTAGAGGACTTCTTCAAGAGCTCCTTTGATGTAGTCTATATTGCTAGCCCAAACTCCTTGCATTTTGCTCAGGCAAAAGTTGCATTGTCTGCAGGTAAACATGTCATTCTTGAAAAGCCAGCTGTCACGCAGCCACAAGAATGGCTGGATTTGATTCAAACAGCTGAGAAAAATAATTGTTTTATCTTTGAAGCAGCTCGTAATTATCACGAGAAAGCTTTCACTACTATCAAAAACTTTTTAGCAGACAAGCAAGTGTTGGGAGCAGATTTCAACTATGCCAAGTATTCTTCCAAGATGCCAGATTTGTTGGCTGGTCAGACACCAAATGTCTTTTCAGACCGTTTTGCTGGTGGAGCCCTTATGGATTTGGGGATTTATCCCCTCTATGCTGTCGTTCGTCTTTTTGGAAAAGCTAATGACGCAACTTACTATGCTCAACAGCTTGACAATAGCATTGACCTAAATGGAGATGGTATCCTCTTCTACCCTGAATTTCAAGTTCATATCAAAGCTGGGAAAAACATCACTTCCAATCTTCCTTGCGAGATTTATACGACAGATGGTACCTTGACCCTCAACACCATCGAATATGTAAGCTCAGCTATTTTTACCGACCACCAAGGAAATCAAGCCCAACTCCCTATCCAACAGGCTCCTCATACGATGACTGAGGAAGTCGCTGCATTTGCACAGATGATTCAGCAACCAGACCAGACACTCTACCAGACTTGGCTGGACGATGCAAGCTCTGTTCATGACCTACTATATACCATGCGCCAGACTGCTGGCATTAGATTTGAGGCAGAAAAATGAAAACCAAACTACCAACTGAATGGAAAGAACTGAGTGACCAGCTCGGTTTCCAAGAATTTACTCCCATTCAAACTCAACTATTTGAGCCCATTCTTGCAGGAGAAAATCTTTTAGGAGTGAGCCCAACCGGAACAGGCAAGACACTAGCTTACCTCCTACCAAGTCTTCTAAGAATACAAAAGAAAAAAGCCCAGCAACTCTTGATTCTAGCACCAAATACGGAGCTTGCTGGACAGATTTTTGACGTATGTAAAACGTGGTCAGAAACTATCGGTTTGACAGCCCAACTCTTCCTATCAGGTTCAAGTCAGAAACGTCAGATTGAACGCCTTAAAAAAGGGCCAGAAATTCTTATTGGAACCCCTGGCCGTATCTTTGAGCTGATTAAATTGAAAAAAATCAAGATGATGAATGTAGAAACCATCATCCTGGATGAATTTGACCAATTGCTTGATGATTCTCAGATTCACTTTGTCGAGAAAATCACCCACTACGCACCTCGTGACCATCAACTCATCTACATGAGTGCAACAACCAAATTTGACCAAGAAAAGATTGCGCCTAATACACGTACCATTGACCTCTCTGACCAAAAACTGGACAATATCCAGCACTTCTACATGCAAGTAGACCAACGTCACCGCGTGGATATGCTACGAAAATTGGCTCATGTTGAGGATTTCCGCGGACTAGTCTTTTTTAACAGCCTATCAGACCTTGGGAGTGCCGAGGAAAAACTACAGTATCGTGATATATTGGCTGTTTCCCTCGCTAGCGATGTAAATGTTAAATTTAGAAAAGTCATCTTAGAAAAGTTTAAAGATAAGCAACTAACCCTGCTTCTTGCAACTGACCTTTTGGCTCGTGGGATTGATATCGATAGCCTAGAATGCGTCGTAAACTTTGATGTTCCTAGAGATATTGAAACCTACACTCACCGTGCTGGCCGTACAGGTCGCATGGGTAAAGAGGGCTATGTTATCACTCTCGTCACTCATCCAGAAGAGCTTAAAAAACTCAAGAAGTTCGCAAGTGTACGTGAAATTGTCCTAAAAAATCAAGAACTCTATATCAAATAAAGCCCCTGCTCTATGCACATCAAGTGTATGGAGCTTTTTTGTGTACAATTCTTCAATTTTATACTCAATGAAAATCAAAGAGCAAACTAGGAAGCTAGCCGCAGGCTGTACTTGAGTACGGCAAAGGTGACGCTGACGTGGATTGAATTTGATTTTCGAAGAGTATTAGTTCAATATCCGAAAAAAAGAACCTCGCATAGCAAGATTCTTTTAGTGTCTGACTTAAATAATTGTTCTTCTGGGAACTAAATCGAATTAAGCTTCGATTTCTGTAACCATACCTGAACCAACAGTACGTCCACCCTCACGGATAGAGAATGTAGTACCTTGTTCTACGGCGATTGGGTGGATCAACTCAACGTCGATTGTCACGTTATCACCAGGCATTACCATTTCAGTACCTGCTGGAAGTTCGATCGAACCTGTAACGTCAGTAGTACGGAAGTAGAATTGTGGACGGTAGTTGTTGAAGAATGGAGTGTGACGTCCACCTTCTTCTTTAGTAAGGATGTAGACTTCACCTTTGAATTTAGTGTGTGGGTTGATTGAACCTGGTTTAGCAATAACTTGTCCACGTTCGATTTCATCACGTTGAACACCACGAAGAAGGACACCTACGTTATCTCCGGCAAGACCTTCGTCAAGTTGTTTACGGAACATTTCAACACCAGTAACAACTGCTTTTTGAGTTTCTTCTTTGATACCAACGATTTCGATTTCGTCGTTGACTTTAACGATACCACGGTCGATACGTCCTGAAGCAACTGTACCACGTCCAGTGATTGAGAATACGTCTTCGACTGGAAGAAGCAATGGTTTGTCAGTGTCACGTTCTGGTTCTGGGATGTACTCATCAACTGTGTTCATCAATTCCATAACGATGTCTTCGTATTTAGTGTCACCTTCAAGAGCTTTAAGAGCTGAACCTTGGATAACTGGAAGATCGTCACCTGGGAAGTCGTATTCTGACAATAGGTCACGGATTTCCATTTCAACCAATTCAAGCAATTCTTCATCGTCAACCAAGTCAACTTTGTTCATGAAGACGATAAGGTGTTTAACACCAACCTGACGTGAAAGAAGGATGTGCTCACGAGTTTGTGGCATTGGTCCGTCAGTTGAAGCTACTACAAGGATAGCTCCGTCCATTTGAGCGGCACCAGTGATCATGTTTTTAACGTAGTCCGCGTGTCCTGGAGCGTCGATGTGAGCGTAGTGACGTTTTTCAGTTTCGTACTCAACGTGCGCAGTGTTGATAGTGATACCGCGTTCGCGTTCTTCTGGAGCAGCATCGATAGACGCATAGTCTTTAGGTTGGTTAACTGATGAAGGCAAGCGACGTGCCAAAACAGTTGTGATAGCTGCAGTTAGGGTAGTTTTACCGTGGTCAACGTGTCCGATAGTACCAATGTTAACGTGTGGTTTACTACGATCGTATTTTTCTTTTGCCATTTGAGTAAAAGCCTCCAATAAAATATATTTTATAGATAGACAGTAGGCAATACAGTCTAACTTTCCTTACTATTTTATCAAATTTCAGCTAAATTGCAAGTGTTTTACAAAGTTTTTGTGAATTATTCTTAATCTACTAATCTAAACGGTACTTCTACTCCTATCACTTGCCTAAATAAAAAGAAAAATCAGGAATTTCCTGACTTTTACTTGGCTAATTCTCTTTCTCGTTCTTTCATTATTTTATGATTTTCATACAAGCGAGATAAGAACTTAGAAATTTCTTTCAAGATAGAATAGGTTGGTACAGCGACAATCATACCAATGACACCATAGATATTACTTGATAACAAAAGTAATACTAAAATCGTAATTGGATGGACCTTCATCACGCCACCAACGATTCGAGGGTAGAGGATATTTCCATCCACTTGTTGAATAATCAGCATATAAACAACTGCAATCAGCATTCTATGCGGATCAGTAAAAACATTGGCGATAATCATCGGAATCAAGCCAATACTTGGTCCCACATAAGGAATGAGATTGGCCAATCCTGAAAAGATGGCAAAGACCAAAGCGTATTTCAAACCAATCACGCTATATCCGATAAAGGCCAAACAACCGATAATAATCGCATCAATTGCGACTCCACTAATATAGCGAGCAATTGTCGCATTCAAATTCTTTAAGAGGCCTGTAATATGCAACTTATCTCTCTTTAAAACAGTACGTTCAAGCATCGGTAAAAATTTGTGACCATCTAACAAAAAATAGACCAAAAATACAGGGGTCATAATAATAATCAAAACGGTACTAAAGAGAGCTGATATAACACTTCCGACACTATTGGTAACACTATTTAGGATATTTTGTAGAATATCTACATAGGACAAATTTAATTGTTGAATTGTCGCCTGAATATCCAAATTTTGAAAGGCTGGATAAGTGGATAAATCCACAATCAAATTTTGCAAACGACTGTAAATTGTCTGACTTGTTGCAATCAAACTGGTCAACTGATTAATCAAAATCGGTAAGAGATAAACTACCCCAATGACAAGGCCCCAGACCAAGGCACACAAGGTTAGTAGAATACCAATAATACGATTAATTTTGAAGTACTTTTGTAGAAAGCTAACAATGGGATTAGTCAAATAATATAAAAAACCACCTAGAAGAAAAGGAATCATGATGGTGTTTGCAACGCTCACAAAAGGTGTAATAATCGCTCCCATCTCTCTCCATAAGTAAAAGATGATTGTTAATAGTAAAATCTCACTGGTCCAAAAAAATAATTTATTCTTACGAAACATGAGGTACCTCCATTCATCTATTTTACCATACTTTCAAAAAAGCTTCTTTCTTATATCATGAAACTGGGAATATTTTTTTCTTTATGTTAGAATAAACTTACTATGAAAAAAATAATTTTAACTCTATTAAGTCTATCCCTTATTGGCTCTGCATCTACTGTTGCTGCTCAAGATTTTAATATTGCTGCTAAACATGCCATTGCTGTTGAGGCAAATACTGGTAAAATTCTCTATGAGAAAGATGCAACTCAACCTGTCGAAATTGCTTCCATCACAAAATTGATTACGGTCTATCTTGTCTATGAAGCTTTGGAAAACGGAAGTATTACACTATCTACCCCAGTAGATATTTCTGACTATCCTTATAAGTTAACGACAAATTCTGAAGCAAGTAACGTTCCTATGGAAGCTCGTAATTATACCGTCGAACAACTACTTGAAGCAACATTAGTATCTAGTGCTAACAGTGCTGCTATTGCCTTAGCAGAGAAAATTGCTGGCTCAGAAAAAGACTTTGTGGACATGATGCGTGCAAAACTCTTAGAATGGGGAATTCAGGATGCTACTGTTGTCAATACAACAGGTCTGAACAATGAGACTCTAGGGGATAACATTTACCTAGGCTCTAAAAAAGATGATGAAAATAAGCTCAGTGCTTATGATGTTGCTATCGTTGCTCGTAACCTCATCAAAAAGTACCCACAAGTCTTGGAAATCACCAAAAAACCTTCTTCTACTTTTGCTGGAATGCCAATCACTTCGACTAACTACATGTTAGAAGGCATGCCTGCTCATCGCGGTGGTTTTGATGGCCTCAAGACAGGAACAACAGACAAAGCCGGTGAATCTTTTGTTGGTACTACTGTCGAAAAAGGCATGAGGGTTATTACAGTCGTTTTGAATGCAGACCATCAGGACAATAATCCTTACGCTCGCTTCACAGCTACATCCTCACTAATGGATTATATCTCTTCTACATTCTCACTTCGCAAAATCGTTCAAAAAGGTGATACCTACCAAGATAGCAAAGCACCTGTACAAGATGGAAAAGAAGATACGGTCACTGCCGTTGCCAAAGATGATATCTCTCTAATTGAACGTGTTGGAAGTCAATCTTCCCAATCTGTTCAATTCACACCTGATTCTAAAGCAATCCCTGCACCACTTGAAGCCGGAACAGTGGTTGGACATTTGACTTATGAAGATAATGACTTGATTGGTCAAGGTTACATTACTACAGAACGTCCTAGTTTCGAAATGGTAGCAGAAAAGAAAGTTGAAAAAGCCTTCTTCTTAAAAGTTTGGTGGAATCAGTTTATCCGATTTATCAACGAAAAATTATAAAAAAATCGCGATTTAAACCGCGATTTTTTATTTTATAGTGAAATGAAATAAAAACTGAACAAATTTATTAGGACATGAAAACTAATTTCTAAAAATGTTTTAGAAATCACAGTGTACTATTCCAGTTTCAATTCACTATATTTGTTTTTTAAACTTCATAATAGGGAAACGGACGATCACTATCCAATGGACGATTTAGTACTTCTTTTTCCAAAATAGCGCGCCAACCAGATACCAATTCTTCAAAAGTCAATTTGGCTTCAGGAGAAGCTGTTGTAAGCTTCCGTCCAAACCAAGCCATGGTTGCAGTTTCAAACTGAAGCATAGCGTAGTCGATTACCGGTACATTTGCCTCTTCATAATTCTCATTTACTGCTTGTGCAACTTCTGATGCTTGTGGAAGAAGTTGATTGCTGATTTTATCTACAACACTTGCGTCCATCTCTCGCCAAGAAAGTAATTGACCATCCACCTGATAAAAGAGCTCAAAGGTTTCTTGATTTTTCTTAAAATTGGTAAGAACAAAAGCACGTTCCACTGCCTCTGGACCACCAACAGCCTTTACAGCGTTTATAAGGAGATTTTCTTCCATTTGTCTCCAATAATCATCAGCTTCTTCTACCAAATCAATTGTGAAAGGTGGAACAATTTCCTCGGCAGAAATTTCGCCTTTATTCGCTTTCTCGATATTACCAAATAATTTTTTTAAGAATCCCATTTGCTTCTCCTAGTTCCTATTACCCAACTGAACCTTCCATCTCATAGCTAATCAAGCGGTTCAGCTCAACGGCGTATTCCATTGGAAGTTCTTTTGTAAAGGGTTCTACAAATCCCATAACAATCATCTCTGTTGCCTCAGATTCTGACAAGCCACGGCTCATGAGGTAATACAATTGTTCTTCTGAAATCTTAGAAACTTTAGCTTCGTGTTCCAAAGCAACTTGCGAGTTATGGATTTCATTAAATGGAATGGTATCTGATGCTGACAGGTCATCCATGATAATGGTGTCACACTCAATGTGAGAGACAGATTTCTTAGAGTTTTTGTTAAAGGTTACTTGTCCACGGTAGTCCACCTTTCCTCCGCCTTTAGCGATGGATTTAGACACGATAGACGAACTTGTATGTGGAGCATTGTGGATCATCTTAGCACCAGTGTCTTGGTGTTGCCCTGCATTAGCAAAGGCGATAGAGAGCATAGTACCACGCGCCCCTTCTCCATCTAGGTAAACAGATGGATATTTCATGGTTGTTTTGGCACCCAAGTTTCCATCGATCCACTCAACAGTGGCATCCTTTTGAGCCTTAGCACGCTTTGTTACCAAGTTATAAACGTTGTCAGACCAGTTTTGGATGGTTGTATAACGCATATAAGCTCCGTCCAAGGCAAAGATTTCTACAATGGCCGCGTGCAGGCTATTACTTGAATAAGTCGGTGCTGTACATCCTTCTACATAGTGGACACTTGCTCCCTCATCAACGATAATCAAGGTACGTTCAAACTGACCAGTATTTTCGTTGTTGATACGGAAGTAAGTTTGAAGTGGAATATCCACTTTCACACCTTTTGGTACATAGATAAAGGTTCCACCCGACCATACTGCGGAGTTGAGGGCAGCCAACTTGTTATCAGTCGGCGGTACCAACTTGGCAAAGTATTGTTTAAACAAGTCTGGGTATTCCTTGAGGGCAGAATCCGTATCTGTAAAGATAATCCCCAATTTCTGGAACTCTTCCTTCATGTTGTGGTAAACCACTTCTGATTCATACTGGGCAGAGGCACCTGCTAGATAAGCACGCTCAGCTTCAGGAATCCCGATACGCTCAAAGGTTTCTTTGATTTTTTCAGGAACGTCATCCCAAGAACGGGCTGGCTTATCAGATGGTTTTTGGTAATAGATCAAGTCATCAAAGTCAATCTCTGACAAGTCTGCTCCCCAGGTTTGCATAGGCATTTTTTTGAAGGTTTCATAAGACTTCAAACGGAATTCTAACATCCACTCAGGTTCTCCCTTAGCAGCTGATAATTCGCGAATGACTCCTTCGTTCAATCCTTTTCCTGTCGATAGGACAGGCTCTACATCGTCATGGAAACCAAATTTATATTCACCAAGGTCAATTGGTTTTGGTTCTACTCTTTCTTCAGCCATAATATACTTTCTTTCATTCTTCATTTCTACTGATTCATAAGACAAAAGAAACTTGTCTTACTGTTTTTCTTGATTTTCAATTGTTTTCTTAAGGGCATTCCAAGCTAGAGTTGCACATTTGATCCGTTGCGGAAATTTGGCAACACCTGACAAGAAGGCTGCATCGCCTAGTTGATCTTGGCGTTCATCTTTTTGCCCTTGAACCATTTCAGAAAAAATAGTCGCAAGCTCTAAAATTTCTTGTTTGGTTTTTCCTAAAACTGCATCTGTCATCATGCTTGCAGAGGCAGTCGAGATGGTACAACCTGAGTTTAGAAAAGCAATATCTTCCAAACGGTCATCTACATCAAACTTGACAGAGAGATTGATGACATCTCCACAGGTCGGATTGTTGAGACTGATTTGCTCAGCGTCTTCCAACTTCCCTTGGTGATGTGGATTTTTCGAATGGTCCGCTACCACTGCCATATAAAGGCTATCTAGTTTAGAAAGTGCCATTGAAAAACTCCTTTGTCTTTTGTAAGGCATCGACTAGCTTGTCGCAATCTGCCTTGGTATTATAGATATAAAAACTTGCACGAGCTGTAGCTGGAACGTCCAAATACTGGAGCAAAGGTTGAGCGCAATGGTGACCTGCTCGAACAGCCACTCCTTCATAATCCAAAGCAGTCGCAAGGTCGTGAGGATGAAGATCGCGTAGGTTAAAAGCAATGACACCTGAACGTTGAGCCAAGTCCTGTGAACCATAAATGGTCAGTTCTTCAATCGCCTGCAGTTTTGGATAGACGTATGCGATTAATTCTTGTTCATGGGCTTCAATAGCATCCATACCAATTTTTTCAAGATAATCCACTGCAGCAGCAAGTCCGATTGCACCTGCCATATTTGGTGTTCCAGCCTCGAATTTCCAAGGTAATTCCTTCCAACTAGCAGATTGTTCATAAACGAAATCAATCATTTCGCCGCCAAATTCCACTGGTGACATTTGTTCTAAATACTTCTCTTTTCCGTAAAGAACACCGATACCAGTTGGACCCGCCATCTTGTGACCTGAAAAGGCAAAGAAGTCCACATCCAAGTCCTGGACATCGATCTTCATATGAGGAGTAGATTGAGCACCATCCACCACCATGATGGCTCCAACTTGATGGGCCAATTGAGTGATTTCTTTGATAGGATTAACCACACCAAGAACATTGGAGGCGTGAGCTAGCGAAACAAACTTGACCTTGTCAGTCAATTTAGTTCGCAAATCATCCATATCCAGAGCTCCATTATTGAGATAGACATAAACAAGTTCTGCCCCAGTTTTACGGCAGGCTTCCTGCCAAGGAATGATGTTGGAATGGTGTTCCATGACAGAAATCAAAACCTGGTCTCCCTCAGTCAAGACTTCCTCTGCAAAGCGCGCCACCCAGTTCAGACTGGTTGTCGTTCCTCTAGTAAAGAGAACTTCCTTTGTAGACCCTGCATTGATAAACTTACGAATGGTTTCACGAGCCGCCTCATAAGAAGCTGTCGCCCTTTCAGCCAAGGTATGAACGCCACGATGAACATTGGCATTGTCGTTCTCATAGTAGCGGTTAATCGTCTCCAGAACTGCTAGTGGTTTTTGTGTCGTCGCAGCATTGTCCAAATAAACCAATGGTTCATCATTAACAATCTGGTCTAAAATTGGAAAATCCTTGCGAATCGCTTCTACATCTAACATAGACTACCCCTTAGCGTTTTGACAATTTTTCTTCGATAGTTGCAATCATTTCATCACGAACTTCCTTGACTGGAATCTCAACGATAACAGATCCAAGGAAACCACGAACAACCAAGCGTTCTGCAGTTGCCTTATCCAGACCACGGCTCATGAGGTAGTACATATCTTCTGGATCTACCTGACCGATAGAAGCCGCATGTCCTGCAGTTACGTCATTTTCATCAATCAAAAGAATTGGATTGGCATCTGAACGCGCTTGATCTGAAAGCATGAGGACACGACTTTCTTGCTGCGCATCTGCTCCCTTGGCACCCTTGATAATGTGGCCAATACCATTAAAGGTCAAGGTTGCTTTTTCAAGAATAACCCCATGTTGTAGGATATTTCCGATTGAGTTGCAACCATAGTTGGTTACACGAGTATCAATTCCTTGCACTTGACGGCCACTTGAAAGAGCTACGACTTTAAGGTCAGCATGGCTACCATTTCCAATCAAGTCGCTATCAAAGTCCGCAACGACGTTCCCTTCGTTCATGACACCGATTGCCCAGTCAATGCTTGCATCGTTGCCTAATTTACCACGACGGCTAATGTAAGCAGTGACGTTTTCACCTAGACGGTCGATAGCCGCAAACTTGACTTGCGCACCAGAACGTGCAATTACTTCTACTGTGATATTAGCGGTTGCTTTGGCACTTCCTTCGCCGCGTGACTCTAAACGTTCCAGATAACTAATCTTAGAATTTTTACCAGCGATAATCATAATATGCTTGTTAAACGGCACATCACTATCGCTGTCTTGATAGAAAATTCCTTCGATTGGTTCTTTAATCTCAACATTATCAGGAATGTAGAGAACAACACCACTGTTGAAATAAGCTGTATGGTAGGCTGCCAACTTGTCATCGTCATACTTAACAGATGACATGAAGAATTCTTCGATCAGCTCTGGAATTTCTTCTAAAGCTGAGTGGAAGTCTGTAAAGACGACACCCTGTTCAGCTAACTCAACTGGAGTTTGCTCAAAAACAGTTTGAGTTCCTACTTGCACCAACTTCAAGTGATTATCTAGAGCTGTGAAATCTGGAACATTTGCTGATGGCTCATTTTCTGTAATCGTTCCATCACCCAGATTCCAACGGTGGAATTTGACACGTTCAATAACTGGTAATTCCAAAGTCTCAATCTTGTCAAAAGCTTTTTGACGGAGATCAGCCAACCAGCTTGGTTCAGCGTGCATTTCTGAAAAAAGTTTAATATTTTCTTTAGTCATTTACTTCTCCTAAAAGACACGAGGGAATTACAATTCTTCCTTGTAGTCGTAGCCAAGTTCTTCAGCTAGTTTTGCGTATCCTTCACGTTCCAAACGCGCAGCCAATTCTGGACCACCTGAAAGGACAACACGACCTTCCATCATGACGTGTACCACATCAGGTGTGATGTAGTTCAAAAGACGTTGGTAGTGAGTGATAATCATAGCACCAAAGCCTTCACCACGCATGGCATTAACACCTTTAGAAACAACTTTAAGGGCATCAATATCAAGACCAGAGTCAATCTCATCCAAAAGGGCAAAAGTTGGTTCCAACATCAAAAGTTGAAGAATCTCATTACGTTTTTTCTCACCACCAGAGAAACCTTCGTTGAGGTAACGCTCAGCCATTTCTTCTTTCATGTTGAGCAATTCCATCTTCTCATCCAATTTAGTGATAAACTCACGAACTGAAATCTTCTCATCGTCTTCTTTACCAGCATTCATGGCTGCACGAAGAAACTCAGCGTTAGTAATACCAGGAATTTCTGATGGGTATTGCATAGCAAGGAAAAGTCCCATACGCGCACGCTCGTCCACTTCCAACTCAAGGATGTTTACGCCATCAAACAAGACTTCACCTTTGGTAACTTCATAGTTTGGATTTCCCATGATAGCGGCAGAAAGAGTCGATTTACCAGTACCATTTGGTCCCATGATAGCGGCGATTTCTCCTGTTTTCAGGGTCAGGTTAACCCCTTTTAAAATTTCTTTTCCTTCAATCTCAACGTGAAGATCTTTGATCTCTAATACTGACATGATAGTTCCTTTCTTTTTCAAGGCCTTTACAGTGCTTACTGGAAACATACTTGATTTCCCTAGAAAATACGGTAAAAGGTCAATAAATATACTTTTATAGTATAACAAAAAAAAGCCTAAAAGGCTTTGATTTTGTCTAGAAGCTGAGGACTAGTCTTTTCCTTTTAAATGCTGGTCAATGACATCTACAATCTTGCCCATCAAGTAACTAACTCGGAAATTTCTGAAGAGCAAAATGGCCCAAAAGGCTGCCATAATATAGCGACCAGTCATCCAGGCTTCATTGAAAAAATAGGTCTCAGCAGCTGTAAACAGCGCAATGATAATAAATTGTTGTCTATTCATAAACTTATTGTATCATGAAATCTTTCTTTAGTCTTCCTCTACCTTCACTTTATCAGCCAAAAATTCAAATCCTTCTGGAATCAGGCTTTCTTCTGCTTCTTTTTCAGTTTGGGAAGATTTTGCTTTGACTGAAAAGGCTGCGCGAACTTCTTTCCATTCCTCCATGGAAATGGCTAAAATCTCAGGTGAAAAACCTGCTGCCTGACTGAGGATATTGCCAAACATGGTGTTGAGATTATCTCGTTTCATGGTTTGACCAGCATTGAAGTTAGACTCAAAAGCAAGAATAGCATGGTGTTCATTGGCCGCAACCGGTTGAGAACCAACTAGCAGAGCTTTATCAGGACCTCCAAGACTTTCAATCACCTCTCCCCAGGCATTCTGCAAGCGAATCAGATTTTGACGTGCTAAATCAGGATTTTCAACAGCCTCTTGTAAGATAGAGTGAACCTTATTGCGATCCACACGATAGACTGTTTTGCCTGCTGTTGGACGACTAGGAGCTGGATTTGTTGGCTTAGATACGGTTCCCACATTTGCGAGTTCTTGTTTGAGACGGGCAATTTCCTGTCTCAGTACAGAAATTTCACTTTCAACTGCCCCAGAAAGAGCTGGTTCAGGCTTAATCTCTGCCAAACGGATAGTCATCATCTCAGCATAAATCTTAGGCTGCAAACTAGACTTAATATCTGCTAAACTGACTGTCGCCAAGCGAATCATTTCAAACAGATTTTCTTGAGGAAGTGCCAAATTTTCTACAAAGACTGGACTATGATGAGTATTTTCTCCACCTGTTTGAACAATTAACAAATCTCTTAAATAGTGCAAAAGGTCGGTCACAAAACGAGTCATACTCTTACCATTGTCAAAGAGAAGATTCAAGCATGCTAGGGCCTTTGGAACATCCTGTTGAGACAAGGCAGCCACATAATCATCCAAGGCTGATAGGCTAATAGTGCCAGTAATTTCTTCAGAAATGGCAGTCGTCAATTCATTTCCCTGTGTTAAACTTAGGGCTTGATCCAAAATAGACAAGGCGTCTCGCATTCCACCTTCAGCCCGTCTAGCAATGATTTCCACAGCCTCTGGTTCAGAACTGATATTTTCTTTGTCTAAGATATAGTGAATATGTTCCTTAATATCCTGTGTCTTAATCGATTTAAATTCAAAACGTTGCACACGGGATAGAATAGTCGCAGGTATCTTGTGCAATTCAGTAGTAGCCAAAATAAAGACCACATTCTGTGTTGGCTCTTCTAACGTCTTTAGGAGGGCATTAAAAGCTCCTGTAGACAGCATGTGAACCTCATCTATGATGTAAACCTTATAACGGGCAAGACTAGGAGCGTAGGTAGATTTATCACGAATTTCGCGAATTTCATCCACCCCATTATTAGA
This sequence comes from bacterium, assembly GCA_905221155.1. Classification (GTDB taxonomy): domain Bacteria; phylum Bacillota; class Bacilli; order Lactobacillales; family Streptococcaceae; genus Streptococcus. The sequence continues at coordinate 335,479 of CAJNCB010000001.1, read as the reverse complement.
AGCCGCATCCATTTCAATGACATCTTCTAAACTACCATCTGTCACTGCTTGACAAATATAGCAGTTATTACATGGTTCACCACCCACTTGATTTGGACAGTTCATAGCTTTGGCAAAAATCTTGGCTACACTGGTTTTTCCCGTTCCACGTGGACCAGAAAAAAGATAGGCATGACTTATTTTCTCTTGCTCTACTGCTTGTTTAAGAGTCTTAGCCACAACTTCCTGTCCAACCAACTGGGAGAAGTTTTGACTTCTATATTTTCGATAAAGAGCTTGATACATTAGGCTTTCTCCCCAAACATTGTAAAGTCCCATTCTGTCTTTTCAAGCAAAATAGCGACAAATTGTTCCAAATAATCTCGATCCATAGCATCATAATCATCAATCTCTGAAGAATCCAGATCCAGAACCCCGAGCAATTGACCATTCTTAACCATCGGAACAACAATTTCACTTTTAGCTCGACTATCACAAGAAATATAGTTGGGATAAGTTGTTACATTACCAACCAGAACAGTTTCCTGAAAGTGAGCTGCCTCCCCACAAACACCTTTTCCAAGTGCAATACGGATGCAGGAAACACCACCTTGGAAGGGACCTAAAACCAATTCCTTTCCATCAAACAGATAAAAGCCTGAGAATACGGTATTAGGAAAGCGTGATTTTAGAAGAGCACTGGCGTTGGAAAGATTAGCCAAAACATTGGTTTCACCATCCAATAAAAAAGAGAACTCTTCATTTAAGATTTGATAACGTGATTGTTTTTCTGATTCTAACATAGGACTATTATATCAAAAAAGGCTTACAGACAAAAGAAAAATCCCTTGTTTAGAAAACAAAGGATTTTGTGAATTTTCAATTTGATTAAAGTTCGATATCACCGAACAAGTCAGCCATTGAGAATCCTGTTTGTGTTTCTGGAAGTTCGAAATCACGTTTTTCTTGACGTTTTGGACGACGTGGACGAGCAGTACGTTTTTCTTCTTTTTGTCCTTCTTCTTGAGCTGGACGCTCTTCAAGAGCTTTGATAGAAAGTGATACGCGCTCTGCATCTGCGTTAACTTCAAGAACTTTAACTTTAACTTCTTGACCAACTTTAAGAGCTTCTTTTGGATTTTCAATACGTTTGTGTGAAATTTGTGATACGTGAACAAGTCCATCGATACCTGGCAATACTTCAACAAATGCACCGAAGTCAGTCAAACGTTTAACTGTTCCTTCTACTACATCACCTTTAGCCAATTTTTGCTCAACGCCATCCCATGGTCCAGGTGTTGTTGCTTTAAGTGAAAGTGATACGCGTCCTTCTTCTTCGTTAAGATCAAGGATTTTCACTTCAATTTCTTCACCAACAGTTACAACTGATTTTGGTGATACGTTACGTTCATGTGACAATTCAGTCAAGTGAACCAATCCGTCAACACCACCAAGGTCGATGAAAGCACCGAAACTTGTGATACGTGCAACTTTACCAGTTACTACATCACCAACAGCCAATTTACCGAATACTTCAGCGCGAGCTGCTGCTGTAGCTGCTTCAACAACTTCACGACGTGAAAGGATGAAGCGGTTTTCTTTAGCGTCAACTTCTTTGATTTTAGCATCAAATTCTTGACCTACAAAACGCTCAGTGTTACGTACGAAACGAGTATCCAACATTGAAGCTGGGATAAATCCACGAACACCTTCAAATTCTACTGAAAGTCCACCTTTAACGGCACGAGTTCCTTTAACAGTAACAACTTCTTCTTCGCGACCAACAAGTTTGTCCCATGCTTTGCGAGCTTCAAGGCGTTTTTTAGATACAAGGTATGTAACTGTATCAGTATCTTTACCAACTACTTGACGAAGTACAAGAACATCCAATACTTCTCCTACTTTAACAAAGTCATTGATATCTGCATCGCGATCGTTTGTCAATTCGCGAAGAGTCAAGACACCTTCAACACCAGTTCCAGAGATTGCAACGTTAGCTTGAGTCGCATCAACTGTCAATACTTCAGCACTAACAACATCACCAGTCTCAACTTGGCTAACGCTATTTAGCAAATCTTCAAATTCGTTCATCTAAAAAATCCTCCAACAATCAAGTTTTTCTTAAACTTGACATACTTATAATTTTTTTCCTAAGCACCCGCAAGGACATGTTCATATCGTTCACGTCTTTCAATTATAAAAATAAAATACCCTAAGATATTTTGCTTTTTATCTTGATTATTACCTAAGAACTGGGGTAGCTGGATTCGAACCAACGCATGAGGGAGTCAAAGTCCCTTGCCTTACCGCTTGGCTATACCCCATTGATGAAATGGAGAGAGAGGGATTCGAACCCCCGAACCCGAAGGAGCGGATTTACAGTCCGCCGCGTTTAGCCTCTTCGCTATCTCTCCTACAATCAACATGGACTATTATATCATGAAAATTTCAAAAAAACAAGACTTATTTTGCTAAATTATAATTTTCAATCAAAATTTCCACAGCTTTTTCCAATTTTTTATAAAAACTATCGACATTCCCATTCTTTATGATGGCAAATTGTCCGTCTAATTCGGCAATTTCTCCGATAACTTTTTTACCAATGGTCAAGGTATAACCTTCAAAACTGTCTTTTCCTACATTAACCTTGGCATCCGCTACTTGAATTTCGATTTTTTTATCTTTCTTGCTCATTTCATACCTCTCTTCACTTTTTCTATTTTACAAGAAAATCCTAAAACTAGCAAGAAAAAACTCTACATCGGGCTTGTCCGATATAGAGTTTTCCGCATTATTTAATGTGTTTTTCTAGTTCTTTTTGGTACTTACCATTTGATTCCAATTTTTCTTTTTGCCATTTTTTCAGTGCTTCTTCATATTCTTTTGTTGTAACAATATCTTTTTGCAATTTCATTCCTTTAAAGATATATGGGTCACCCTTAATACCAACTTGTGAGTATGGTTTTGAGAATGGCACGACATTACTTACAACTGGAGAACCACCAGATGAGGCTGTTGGCATCAATAATGAACTATCTGTCAACCAAGCTTGAGCCTTGGCATATTTTTCATAGCGTTCTTCAAGATTTGTAGTTTCTGAATCTGCATCATCCAATAATTTCTTATACTGGTCCAAACCAAGTTTCGCTACAACATCTTTATCTTTCCCCTTAGTAATACCAAGGTGTTTCATAGCAGAACCTGATTTAGGATCCATGATATTCAAGTAAGATGCTGGGTCTTGATAACTTGGAGCCCATCCTGTACTGTTCAAATCATAGTCTTTTTGAGAAGGAACACGCGCTTGAGAAGTGATTGTTTCCTTTTCATTATCTGTCATTTGAAGAACGTCGATGACAACATTTTCAGCACCAAGAGTTGATTCGATTGACTGTTTGAAAGAGTTGCTTTGTTGAACGGCGATGGTATCTGTTTGTTCAACTGGGACATCCAAGTGAATTGGGAAGGTTACCCCTTTAGATTCCAAGTCTTTCTTAGCTTTTTCAAAGGCTGCTTTAGCCTTGTCAGGGTTGTAGATAGAATCCTTGCCATCAACTAGCTCAACACCTTTCCATTGGTCACCATAGTTCACCAACTCTGCTTGGGCGATTTGTCCAAAGTTCTTACCACCTGCTTGTACAAAGTTATCAGGAACGAGACTGTTACGAATAATCTTGTCCGCACCGTCTTCACCATTTAGCTGGGCAGCATAAGAATGGCGGTTGAAGGCAAAGTTGATAGCCTGACGGAAGTCCTTATTCAGCATAGCTTCTTTTGTAGAAGTCTTTTGCTCTTCACTTGTTTTCGCAGTTTTATTGTATGACTGACGATTTACGTTAAAGGTGAAGTAATAGCTACTTGAGTCCTGTGGGCTATAAGTGATTTTATCTCCATATTGTTCTAAAGTTGAAGCAAAGTTTGAGCTACTTGGGAAGAGACGGGCTGTCGTATAGGCACCTGAAGAGAAGCTACGAATCAAGGATTCCTGGTCTGAACCATCGTAGTAAGTCAATTTAATCTTCTCAATTTTTACCTTTTCTTTATCCCAGTAGTTTGGATTTTTCTCGTATTCGATCAACGATTTAGACGTCAAGGTCTTCAAGATATAAGGACCATTGTAGAGAATCCCTGCTGGAGTAACTGCTCCATAATCTTTACCTGATGCCTTCAAAAACTCTTCATTTACAGGCAACATCGTTGCTGTTGTGACTTTAGAGTTCCAGAAGCTTTCTGGTTTGTTTAGGGTATATTCAACTGTATAATCGTCCAAAGCCTTAACACCAACTGTAGAGAAATCATTTGTTTCACCAGTCATGTAGGCATCCAAGCCCTTGATTGAATTTTGGATGAGAGAGACACCGTCTGACTTGCCATCAGCCACGTGTTTCAATCCTGTTACAAAGTCATGGGCTGTTACTTCTGCGTATTCTTCACCTTCTGAAGTGTACCATTTAACTCCTTTACGAAGTTTATAGGTATAAGTCAAACCATCTTTTGACACAGACCAATCTTCAGCTAAGGAAGGAATAACATTTCCGTATTGGTCGTTTTCCATCAAACCATCAACCACGTTCCCGATGACATCTGTTGTAGATGTACGAGTCGCTATACTATAGTCCAAAGATGCTGGATCTACTGCATAGACATATGAAAATGTTGTCGGTGCATCTGCTTCTTTATCAGCTTTTCCACAAGCCACTAAAAGAGCTGTTGTGCTCAGGACCACTCCTGCTGTTAAGAGCCACTTTTTCGATTTCATCAAAAATCTCCTTTTGTTTATTTTAATCTACTTTTACAATCCAACCTTCTGGCGCTTCAATATCACCAAACTGAATACCAGTCAATTCATCATAAAGTTTACGAGTCACAGGACCTACTTCTGTTTCACTATAGAATACATGGAAATCATCACCGTGTTGAATTCCACCAATTGGCGAAATAACTGCCGCAGTACCACAAGCACCTGCCTCTACAAAACGATCCAGCTTATCAATTGGAACATCACCCTCAATAGGTGTCAAGCCCAAGCGGTGTTCTGCCAAATAAAGCAAAGAATACTTAGTAATAGATGGCAAGATAGATGGACTCAATGGTGTTACAAATTCATTATCAGCTGTAATCCCAAAGAAGTTAGCTGAGCCGACTTCTTCAATCTTTGTATGTGTTGAAGGGTCTAGGTAGATAACATCTGAGAAATGACGTGATTTGGCCAATTTCCCTGGCAAGAGACTGGCAGCATAGTTCCCACCAACCTTAGCCGCACCTGTACCATTTGGAGCAGCACGGTCGTATTCATCCTGAATCAAGAAGTTGGTTGGTACCAAGCCGCCTTTAAAGTAATTACCAACTGGCATGGCAAAGATAGTGAAAATGTACTCTTCTGCTGGTTTTACTCCGATAATATCTCCTACTCCAATCAAAAGAGGGCGAAGATATAAGGTTCCACCTGTTCCGTATGGAGGTACGTATTCTTCATTCGCACGAACAACTGCCTTACAAGCTTCTACAAACATTTCTGTCGGAACTTGTGGCATCAAGAGACGGTCACATGTACGTTGCAGACGTTTGGCGTTTTCATCAGGACGGAACAGTTGAACACTGCCATCCTTAGTACGATAAGCTTTCAAACCTTCAAAGGCTTGTTGACCATAGTGAAGACTTGGAGAAGACTCTGAAATATGCAAAGTTGCATCCTCTGTAAGTTCTCCTTGATTCCATTGTCCATTTTTAAAATGAGCAATATAGCGATAAGGTAATTTCATATAGGAAAAGCCGAGATTTTCCCAATCAATCGTTACTGTCATATTCCACTCCTTATTCTAAAAACCTATTTCTTTTATTCTACACTATTTTTCTAAAATAGCAAGTATATTTTGTAATTTTCAGAAAATTTCTTCAATAAAAAGAACCAGCTCTTAGAACTGATTCTTCATTTCACTTATTTAGCTTCAGTAAATACTTCTTTAAGATAAGCGTCAAAAACTTCTTCATCTGAAATGGTGTCTGAAATAAAGCTTCCATTGCTAGTACGTTCTGACAGGTTCAAGTCTTGTAATCGGCTTTCATAGATTGTTCCTTTGTTTGATTGAACAAGCAGAGTTTGGTCGTTCTCTTCCACATCTGTGCTGAAGAGATCACCAATAAAGCCTTGTTCTGCAACCGCTCCTGCCAAGAAGACACGATGCGGTTTGTTTTTTAACTCACGCAAGACTTGCAGTCCTCGTTTGGCACGGCTAGTTGCTGGAATTTCGTCAATAGAAACACGTTTTAAGCTTCCACGCTGAGTCAAGAGGTAGAAGGATGAGGTGTTACAGATAAAGGCGGATTTGAGGACATCATCTCCTTTCAGGTTCATAGCTTTGACACCTGCAGCCTTAGCACCGACAACTGGTACCTCTTCGATATTGAAACGAAGGGCATAACCATTTTGGCTAATCAAGAGAACATCATCCAGTTTAATCGGAGCCACTGCTACAATCTGGTCTGTCTCGTCTTTGAGCTTAGCATACTTGACAGACTTAGATTTATAGGTCCGCCATGGAGAAAATTCTTTGCGTTCTACACGCTTGATTTGACCGAGACGAGTCGCAGCAAAGTAGGTTGTCGCATCATCAAACTGATCCACGACTTCCACATAAAGGATTTCTTCGTTAGTTTCAAAGTTTGTAACGGTCTGGCTCAAATGCTCTCCGATGTCCTTCCAGCGAATATCTGCTAATTCATGGATTGGTCTGTAGATGACATTTCCAAGACTTGTGAACATCAAAAGATGCTGGGTTGTCTTGGCAGCTTGAACAAAAATCAAACGGTCATCATCACGCTTGCCAATTTCTTCCAGCGTTGAAGCGGCAAAGGAACGTGGGCTGGTACGCTTGATGTAACCTGCCTTGGTCACGCTGACGTAGGTATCTTCCTCGGCGATCAGACTAGCTGTATCAATCTCAATTACTTTTGCTGTGTCTTCTAAAGTACTCAAACGCGGAGTAGCAAATTTCTTCTTGACCTCACGAAGCTCTTTCTTCATGAGATTGTACATAGTCCGTTCGTCACCGATGATCGCCGCAAGCATGGCAATCTTCTCACGAAGTTCTGCTTCTTCTTCCTGCAAGACAACCACATCGGTATTGGTCAAACGATACAATTGCAAGGTAACGATGGCCTCAGCCTGCTCCTCTGTAAAATCATAGCTAACTTTGAGATTTTCCTTGGCGTCCGCCTTATTCTCAGAAGCACGAATAAGAGCAATGACTTCGTCCAAAATCGAAATTACACGAATCAAACCTTCGACGATATGGAGACGTTTCTCAGCCTTTTCCTTGTCAAAGCGTGAACGCGCCAAAATTACTTCACGACGGTGGGCAATATAGCTAGACAAGATTGGAACGATCCCAACCTGACGAGGCGTGAAATTGTCAATTGCCACCATGTTAAAATTGTAATTTATTTGTAGGTCAGTATATTTGAATAGATAGTTGAGCACGAGCTCCGTATTGGCGTCTTTCTTGAGTTCAATCGCGATACGAAGACCGTCACGGTCAGACTCATCACGAACCTCAGCAATACCTGCCACCTTGTTATTGACACGAACATCATCGATTTTTTTGACCAGATTGGCCTTATTGATTTCATAAGGAATCTCAGTGATAACGATTTGTTCCTTACCACCTTTTAGCTTTTCAATCTCCGTCTTGGAACGAACAACCACGCGCCCTTTCCCAGTTTCATAGGCCTTCTTAATTTCATCACGACCCTGAATAATTCCTCCAGTTGGAAAATCTGGCCCAGGCAAGAATTCCATGAGTTTTTCAACTTTGGCCGTTGGATGGTCAATCATGTAAACCGCCGCATCAATGACCTCAGCCAAATTATGGGGAGGAATGTCTGTGGCATAACCAGCCGAAATCCCAGTCGAACCATTGACTAAAAGGTTTGGAAAGGCTGCTGGCAAGACAGTTGGTTCTTTCTCGGTATCATCAAAGTTCCAAGCAAAAGGAACTGTCTTTTTCTCGATATCTTGAAGAAGGTAACCAGCAATTTCTGACAAACGAGCCTCGGTATAACGCATAGCCGCAGGCGGATCTCCGTCCATAGAACCATTATTACCGTGCATTTCGACCAAAATCTCACGATTTTTCCAATCTTGTGACATACGAACCATGGCATCATAGATAGAACTGTCACCGTGTGGGTGGAAATTCCCCATGATGTTACCGACAGACTTGGCCGACTTACGGTAACTCTTGTCAAAGGTATTGCCATCCTTATTCATCGAATAAAGAATACGGCGCTGAACCGGCTTCAATCCATCCCGAATATCTGGCAAAGCCCGGTCTTGAATGATGTATTTGGAGTAGCGACCAAAGCGCTCTCCCATAATGTCCTCCAGGGACATGTTTTGAATGTTACTCATATAGGATACAGAGCCCGTAAAATACCAAGTGAAAATAGAAAATTCTTGAAGTAAGTAAGTTCACAAGAGAATTTATCTTTTTCACCTAGCATTTAGGGCGTGTTCAACTCCTTTCAAAGAATGTAGAGTATGTGTAATAATAAAAGGGTGTAGAAAGGATTAGTCCTGTGTTCAGTAACATTCAGTAACCAAACGACCCTTTCTGTAGTTTAAAATACGTTGCATAATTATTTAGTGATTAGGAAGTTTCTCCTCAGCATATCTCATCATCTTCTCAGCCACTTCCTTATCGTAGGCAAAGCCCATCTTTTGAGCAAGTATTTGAGCTTCTCTGTGGAAAAATTGCATCGTAGCAAACAATGACTGAGTAAGTTTCTCTACACTTGAAAAATCAAGCAGAGCTGAGAATTCCTTCTCTTTCTCTGTAGGCAAATACTGGAAAAGATACTTGTAATTCTTACCGATGTCGACCTTTCCCCTATCACTTGCAACCTGCCAAGCTAAGATTTTCAGGAGTTCTTGTTGACAAATGCCATAGAGATGATCGGTCACATAAATAACTTGCTTACGACAGATTCCTTTGACCACATAGGCGGAAACCCACCAAAATTCATTGCAGGCTTTTTCGAAATCTATCTGACTAGCTGGATTCGTCCAGTAACGTTGAGGATTTGGAGAATAAGGCGCAAACAAGCCCTTAGGGTCCTCTAACACCGTGAAATCCGCTTCGCTTTCTATCCACTCCTTGATATACTCTTTAGGACATAGAGTCAAATCAATCCTATTGCCATCTTCAAAGAGCATAAGAAATAGACGGCGATGTCCCAACCTAACCTCTTGCTCGATAATACGTTTACCAAATTGGTCCAACCAAGATAAATCTGTAATCAGCTCGTCCAGATTCTCTACAACATAGACTACATCGTAATCTTGAAATTCATCTTGTGGTGCTTGTGAATTTGTCCGTGAACCAGACATGGCGACAGCCGCAACTTGTAAGGTTTCAGCAGTCTTTAAGATTACATCGAGCATTTCTGTTTCAGTTCTCATGTCTATACCCATTCATTAAAAACTAACTTAAAACACCGTCGCTTCTTCCAGCGTAAACTTGACATTGTCTTCAATCCACTTACGTCGTGGTTCGACCTTGTCTCCCATGAGGACATTGACACGACGTTCTGCGCGTGCTAGGTCTTCGATCGTGACACGGATAAGAGTCCGCGTTTCTGGGTTCATAGTTGTTTCCCAGAGCTGGTCCGCATTCATCTCTCCAAGCCCCTTGTAGCGTTGGAGAGTAGCGCCTTTACCAAACTGTTTGCGGAGTTCTTCAAGTTCTACGTCTGTCCATGCGTAGGCTACTTCTTCTTTCTTGCCTTTACCTTTTGACATCTTGTAAAGAGGCGGAAGGGCGATATAAACGTGTCCTGCCTCAACTAGGGGACGCATGTAGCGGTAGAAAAATGTCAAGAGTAAGGTCTGGATATGGGCACCGTCGGTATCCGCATCGGTCATGATAATGATCTTGTCATAGTTGGCATCTTCAATGGAGAAGTCTGCTCCAACACCCGCACCAATAGTATAAATCATGGTATTGATTTCTTCATTTTTGAGGATATCCGCCATCTTGGCTTTAGCTGTATTGATAACCTTACCACGAAGAGGCAAGATTGCCTGGAACTTGCGGTCACGGCCTTGTTTAGCAGAACCTCCGGCAGAATCCCCCTCGACTAGATAGAGTTCATTCTTAGCTGGATTCTTAGACTGGGCTGGGGTCAATTTCCCAGACAACAAGCCCTTATCTTTTTTATTTTTCTTACCATTTCGGCTCTCATCACGCGCCTTACGAGCCGCTTCACGAGCATCACGCGCCTTAATAGCCTTGCGAATGAGATTGGAAGCCAGTTCCCCATTTTCCATAAGGAAGAAGGTCAACTTATCAGCTACAATTCCATCCACAACAGGACGAGCTAGTGGACTTCCAAGTTTGTCCTTTGTCTGACCTTCAAATTGTAAATGTTCCTCAGGAACTAAGATAGAGAGAACGGCTGCTAGTCCTTCACGATAGTCGGAACCTTCAAGATTTTTATCTTTTTCCTTGAGAAGACCTGTCTTACGCGCATAGTCATTCATAACCTTGGTAATGGCCGACTTGAGCCCTGTTTCATGCGTTCCACCATCCTTGGTGCGAACGTTATTGACAAAGGACAGAATGTTATCTGAAAATCCATCATTGTACTGGAGAGCAACTTCCACTTGGAAACCGTTGTCTTCCCCTTCAAAGTAAAGTACTGGCGTCAAGGTTTCCTTGTCTTCGTTAAGGTAAGAAACAAAGTCCTGCACCCCATTTTCATAGTGGAATTCAATCGCTTCATCTGTTCGTTTGTCCGTTAATGACAAGGTCACATTTTTCAAGAGAAAGGCTGACTCATTGAGACGTTCTGAAATGGTGTTGTACTTGAAGTCTATCGTAGAAAAGATAGTCGCATCCGGCATGAAGGTGACTTTGGTGCCTGTTTTAGACTTGGGCGCTGTACCAATTTTCTTCAGGGTCGTGACAGGTTTTCCACCATTTTCAAAACGTTGCTTGTAGATTGCACCATCACGGGTGATTTCAACTTCCAGCCAACTAGATAGAGCATTTACAACAGAAGAACCAACCCCGTGGAGACCGCCTGATGTTTTGTAGCCACCCTGACCGAATTTCCCTCCGGCGTGAAGAATGGTAAAGATAACCTCAACTGTTGGAATTCCCATAGCGTGCATTCCAGTCGGCATCCCACGGCCATGGTCCTGCACAGTCAAACTCCCGTCTTTATTGATGGTCACATCAATGCGGTCACCAAATCCAGACAAAGCCTCATCGACTGCATTGTCGACAATTTCCCAGACGAGGTGATGGAGACCTGCCCCATCAGTCGAACCGATATACATCCCCGGACGTTTACGGACCGCATCCAACCCTTCTAGCACCTGAATGGCATCATCATTATAATTATTAATATCGATTTCCTTTTTTGACACAAGGAACCTCCTATTCGTTCATCTTTACTATTCTACAGGTTTTCCAAGGATTTTGCAAAATTTTTCTTTCTCCGGTGTGACAATTTCAGTAGAGATTCTCTGCCTTTCTTTCCCAATTCATGATATAATAGGAGTATGATTACAATAGTTTTATTAATCCTAGCCTATCTGCTGGGTTCGATTCCGTCTGGTCTCTGGATTGGACAAGTATTCTTTCAAATCAATCTGCGCGAACATGGTTCTGGTAACACAGGAACAACCAACACCTTCCGCATTTTAGGCAAGAAAGCAGGTATGGCAACCTTTGTGATTGATTTTTTCAAAGGAACCCTAGCAACCCTTCTTCCTATTATGTTTCATCTGCAAGGTGTTTCGCCTCTTATCTTTGGACTTTTAGCTGTTATTGGACATACCTTTCCTATATTCGCAGGATTTAAGGGTGGCAAGGCTGTCGCAACCAGTGCTGGAGTGATTTTCGGATTTGCTCCTGTCTTCTGTCTCTACCTTGCGGTTGTTTTCTTTGGAACCCTCTATTTAGGTAGTATGATTTCACTGTCTAGTGTCACAGCATCTATCGCGGCTGTCATCGGAGTTCTACTCTTTCCACTTTTTGGTTTTATCCTGAGCAACTATGATCCTCTATTCATCGCTATTATCCTAGCACTTGCTAGTTTGATTATCATTCGTCATAAGGACAACATCGCTCGTATCAAAAATAAAACTGAAAATCTTGTCCCTTGTGGATTGAACCTAACCAACCAACATCCTAAAAAATAAAACGCCAGTTCATTCTGAACTGACGTTTTTTGTATGCTTATTTTGATTTGATATAGTTAATACCATCTGCTTTTGGTGCAACTGCTTTTCCAAAGAAGGCTGCCAAGACAAGAATTGTCAAAACATAAGGTGCGATTTGAAGATAAACCGCAGGCACTCCTTGTAGGAATGGCAATTGAGAGCCGATAACAGCCAAACTTTGTGAAAGTCCAAAGAAGAGACTAGATAGCATGGCTCCGATTGGATTCCATTTCCCGAAGATCATTGCAGCAAGAGCGATAAATCCAGGTCCAACAATAGTTGTTACTGAAAAGTTAACTGAGATGGATTGAGCATAAATCGCTCCGCCAATTCCACCTAAGAAACCTGAAATGATAACTCCTAGATATCTCATCTTGTAGACATTGATTCCCAAAGTATCCGCTGCTTGAGGGTGTTCACCGACAGAGCGGAGACGAAGACCAAATCGGGTCTTGAAAAGGATAAACCAAGCAAAGAATGAGAAGGCAATCGCCAGATAACCAAGTAAACTAGTTGACTTGAAGAAGATATCACCGATAACTGGGATATTTGCCAAGACTGGGAAATCAAAGCGTCCAAAAGTCTGACTTAGATTGTCGGTTTGTCCTTTGTTATAAAGTACTTTCACCAAGAAAACAGCCAAGGCTGGCGCCATCAAGTTCAATACCGTACCGCTGACAACATGGTCTGCACGGAAATGAACCGTCGCTGCTGCGTGGATGATAGAGAAGAGGCCTCCAACCAATCCTGCTACAAGCAAGGATAGCCATGGAGTTGCTGCTCCAAATTGTTCTGCAAATTCAAGGTTAAAGACAACTCCAGAAAAGGCACCCATAACCATAATTCCTTCAAGACCGACGTTTACCACACCACCACGTTCAGAGAAAACACCACCGATACTTGTAAAGATGAGGGGCGCTGAGTAAATCAGCATAGAAGACACCAAGAGGGTGAGCAAGGTTGTAATAGACATCTTTACTTACCTCCTTTAACTTGTTTTTTCGGTTTGACAAAGCGTTCAATAAGGTAATGAACACTGACAAAGAAGATAATAGACGCTGTTACAATGCTGACAAGCTCAGACGGTACTTGCGCCGCATTCATACCAGGAGCTCCAACTTGGAGAACACCAAATAGGAAGGCTGCAAAGAGAATACCAATCGGAGAGTTGGCCGCAAGCAAACTAACTGCCATTCCGTTAAATCCGACAGCTAATGATGCCCCTTGAACATAGACGTTCTGGAAGGTTCCAAGTCCTTCAACAGCTCCACCAAGACCTGCCAAGGCACCTGAAATAATCATTGATAGGATAATAGTCCGTTTGGCAGAAATACCAGCATATTCTGAAGCATGTGGATTAAGACCAACCGCACGGATTTCGAAACCAAGGGTTGTTTTCTTGAGCATGAACCAAATGACTGCAACCGCAATGATGGCAAAGAAAATACCGATATTCATCCGTGAGTTACCAGTCAACTCAGCCAACCAAGGTGTCTGATAGGTTGCGTTAGCCCCAACACGAATCGTAGAATCTGTACTTTGCATGAAGTCTTTAGGGAAGGAATGGATAAAGGCATTTCCTACATACAAGACAATGTAGTTCATCATGATGGTTACAATAACCTCTGACGTCCCTAGATAGGCTCTAAGAATACCTGGAATCGCTCCGACAATCCCACCAGCAATTAAGGCAATCACGATAGTTGCTAGAATCATCAAGGGACGTGGCATATCTGGATGCGACAAGGCAAACCAACCACTAAGAATCCAACCTGCCAAAGCCTGACCAGGAAGTCCGACGTTAAAGAAACCAGCACGACTGGCAACGGCAAAACCAAGACCAATCAAGACCAGAGGCCCCATAGCACGGAAGATTTCTCCAATTCCTCGTAAGCTACCAAAGGCTGTATAGAACAATTCTTCGTAGCCCCAAATGGCATCATAACCGAAGATCCACATGACAATGGCTCCGAGTAAGATTCCTAGGAAGACAGAAATCAAGGGAACCGAAATTTGTTGTAATTTTTTAGACATCACTCTTCTCCTTTCCCAAGTTTCCACCAGCCATCAAGACACCAAGTTCTTGTTTATTGGTTGTTTCTGGTGACACAATACCTTGAATCTTACCATCGTGAATAACGGCAATACGGTCTGAGACGTTTAAAATCTCATCTAGTTCAAAGCTGACAACAAGGACAGCCTTCCCATTATCACGCTCTTCAATCAAGCGTTTGTGGATATATTCAATGGCACCGACATCCAAACCACGAGTTGGCTGGCTGACGATAAGGAGATCAGGATCTCGATCAATTTCACGAGCAATAATTGCTTTTTGTTGATTTCCTCCTGAGAGTGCAGCTGCAGGCACAAATTCACTAGCAGCACGAACATCAAATTCTTCCATTAGTTTTTTAGCATAAGAAGTAATATTTGAATAGTTCAAAATTCCATTTTTACTATGTGGTTCTTTATAGTAGGTTTGAAGGGCAATATTTTCAGAAATCATCATTTCCAAAATCAATCCATCACGGTGACGGTCTTCTGGAACGTGCCCAACACTCAACTCTGTAATCTGACGTGGGTGCAAGCCTACAATTGAATCTCCTTTTAGCTCAATGCTACCAGATTCAACCTTTCGAAGACCTGTGATTGCTTGAATGAGTTCAGACTGACCATTTCCATCAATCCCTGCAATCCCAACAATCTCTCCAGCACGAACATCCAAGGATAGATTTTTCACAGCTGGGACACCGCGGTTTTCATTGACCACCAAGTCTTTAATAGACAAGACCACTTCTTTTGGTTGAGAGGCTTGTTTCTCCGTTTTAAAGGAAACAGAACGTCCTACCATCATTTCTGCCAAATCAGCATTGGTAGCCCCTGCGATTTCAACTGTCTCAATTGATTTCCCACGACGGATAACTGTAACGCGGTCAGAAACTGCGCGAATCTCGTCCAACTTGTGGGTGATCAAGATAATTGATTTTCCTTCTTTGACAAGATTTTTCAAAATAGCCATCAACTCATCAATTTCTGATGGAGTCAAAACAGCCGTCGGTTCGTCAAAGATAAGGATATCAGCCCCCCGATAAAGGGTTTTTAAAATTTCTACACGTTGTTGGGCTCCAACTGAGATGTCTGCTACCTTGGCATAAGGATCGACAGCCAAGCCATAACGTTCAGAAAGAGCCTTGATTTCTTTGCTAGCTCCAGCGATATCTAGCACACCATTTTTAGTCAATTCACTACCTAAAATGATGTTTTCAGCCACTGTGAAGGCTTCTACCAACATAAAGTGCTGGTGAACCATTCCAATTCCCAAGCTAGCTGCTTTAGATGGTGAGTCGAGGTTAACAACTTGACCATTGACCACAATTTCACCACTGGTTGGTTCAAGAAGCCCTGCTAACATGTTCATGAGCGTGGACTTACCAGCCCCATTTTCTCCTAAAAGTGCATGAATTTCACCTTTTCGTAGGTGCAGGTTGATTTTGTCGTTGGCAACAAATTCACCAAACACCTTGGTAATATCACGCATCTCAATGACATTTTCGTGTGCCATGTGCTCTTCCTTTCAGAGTCTTATTTTATTTCAATAAAACTTGCTAGTTTATCTAGTAGCAAGCTTTACTGAGACAAAATGACTTTGTCTCAACTCTTAAAAAAGCGGCCCTTGGCCGCTTCCTAAGAAATGACTTCCATCCATTATTTTTCAGGAACTTTTACGCTTCCATCAAGGATTTTAGCTTTTGCATCTTCGACAGCTTTTTTACCTTCTTCTGAAAGGTTTGTTACTGCCAAGTCAACCCCTTTATCTTTCAATGAGTAAACGATCACTTGACCGCCAGGGAATTCACCTTTTTCTGCCTTGTTCGCAATATCTTTTACAGTTGTACCAACTTGTTTCAAAGTAGATACAAGAACAAAGTTTGATTCTTTTCCATCTTTAGAAGTGTATTTACCTTCTGCTACTTGGTCACGGTCAACACCGATAACCCAAACTTTTTCATTTTCAGAACGGCTTTCGTTCAATGATTTAGCTTCTGCAAAGACACCTGCACCTGTTCCACCTGCTGCTTGGTAAACAACGTCTGCACCAGCTGCGTATTGTGCTGCTGCAATTGTTTTACCTTTAGCAGCATCACCAAATGAACCAGCGTAGTCAACTTGTACTTTGATAGATGGGTCTACTGACTCAACACCGGCTTTAAATCCAGCTGCAAAACGTGAGATAACTTCAGACTCAATACCACCTACAAAACCAACTTGTTTTGTTTTAGTTGTTTTAGCTGCTGCAACACCTGCAAGGTAAGCAGCTTCGTTATCAGCAAATGTTACGCTCGCAACATTCTTTTGATCTTTAATCACATCATCAATCAAGACATAGTTCAAGTCAGAGTGGTCTTTTGCTGCTTCTTCAACTGCATTGTGAAGGGCAAAACCAACACCGAAGATTAGGTTGTAACTTCCAGCTGCTTGTTGCAAGTTGTTAGCGTAGTCAGCTTCACTTGTTGATTGGAAGTAAGTGAAACCTTTATCTTTTGCAAGATTGTGTTCTTTACCCCAGTCTTGCAAACCTTCCCAAGCTGATTGGTTGAATGATTTGTCATCAACACCACCAGTATCAGTGACGATTGCTGCTTTTGTCTTCACATCAGAAGATGAAGCTGCGTTACGAGAAGAGCGGTTACCACATGCAGCAAGTCCAACTGCTGCCACTGCAACTAGACCAAGGCCTAGCCATTGTTTCTTGTTCATTACTGAACCTCCTAAATAAGATGTGCAACGATGTTGCAAGTATGGATTTATTGGCCACAAGGACCGTGCCACTCAGAGAGCGACTCAGACTAGTTTAAGTCTGTAAAAGAGTATGGAAGTAATTCCCCGACCGTCATCTCGACCGTCGATTTATCTTTTGCGACCAAGGTCACTTTTAGATCTTGTCCAAAAAATTCAGCCATCACTTGGCGACAAGCGCCACATGGTGAGATTGGTTTTTCAGTCTGTCCATAGACAATCAATTCTGAAAATTCTCTTTGTCCTTCAGAAACTGCTCTAAAAATCGCTGTACGTTCTCCACAGTTAGTCAAAGAATAACTAGCATTCTCAATATTGACACCTGTATAAGTGCTACCATCTTTCGCCACTAAAACAGCTCCGACTGGAAAATGAGAATAGGGTACATAGGCTTTCTTGCTGGTTTCAATTGCTAGTTCAATCAACTCAGTAGTCGCCATCGGCCAATTCTCCTTTTACAATGGCTACCCCAGCTGACGTTCCAATACGGGTCGCCCCAGCTTCCACAAAGGCAAGAGCATCTGCATAAGAACGAGCTCCACCAGCAGCCTTGACTCCCATATCGGGTCCAACTGTTTCACGCATTAATCTAACATCTGCTACCGTCGCACCACCAGTTGAAAAGCCAGTAGATGTTTTAACAAAATCAGCTCCAGCTTTTTGGGACAATTGGCAAGCCAAAACTTTTTCTTGGTCTGTCAGAAGGCAAGCTTCAATAATGACTTTCACTAACTTGTCACCACTTGCTTCTACTACTGCGCGAATGTCCGACTCAACCAAGGCCAAATTACCTGATTTGAGAGCCCCAATATTGATCACCATATCAATCTCATCCGCACCATTTTGGATTGCTTCTTTGGTTTCAAATGCTTTCACAGCTGAAGTTGTTGCTCCCAAAGGGAAACCTACTACTGTACAGACCTTGACATCTGCGCCTTCAAACCCTTTTTTAGCATGTTCAACCCAGGTCGGATTAACGCAAACACTGGCAAAATCATACTCTCTAGCTTCAGACAACAAACAATCAATCTGATTTTCTGTTGCATCTTGTTTTAAAAGCGTATGATCGATATATTTATTTAATTTCATATTCGGATTCCTCTGTTTTTATGAGATAATTTCGATAATTTCTCTTAAACTCTGTACTCCATCATTTATTTTAACATATTTTTGAAAATCTGTAACTAGCTGAGGAGAAATTTTCCCATTTGTGTATACTTTTGCAACAATTTCTCCCTTTTGGACAAAATCGCCAACTTTCTTTTCAAAAACAATTCCAGTTTCATAGTCTAAGGCATCAGACTTGACTGCACGGCCTGCCCCCAGTCTCATAGCATAAAGTCCAAATTCCATTGCTGGAAGAGCTGAAATGACACCCGTTTCCTGGGCAGGAATTTCCACAACATGGGCTACATTTACAGGACGATAAAGGTCTTCCAAGTCTCCACCTTGGGCTTGAACCATTTCCTCAAACTTAGCTAGCGATTGACCATTTTCAAGGTGTTGGCGAACTTCTTCAACTGTCTTGTTTACATCTGCCAGGCCAAGCATAATTTGAGCCAATTCACAGATGAAGTGGGTAATATCCTGACGGCCTTGACCTTGTAAAATCTCCAATGCTTCAAGGATTTCCAGACGATTTCCAATCGCTCGACCCAAAGGTTGACTCATATCCGTAATCACTGCTACCGTCTTTCGACCAACGGCCTTACCAAGTTCCACCATGGTTTGAGCCAGTTCACGCGCCTCATCAACCGTCTTCATGAAGGCACCCTCACCGACAGTCACGTCTAGTAAAATAGCATCCGCCCCTGCCGCAATCTTCTTGCTCATCACCGAACTCGCAATCAAAGGAATCGTGTCGACAGTTGCGGTCACATCACGGAGGGCATAGAGAAGTTTATCTGCTTTGACCAGCTGGTCTGATTGCCCAATGACAGATACACCAATGTCCTGTACCTGACGAATAAAATCCTCTTGACTGCGTTCCACTTGATAGCCCTTGATAGACTCCAATTTATCAATTGTTCCACCCGTATGGCCGAGACCACGACCACTCATTTTTGCCACAGGCACACCAAAACTAGCAACAAGGGGAGCTAAAATCAAGGTCACCTTATCACCAACACCACCTGTAGAATGCTTGTCAACCTTAACCCCTTCAATAGCTGATAAATCAAATTCTTGGCCTGTCTTGACCATCTTCATAGTCAAATCAGATATTTCTCGAGTCGTCATTCCTTTAAAATAAACAGCCATAGCAAAGGCAGACATCTGATAATCAGGAACAGTTCCTGATACATAGCCTTCAACTAGCCATTCAATTTCACTTGAAGTCAGTTCTTCACCGTCTCGTTTTTTTTGAATTAAATCAACTGCTCTCATTCTTTCACACTTCTAAGGATGTAGTACCCTTTGTCTTTTTTTACGATTTCGCAATTGCCAAACACATCTTCCATCTTGGACCTGGCACTCGGTGCCCCTTGTTTTTTCTGGATAACGATTGTTAAATCCCCGCCAGTCTCCAAGAAATCTTTACTTTTCTCAATGATTTCATGAACCACTTGCTTGCCCGCACGGATAGGGGGATTGGAAATGACATGGTCAAATTTCCCTTCAACTTGTTCATAGATGTTGGACTGGAAAATCGTCGCTTCTACTTTATTTCGTTCAGCATTTTGTCGCGCCAAATCTAAGGCACGATTATTGATATCAACCATGGTCGCCTGAACTCCATAAGCCTTAGCCAAGGACAAGCCCAAAGGCCCATAACCACAGCCTACATCAAGGACAGTTTCTCCTTGGTTGACCTCAAGACACTTGAGCAAGAGTTGACTTCCGAAGTCAACCATTTTCTTGCTAAAAACACCCGCATCCGTCAAAAAGGTCATGTTTTCTCCCAACAAGTCCACTCTCAACTCATGAATGTCGTGAGCAGCGTCAGGATTCTCTGCATAATACATTTTACTCATGAAACTATTTTACCATAATTTAACTTAAATTGTAAATCGTTTACAAATTGCTAATAAAACGAAAAAGATTGAAGAAAGCTAGTCACTAAAACCTCTTCTTCAATCTCTTTTAATTATTAGAAACGAATGACAAGTCATTGGAATCTATAAGATATCAGAGTCCAGATAAAACAAAAAGTTTATCATCTGTAATCGGGCGCATTTTTATTACGATTGCTTAAACTTAAAATACTTTATTATCAACAACATTCCCAACAAAATGTTTAGATAAAAACCCAACTGATAAGTTTGTGTCAGGATTTCCAAACTTGTCCAAAGTCGTATCAAATCTTCTATTGACATGCGGAAGAAATAACCCTCTGTAGCAATCCATAGGACTAAAAAGACATAACTACCAGCAGCAAGCCATTTTGTCCACCGCTTTTTTAGGAAGAAAGTAATCAAGAGCGAACTGATAAAGACAGCTGTTACAATGGCATGTTCCATCAAAAAAGTAAAACCGTAATAGATTTCCACAAAGCGTCTACCATTATCCGCATTCGCTCCTCTTAAAAAAGGTAGGGCAAAACTTAAAATAAAACAGAGTTCCAATATGTAACCTTTTAAGATTTTCATAGCACATCTCCTGTAAATTGTGAACTAAAAATTATCCTTTAATAGCTTATAAATCATCAGAAACCATCTCCTACTTCATCAATAAATTGTTCAGTTTCTATCTACCTCTATTATACGATATTGGCTTACTATCATCAAGAAACCGCTTTATTTTTTTAGTTTTTTATGATATGATAGACAAAATATCTAGGGGAAAACAAATGACCAACGAATTTTTACATTTTGAAAAAATCAGCCGCCAGACTTGGCAATCCTTACATCGAAAGACGACACCTCCTTTGACAGAGGAAGAGTTAGAATCCATCAAGAGCTTTAATGACCAGATTAGCTTGCAGGATGTTACCGATGTCTATCTTCCCCTAGCCCATCTCATCCAGATTTACAAGCGTACCAAGGATGATTTGGCCTTTTCAAAAGGAATTTTCCTTCAACGTGAAAGCAAATCCCAACCTTTTATCATTGGGGTTTCTGGGAGTGTTGCCGTTGGAAAATCCACAACCAGTCGCCTACTTCAAATCCTACTGTCCCGTACGCTTACAGATGCTACAGTGGAGTTGGTAACGACTGACGGCTTTCTCTATCCCAACCAGACCTTGATTGAGCAAGGAATTTTAAATCGTAAGGGATTTCCTGAAAGCTATGATATGGAAGCTCTTCTCAACTTCTTGGATCGCATCAAAAATGGACAAGATGTAGATATTCCTGTCTATTCTCATGAAGTCTACGACATCGTACCTGAGGAAAAGCAAAGCGTTAAAGCTGCTGATTTTGTGATTGTCGAGGGAATCAATGTCTTTCAAAACCCACAAAACGAGCGTCTCTATATCACCGACTTCTTTGACTTTTCTATCTATGTTGATGCTGGGGTGGATGATATTGAGAGTTGGTATCTGGACCGTTTCTTGAAAATGCTGAGCCTAGCCCAAAACGATCCTGATAGCTACTATTATCGTTTTACTCAAATGCCGATTGGGGAAGTGGAATCCTTTGCCCATCAAGTCTGGACTAGTATCAATCTCACAAATCTACAAAATTATATTGAACCAACTAGAAATCGTGCAGAAGTGATTCTTCATAAAACAAAGAACCATGAAATCGATGAAATTTACTTAAAAAAATAATTTTCCCTTGTCAAAACGTAAGTTTTCAGATATAATGGTATAGTTAGTAAATATGGAGGTAAGAACATTGGCAAACATTAAATCAGCTATCAAACGCGCTGAATTGAACGTTAAACAAAACGAAAAGAACTCAGCTCAAAAATCAGCTATGCGTACTGCTATCAAAGCTTTCGAAGCAAACCCATCTGAAGAACTTTTCCGTGCTGCTAGCTCAGCTATCGATAAAGCAGAAACTAAAGGTTTGATTCACAAAAACAAAGCAAGCCGCGATAAAGCTCGTCTTTCAGCTAAACTTGCTAAATAAGAAACAGTCCACAGAGGCTGTTTTTTTGTCCCCAAATAGGAAAAGGTAGAAAATGAAAATCGCAATCATCGGATATTCTGGTGCTGGTAAGTCAACGCTAGCTGAAAAGTTGTCTCAATACTACTCCATCCCAAAACTTCACATGGATACACTGCAATTTCAACCTGGTTGGCAAGATAGTGATCGCGAATGGATGTTGACCGAGATGAAAAACTTTCTCACCAAGCATGAATCTTGGGTTATCGATGGTAATTATTCTTGGTGTTATTACGAAGAAAGAATGCAGGAAGCTGACCAAATCATCTTTCTCAACTTTTCACCATGGACCTGTCTCTTTCGAGCCTTTAAACGTTATCTCACATACCGAGGCAAGGTAAGAGAAAGTATGGCAGCTGGTTGTCAAGAACAATTTAATTGGGAGTTTATCAGATGGATTCTCTGGGATGGACGGAGCAAATCCGCTAAGGAACGCTACAAGTGGATTCAAAAAAACTATCCATATAAAGTGGTCATCCTCAGATCACAAAAAGAGATAGATCAATTTCTGGATAAGAAAAGGAAGTCTTCCAATTCATAAAGAAGGGCTTCCTTTTTGGCTATAATTATTCTGCAATCAAGGTTTCTAATCCAACCTTCATCATATCGGTGAAGGTATTTTGGCGTTCTTCTGCAGTCGTGTCTTCATCTGGATTGACCAAGCTATCAGAGATAGTCATAATAGCTAGCGCATCAACATGGTGTTGGGCTGCCAGATAGTAAAGGGCTGCCGCTTCCATTTCCACAGCCTTGACTCCCCATTTACCAAGCTCGATATTCTTTTCAAAGTAGTTTGAGTAAAAGACATCAGATGACAAAACGTTCCCAACGTGGGTTGTCATACCGAGTTCTTTGGCGATATGGTAGGCCTTGTCCAGCAAATCAAAGCTAGCGATTTGTGGGAAATCGTACTGTGGCCAGTCGTTACGGATAATGTTAGAGTTGGTTGCAGCTGCTTGCGCCAAAACTAATTCACGAACGTGGACATTTTCATTCAAAGAACCCGCAGTTCCCACACGGATCAATTTCTTCACACCGTAGTCCACAATCAACTCACGCGCATAAATCGAAATCGATGGCATCCCCATCCCAGTTCCCATGACGGATACTCGGTGGCCCTTGTAAGTACCAGTGTAACCAAACATGTTACGCACTTCGTTAAAACAAACAGCATCTTCAAGGAAATTCTCCGCAATAAACTTAGCACGAAGAGGATCCCCAGGAAGAAGAATTTTATCAGCAATTTCACCCTGCTGAGCAGCAATATGGATAGACATAATATAAGATACCAAACCCGTCAAAAAGCAAAGGGAAAATAGGAGTTGGGTGCAGTGAGTGATGCTCGCTAGACCAACTATCTTTTTCCCACTGCTTTTAGGGTGGGTTCAATTCCTTTCTTTCTTAATTTTGATGATATTGAGAAGATTAGAGCGGCTTTTATTCAAATCCGAACTCCCTTCTCTTCTGAGTTTTTAGAAAAGTTTTCCGCTCGTGTTCAAATCAAAACACACGCTCTACCTTTCTTTTTTTATTTTTATAGCTAGTAAAAATCGTATTCAATCATGACTCCGATAAGCCTACTACATTTTTATTTAAAACAGTTATTGATAAACTGACAATAGTTTTTAATCTTTTAAGATAAATCCTTGATTAGAAGAAATAGGCATTTCCTACCTAATTACTTTATTCTTTAACTTCTGACACAGTATGC
Source organism: bacterium (assembly GCA_905221155.1). Classification (GTDB taxonomy): domain Bacteria; phylum Bacillota; class Bacilli; order Lactobacillales; family Streptococcaceae; genus Streptococcus. The sequence continues at coordinate 311,715 of CAJNCB010000001.1, read as the reverse complement.
TAGCCCAAGGAAAGCGGTCTAACATTTTTGCAAATTCATAGGCTAAAACAGCTGTTACTAAGAGATACGGAAGAGAATCTATACCTAGCCCAGTGAAACCTATAACTAATCCAGTTGCAGACCAGGGCGCCCTCAAGGTCACAGACAAAAAGCAAACCGATCCCAAAAGTAAAACGGTTGGCTGACTGTCCAAACCTAGAATCATGCCCAAGAGAGTAGCTCCAGCCATCCCCAAGGCAAAAGATGGCGTAAGAGTACCACCATAGGCCCCTGCCCAAAGGATAATAAGAACGACCACTGCTTTTAGGAAAAACATGAGAAGTACTGTTTTACCACTGCTACCATTTAAAATTTCCTGAACCATCATGCGTCCATTGCCAAGTAGATGTGGAAAGGAACTTGCAAGACCAACAAGAAAAAGAAAAGCTGAGGGCAATGTGAGAAGTATTAGTTTATCTTTTATTCTGTTTGAAGACGCTGCCTTACTTAAGCGACCAAAAAGCCAAGCTAGTGGGGTTAAGAAAAGAAGTAATAAGGGAATAATCCATATTTCCTTTAATGACCATGTGATAGCTGGAATCTGGTAGAGAGCCTGATCTGAAATAACCCAGCCTGCTATATAGGTTGAGACATAGGTTGTCAAACCGACTAAGACAAATCGTTTAATAGATAGAGCAATTCCTAGAGTTTCAAAAACAAAGAAGACACTTGTTAATGGAACCTGATAAACAGCCGCTAAACCAGCACCAGCACCACAAGCAAGTAGAAAGATACGATCCTTCATGGACAGTATACATATTTTTCCAATTGGCCCTGCAAATAGAGTTCCAATCTCTCGTGGTGCAGCTTCTTTGCCAATAGGGGCTCCCCCTCCAACTGCAATAATCTGCCAAATTGAATGAAATAGCTGTCTTAAAAAATGAAGCTTGTATTGTGAAGTCTCATCCTTCATCTGAGCTTTGATGGAATAAATTTTCGACCCTTTTTGCAAGAAATACCAGACCAAGGATGAACCAAGACCCACGATTATTAAACTTAGTCCTATCCGTGAGGAGGAAACTCCATCTGTCAAAAATCCACTATGATGCTCTGACTGACCAAAAGCTAGACTCTCAACTATCTCTAAAAGATAATGGAGAAATATACCAGATAAACCCGAAACTATTCCTTGTAGAATTACTGCTAGGAATAATCTAAAATTATAAGGAATCTTTCGAAAAAATCTCCTCAAGTCCTTTAACATGATTATAATTCTGCAAGAATCGCTTTAAGCAAGCCTTTAAAATCACCTTTAACACGTTCAGTCACTTCTACAACTTCTTCGTGGTTGAGTTCTTCTTGGAAACCTGCAGCATGGTTAGTAATACATGAAATACCGAGAACTTTCAAGCCTGAGTGGGCCGCCACAATAACTTCAGGAACAGTCGACATACCGACTGCATCAGCTCCCAGTGTCTTATAGGCACGAATTTCTGCTGGTGTTTCATAAGTTGGACCAGTAACACCGATATAGACACCTTCATCAAGCTTGATACCAAGTTTTTTAGCCACTTCATGGGCAGTAGCTCGGTATTCTGGTGTGTAGGCTTTAGACATATCAGGGAAACGTGGACCAAATTCATCCAAGTTTTCACCCATCAATGGATTTTGCCCCGTCATATTGATATGGTCTGAAATAGCCATCAAAGTACCAGGCCCATAACCAATACCGCCAGCTGCATTGGTTACAATGACACCTTCACATCCGAGAACTTTCATCACACGTACTGGGAAAGTCACAACTTCAAGAGGATTTCCCTCATAGAAATGGAAACGACCTTGAAGAGCCAAGACCTTGCGACCTGCAAGGTCACCATATACCAATTTCCCTGCGTGACCAACTACTGTCGAACGACCCCAGTTTGGAATTTCAGCATAGTCTACTATAACTGGATTTTCGATTTCTTCTGCAAGTTCTCCCAGTCCTGACCCAAGGATTAGACCGAACTCAGGTGCTTGGATTCCCTTGTCTTTCAGGAAGGCAGCTGTTTCCTTGATCTTATTTAAAAACGTCATTGTGTCTCCTTTATTATTTTTTTAGCATTTGACCGATTTTGTCAAAAGTTTTAGCATTACGAATGGTGATTTGGCGGTAGAAAGGCATCTTGAGTAAGTATTTGTGATAGGCAGTTGCATAGTAGGATTCTTCAGAAAATTTCCCCCAGAAAATCCCAAGTCTTCCGAAATGAACGACTTCATCTACCAGTTCCAAACTGTCCACTTTCTCGATCACTTGATCCACATCCAAGCTCTCCGTGTAGAAGAGCACATCTTTTCGAGCCAGGTCTTTAGTCCACCAATCTGGCAGATTCTCCAGCTCTGCTTCATAGTCTTCCTGACTCAGCAAGGAAAAGTTCTGAATAAACGGATAATGGACTTCAAAGAAAGCCTCTAACTTTTCAACCAATCGGGCTTTGGGGTCTGTCGAAGTAAAGAAAATATTGCCACTGTTGATGTAGGTTTCAACCTTTTCCAGTCCCAACTCTGTCAGTTCTTGACGAAGTTGCGCCATGATAACTTTATTTTTCCCACCTACATTAATGCCCCGAACAAGTAAAGCATAGCGCGTCATCTTATACCAATTTATCTAAGAAACTTTCCCCAATCATGGCAGTTTCAACACCAAAGTTATCTGCAACTGTCGCTGAGATATCTGCAAAATGTCCAACTGGAATGACACCATTTCCTTTGAAGGCAGGGCTGTAAGCTAAAAGTGGGATATATTCACGAGTGTGGTCTGTTCCTGCATAGGTTGGGTCATTTCCATGGTCAGCAGTAATCAAAAGAAGGTCATCCTCTCTCATGGCTGCAATAATTTCAGGTAATCGTTCATCAAACTCATGCAAGCAATCACGATAACCGTGAGCATTACGACGGTGGCCGTAAAGGGCATCAAAGTCAACCAAGTTTGTGAATGAGAATCCTTTTTCAAACTCAGCAAGGCCCATGGTCTTCAATAGTGTATCAATTCCATGGCTGTTTGACTTGTTGTGGCCCATGTCATGGTTGATACCAGCACCGTTAAAGATATCGTTGATTTTACCAACAGCATAAGTATCGATACCTGCTTCGTTCAATTTATCCAAAACAGTTGGTGCAAATGGAGATACGGCCAAGTCACGACGATTTGCTGTACGAGTGAAGTTACCTGGTTCACCCACATAAGGACGGGCAATGATACGACCTAGAAGAGCAGGGCGCTCAAGGGTAATTGAACGAGCGTATTCACAGATACGATACAATTCATCCAAAGGAATAATGTCTTCGTGGGCAGCAATTTGCAAAACAGGATCTGCTGAAGTATAGATAATCAACTCCCCAGTTTCCATTTGACGTGGTCCAAAATCATCGATAACAGCTGTACCTGAGTAAGGTTTGTTGGCTTCACGAATGACCTTACGTCCTGAAAATTCTTCGATTTTTGTCAAGATTTCTTCTGGGAATCCATTCCAGAAAGTATCGAAAGGCTCAGTAATGTTGAGTCCCATAATTTCCCAGTGACCAGTCATTGTATCCTTACCAAGAGATACTTCTTCCAATTTTGTTGCATATCCTGTTGGATTGCTTTCAGCTGGTACAGTCTTGAGAGGAGTTTCTCGAGGAATATTTCCAAGACCAATTTTAGCCATGTTTGGCACATTCAAACCAACTGTTTTTGAAATGTGTCCCAATGTGTCAGAAGCCCCATCTGGAACCCCTGCATTGATAAAGTTATTAGCATCTGGCGCTGCACCGATTCCCACAGAATCTAGTACCACCAAGTGAATACGATTAAATTTTGACATAATGTGTCTCCTTATTATGTTGATTAGTTTGCTTTTGTTGAAGTTAAAATCTGAACCCCGTCTCGTCCAGCTACGATGACCTTATCCACCATTTGGTTGAATAAGCCATGCTCCACGACGCCAACGACATGGTCCAATTCTTGCCCGAAGGCAATTGGATCTTCAATGACATCCAAGGCAAGGTCAATGATAAAGTTCTGCATATCAGTCACAAAACGTTGGCCGTCTTTTTCACGGAAACTTGGTTTGTAGCCAGCTCGTTTAAAACGATGAAAGACCTGTTCTGCGCCATACTGAACCACTTCTACTGGCAATTTAAAAGCACCCAGTTTCTCGACTAGCTTGCTTTCATCCACTACCCAAATATATTCTTTTGAGGGCGTTGCCACAACCTTCTCCATCAGGAGGGCACCACCACCACCTTTGATTCCATTAAACTGACTATCCACTTCATCCGCCCCGTCGACTGTCACATCGACAAAGTCTACTTGGTCAATAGACTTGAGTGGGATATTAAGCCCTTCAGCCTGTTTACTAGTCACACTAGAAGTCGTTACAGCTGTAATCTGCAATCCTTCTTCCTTGATACGACGACCGATTTCTTCGACAAAATAATAGGCAGTAGAACCCGTTCCCAGTCCGACAACCATCCCATCCTTGACAAACTCAGCAGCCTTGATACCTGCCATTTTCTTCAGATTTTCCACTCAAACACCTCCATTAAAGAGCTACTTTTATTATAACATGTATCCTTTTTTATTTCATGGATACACTAGAAAAACCCGAACATTTTTATTTTTATGTCCACCTTGTTTTGGTAGTTAGAATCTTAGTTATGAGAACTTGTAGATAAAAACAGGTCCTAGTCAAAAGCAACAACAGTTGATTTTTTATCATAAAGATGATTAAATAGTTAAGTACAGAAAAGGAGAAATAAGATGAACCCATTAGATTTGTTTAACCAAGTAAAAGAATTAATCGAAACAAAAGATTTCGAAGCTGCAAAAACATTTGTTGCAGAAAATCAAGAACAGCTTGGAGAATACTTCTCTCAAGCTCAGCAGTTGATTTCTGGTTCTGAAGGTCTAGATGGCCTCGTTGGCAAGATTAAAGGATTTTTCTAAAAGATATAAAGGCGCCTAAACTATCAGGTGCCTTTTTGAGATATTTTTTTCATTATTTTGGGGAGATGGCTGCTGATTTCCGTCGGCAAGACCACATAATTTTCTTGAGCTAGTTCTTGGGCTATGGCTGAATGAAGATGGGTTGCTACTGCCACACGTTCGTAGAGACTGGCCTGTCGGAATTGGCCTGCAAATCCTGCAATCATTCCAGCAAGAGTATCTCCCATTCCCCCAGTCGCCTGATAGGGACCGCCAACCTGTAACTGGTAATAATCAGATTGGCCAACTTGCCAAATACGAGTAGTTGGACCTTTCTCTACCAAAATTGTTCCTTTAGGGAAGGAAGTTAGGGCACTAGCTGTTGCATCTTCCTTTTGCTTTTCAATAGCAATACCAGACAGCTTTTCCCATTCTTTTTGGTGGGGAGTTAAGATAAGCTGGTTAGATGGAAACGACAAACTTGTTCTAGCAAGAATAGTCAAGGCACCTCCATCTACAATCAAAATCTGATTCTGTCTTAAGCTAGCAAAGACTTGTTTTACTAGATTTTCTCCAAAAGCATCGTCTCGTAAACCAGGCCCCAGCAAAACAACTTCTGCCTTCTCCAATTGTTCTTTTAACAATTGCTGGTCTTGAAGAGAAAAGGCCATAGCCTCAGGTAAATGACTGTGTAAAGCAGGGATATTTTCCCTATCTGTTCCAACGGTCACCAAACCAGCTCCACTTTTAACAGCTGCCAAAGCAGCCATGATGATAGCACCACCATAAGGATAAGTCCCACCAAGCAATAGCAGACGGCCATAGTCTCCTTTATGACTGGTACGAGAACGTTCAATAATGACTTTTTCTAATAATGCTTGCTCAATCACTCTCATCGTTTTTCCTCTCGCATTTATTATACAACAAAAAGGAGGCGCAGACCTCCTTTTATAAA